>JBIPMY010000289.1:0-8051 GCA_044376335.1 Bryobacter sp.
CGCAAGGCCGACGGCTCCTGGACCAAGCCCCAAAAACTGGACTTCCAACACCCCGAAGCCTCCATGATGATGAGTGCCGGCTGCAGCCAGCGTTGGACACTCGCAAACGGCGACGTGCTGATTCCGGTAACGATGTTGGCCAACCGCCCCGATCACTCAGTCTCTACCCTGCTCTGCTCTTTCGATGGTCTCAACCTCAAAGCAAAGCGCCTCGGCAACATCTTAAAGCTCCCCGTAAAGCGCGGCCTCATGGAGCCTTCCCTCACCAGGCATGACGGCAAGTTCTGGCTCACGATCCGCTCAGAAGACGACCGCGGCCACTTCGCCGTCTCCCGCGACGGGCTAAGCTGGGAGCGCCTCGAAACCCACACCTTCGACGACGGGACACCCCTGGTCACCTCAACCACACAGCAACACTGGATCCGTCACAGCGAGAAGCTCTACCTCACGTACACGCGGAAAGACCAGAGCAACGAGAAGGTCTTCCGCTGGCGCACGCCCACTTTCATGGCAGAGTTCGACACCCGCCGCAAAGTCCTCATCAAGAGCAGCGAGAGAATCCTGGTGCCCCGCGACGGCGACGCCATGCACGGCAACTTCCATGTCACTCATATCAGCCCTCGAGAAACCCTGGTCACCCTCGGCGACATCCTTGTGGACACGCCTTTCCGTGGAGACACGCTACTCACAAGCATCCGTTGGCGGCGGGACAATAGTGCTTCGGTCCTCAACCACTAGAAATTGCGGCGACCCACTCCGTTGTATTCCTTAAAATTGGGCAGAGGCGGACTCATCTTACCCACAGGTCCCGTGGGGCCGCTCGGTGCATCCAGTCCATCAACATTAATAATCGTCGTCACGCCGAAGGAAACTCCAACCTCAAGCCCCGTTCCCAAACCAGGAATATCGAAAACGGCGAAGCCGCTCTCGCCAGCTCCCAGGCCCGAAAAGGAGGCCAGGATCTTTGCCCGGCCCGACAGGTCTTCGAGGGCCTTAAGGCGTTTAGTGAGCGCACTAACCTCGCCCATTGTTTTGCAGACTTTGGGGAGGGTGCCAAATATCTCAGCATATTTCGGGGTATTTCCAAGATTCTTCAGAATCCCCTCCCACTTCCCACCCAACGATAACGCAAAGTCAAACCCGTCATTTGTTGCACCGTTCATCGATTGTGCTGTCGGATACCCAAGTGCTAGCATTGCTGCAAATCCAACAGATCCACCCAGGCCAGGCCCACCCTTGAAAGTCTGCAAATCAACAATGGTGGATTCTCTGCTGGAAACATTAACCAACGCTCCCATTGCGCGCTCTACACCTCCCACACCCGCGTGCCCTCCCCACTTGAACACACAGCCAAACCAGACCTTAGAAAGATCCAGCAATGGAATATCCAGATAACCTTTGAGCTTCATCAATGGCTTGCCCACGGGGCCATAAAGCAACCCGTTGCCCTGGTTGGCCGCGTTGCCTTCAGCACTGATGATCAGAAAAGGCTTGCCTCGCTCGTCGTACAAACTCAGGCTATGCCCGATCCCATAGAGCGCCATAAAGGTCAGCTTCCATGACCCTCTTCGGCAAGATCCGATTTGTCCAACACTACTGCGATGCAGGCCCCAGCACCCCTCCATGGGTTCACCGCCAAGCTTATGCTTTTCAGTAGTCAACAAAACGACAGCCACGCTACGGCCGTCGGTAATAGTAACAGTGGTTCCTGCTTGAATTTTCATTGGGCTCTCTACTGGTTAAGGCGTAGAGAGCCCGAAAAACACTTCAGGATTTTGCGCGTGGCGTGAATTTTAGAGAAGCGGAGTTCATGCAGTAACGCAAACCCGTAGGCTTCGGCCCGTCTTCAAAGACATGTCCCAGATGCGCATCACAGCGCGCGCACTGATTCTCAACCCGCACCATGCCAAGCGTGTTGTCGGAGATGTTCTTCACGTTCTCTTTGGCGATCGGGGCCCAGAAGCTCGGCCAGCCGGTGCCAGAGTCAAACTTTGTCTTGGAATCAAACAACGCCGTGCCACAGCAGATGCAGCGATAAACACCGTCGGCGTAGTTCTTGTTCAGCTTGCCGGTAAAGGCGCGCTCGGTACCCTGCTTGCGGGTAACGTAGAACTCCTCGGCCGAAAGCATCTTCTTCCATTCCTCGTCCGGCTTCACCAGCTTGTCCACTTCGACAATTCCGGTCTGCTTGCCCGCATCGTTGAACTCAGCGATCTTGATCTTCTTGGGCGCAGCATTCAGGCCAAAGGCCGAGAGAGTGAGCATGAAGGTCCTTCTTTGAGTGAGTTTCATTTACTTCCTCTTTCTGACGCAGCCCGGAAACTGCTTCTTCAGTTTTTCTACCTTGGGGTCACTGACGGCAACTACGTAGCCGGTCTTGTTGTTTGCCGAATAATTTTGGTGATAGCCTTCTGCGGTGTAGAACTTGTCCACCGGCACCACCTGCGTCACAATCGGGCTCCTCAACACATGAGCTGCATCCAGTTGTGCGATGTACGCCTGAGCAATCTTCTTCTGTTCTTCATCGGCATAGAAAATCGCGCTGCGGTACTGAGGCCCGATATCGTTACCCTGGCGATTCAGCGTCGTCGGGTCATGAGCAACCGCGAAGAAAATCTTCAGCAGTTGTCCGTAGGTCACCTTCGAAGGGTCATAGGTGATAAGGATCGCTTCAGCATGTCCCGTTCGGCCACTGGAAACGATGTCGTACTTCGCCGTCTCCTTGGTGCCACCTGAGTAGCCGGAGATCACGTCCTCGACGCCCTCCATAATCTCAAACACCGCTTCTGTGCACCAGAAGCAGCCTCCGGCCAGAATCGCCGTCGCTTTGCCCTTGGTTGGGGCCAGTTTGGCATCTACTGCCGGGTCTGGAAAGTCAGCAGCCATTGTAGGAGCTCCTTGAATAGCGAACCATACGCCGAGGGCGGCAGGCATGAATTGTTGGATCAGTTTTCGCATACGACAACCTATTGTCTACTTTAACGGATGAAGTTACGCCCCGTTTGAGTGCAGTATTTCAAAGATCAATCGACGCAACGAGCTTTCGCCACCCGGCGTCTTCATCTTTGGAGGATGTACCCTGATGAATATGAAAATTATCTCTGGAGTATTTTTGGCCGCAGCATTGACGCTTCCGGCTCAAGATGTTGCAACAGCAACCAAGAAAGCGGCCAAGGCCACTGAAAAGGGAGCCAAGGTAGTTGGCAAAGAAACCGCCGAGGTCTCAAAAGACGTTGCTCATGGCACGGTAAAGGGTGCCAAGGTAGCGGGCAAGGAAACCAAAGAATTTGGCAAAGACGTCGCACACGGCACCGAAAAGGGCGCCAAGGCCGTCGCCAAAGGAACTGAAAAAGGGCTAAAGGCGGTAGGCAAGGCAGTCGAAAAGCCCTTTGAGAAGAAGTAATAAGCGCACATTCATTGTGCATTCATTTGGCGCCCCAACCGGGGCGCCTTTTTTTTGCCCCCCTCAAGACTTACACTGTTCAGTATGTCCTTTCCGTCTAAAACAGACCGGGAGACCATCCTTCGCACAGCCCTCGAAATCATCGAAACCCACGGGTGGAACGCTCTTTCCATGCGCGCACTCGGCCGCAAGCTCGGCCTTCGCGCCTCAAGTCTCTATCATCACTTCCCAGATCGCAATGCAATAGAAGCAGCCCTCGCTTCGAATGCGTCCCACAGCCTCCTGCTGGCACTCAAATCGGCCAGTGCTGGCCTCAAGGGCCCCTCGAAGATCCACGCCCTGGCTGCAGCTTATATCGACTTTGCCCTCCACAATCAAGCTCTCTACAACCTGATTGCTGTGCTCCCCTCTTCTGGCGAAGAACTTTGGCTCTTTCTCCTCGACACCCTCAACGGCGACTCTGCGGCGACAGGCGCACTCTGGGCCTTCCTTCACGGATATGCTTCCCTGCAACTGGCCCAGAAACTCGACCCCGGCACAGCTGCTGAATCGCTCGATCGAGGCCTCTCCGCCCTCCTCACCGGGCTCTCCAAAAAACAGAATATACTTTGAATCGATAATCCTATGCTTCGTCGCAACTTCCTTTCAACCGCTGCCGCTTCCATGGCCTACGATCTCTCCGCTCAAAGCTTCGACGTACAGAAGAAGCGCCGCGTCGGCATGATCGGTTCCGGCTGGTATGGCAAGTCAGACCTCCTCCGCCTGGTCCAGATTGCACCCGTCGAAGTTGTCTCCATTTGCGACGTCGACAAAGTGATGCTCGAAAAAGCAGCCGATCTGATCGCCTCCAGACAGCTCTCAAAAAAGCGCCCCAAACTCTTCACCGACTACCGCAAAATGCTGGCCGAAAAGGATCTCGACCTCGTCGAGATCGCCACCCCAGACCACTGGCACGCTCTGCCCATGATCGAGGCCGCCCGTGCAGGCGTCGACATGTACATGCAGAAGCCCATCTCGGTCGACGTGATCGAGGGTGAAGCCATGCTCGCCGCCGCCCGCAAATACAAGCGTGTCGTACAAATCGGAACCCAGCGCCGCTCCACACCCCACCTGATCGAAGCGAAAGAACGCTACGTCAACAGCGGCAAATTGGGCAACATCGGGCTCGTCGAAATCTACTGCTACTACCATATGCGGGCCAAGGAAAACCCGCCAGATTCCGCTCCCCCCGAGAACCTTAACTACGAAATGTGGACCGGCCCCGCCCCCATGCGTCCCTATAACTCGCTCGTACATCCCCGCCGCTGGCGCGCCTTCAACGAATACGGCAACGGCATCATGGGCGACATGTGCGTCCACATGCTCGACATGGTGCGCTGGATGATGGGCCTCGGCTGGCCTAAGGCCATCTCCTCCTCAGGCGGCATTCTGATCGATAAGGCATCCAAAGCCAACATCCCCGACACCCAGGAAGCCAGCTTCGATTTCGGCAACGTCAAAGTCATCTGGACCCACCGCTCCTGGGGCGCCGCACCAGACCCCAAGTACCCCTGGGGTGCCACCTTCTACGGCGACAAAGCCACCCTAAAGGCAGGCGTACAGGGCTACGACTACATGCCACTCGGAAAAGGCGAATCCCCAGTCCACAAAGACGTCACTTACGAACTCGAACAATACCCTGAAGACAAAACCGAACAGGACCTCGAAAAACACGTCGCCCCAGCCATCCGCGGACACATGCGTGACCTCCTGGCTGCAATCGACAAGCGCTCCCGCCCCGTCGCCGATATCGAGCAGGGCCACATCTCAACGGCCTCCTGCATCCTCGCAAATCTCTCGATGAAGCTAGGCCGCACCCTCAGCTACGATCCCGCAAAGATGATCGTGACTAACGACGCTGAGGCAACAAGAATGCTGAAGAGGCCCTACCGCAAGCCCTACCTGCATCCAGACCCGAAAGACGTTTAGGGCTTCGCACCCTTTTCCTCAGCCTGACGACGCCTCAAGATCGAGAGCCTTGTCCGCTGCGATTCAAGATCTGTGCGCTCGGGATACGTCCTGGTGAACTGGTCGAAAATTTTCTCAGCCTCATCCAGCTTCATCTCCCCGATCTTTGTCTCATACAACATCAGAATCGCGTCCGGGCTATCCGGCGTAAACACAAGGTACTCCCTCAGCAGTTTCTCGGCCTCGGCATACTCTTTGAGTTCAATCAGCGCAATCGCAAGATTCAGCTTCGCCGCCCAGTTGCCGTTTACCGCAATCGCACGCCGGTAAAAGTCCTTCGCCGCCTCCATATTTTTCTTTTGTGACTCGATGTCTCCAAGAAAATTGAACCCCCGTCCAACGAAGTCCTTATTGTTGTCAGCCGATGCCCAGTCAATCATCTTCCACGCCCGGTCGGTGGCAAGATCATAACGCTTTGCGCCAAGGTAAATCCCGGTCAGTCCCTCAAGCGTATTCAAGCTCTTCGGATTCACAGCATAATCTTGCTCATACAACTTCATCGGAGTCTCATAGTCGCGAGCCCGCAAATGGCTCACTACAGCTAACGGCATCACCAGCGCAGCAACCACGCCAATTCGCATCCAGAACTTAGGCACCCATCGCCACACCCCAACCATCACAAGTCCAATAATGGCCACCGACGGCAAGTACATCCTGTATTCCATCGAAGGTTCAAACGGGATCGGCAACACCGACGAAGTCGGCGACAGCACCAATAGCGGAAAAATCAAAATCACCGCAAGCCATCGCGACCACCGCAGGCAATACACAGCCACGGCAATGTAAACCAACAGGAATACCAGCCCTGGAACCCATTCAGTCCACGTCTCAACCGGTCGTAGATACGGATAGAACATCAGCTTCACCGGCCAGAACAGCTTTGAGAAATAAGTCAGAATCACGCCACACTGCACCTTGAAATATTCCGACGTCCCTGCCAGCGGCATCCCTGCAGCAAAGATCTCATTTCGCCGGCCCCCACGCAGATGATAGAAGCAGAGCAGAAGCCACGTAGAAGTGAGCACCGCATAATAGCGCCAACGCTTCCGGAAAGTCTCAACGATCCCCACTCCGCCCTGCGCCCAGTCCACCAGAAACAGCGCACCAGGCAACGTCACAGCTACTTCCTTGCAAAGAAACGATGGAATGGCCAGAAAGAAGCTCGCCCGCTCCCAGCCCCGCAGCAGACAGATCATCGAAAGAACATAGAAGAGCACCAGCAAAGTTTCCTGCCGACACATGATGTATCCCACTGGCATCGTTGCAAAAGGATGCACAGCCCACACAAACATCAACCCCGCCGCCATCCAGAATCCCTTTTCATCTGCTGCGTCACGCCCCCTCTGCACCTGCCAAATCCTCCAGATCGTCAGGAAAAGCCACATCATCGCACCCGCAGCCACCCAGTGATGCATCAGATTATTCACGTGGTAAAAGCCTGGGTCGAGTCCAGCCAACTGGTAATCGATCATGAAAGACAGCGCTGAAACAGGATGATGATCCACAGCCCGGACATTGGTGTGCCCGCGAAACAGCTTTAACAAATTCGTCGGCGTCACATGACGAATATCAGAGTTGTTCTGAATCCCGCTCGAATCGTCGAGCAAAAACGACCCGCTCATCGCCGGATAAAACACAAGGATCAGCAGCGGCAACAAGGCAAGCCAGGCCAGCAGAGGTTTCAAATACGGTTTAGAGGCTTTTGAATTTTCGTCCACGTCTTAGCAGACTAACATTCAGCGCTTGGGAAATTGAACTACAGCCTTACGGGCCACCCCAGCCGACGGCGAAGCCTGCACCACAATCCGGTTCAAAACCCGCTTGGCCCCCGCAGACTTCGCCATTCGCGTCGCCGCCCCCTTGCGCTGTGGAATCTTCACAGTCCCAGACCACTCAACCGTCCCGCCCTCAACCCGGTATTGCAAGCCATCCGATTTCAATTTCGATCGTGCCATTTTCACCTTCAGGCGCGAAGCTATCAGCGCGTCCTCACCGCTATTGCCCAACAAGGCAAACACCATCGCAAGGCAAACCAAAACTCGCAGCATGACAGTCTAGTGCCGCCCCGGCAATAAACCTCTCAATCGGACTTCAAAGATCTGAAGCCTCGCCGTCACCAATTTGTAACCCTGAGATGGATATCCTAAAGAATCATGCCCCGCCTCACAGGCCGCATCTTCCTGAAGCTAATCACGGCCGTTCTGGCCGTTCTCATCACCTGCCTTGTCGCCGTAGACTTCATGGCATCCCGCATTGCGGAAGACACCTACGTCGATACCCTCAAAGCCGAACTCTCACAAAAGTGCAATGTCCTCGCACTTCAGGAAGCTTCGATGCTAGCAGACAACGCTCGTCTCAATGCCAATGCCCGTGCCGCCGTCGGCCGCATCAGCATCGTACGCCGCGACGGCACGGTTCTGGCAGATACCGAACAGTCTCCTGGCAAAATGGAGAACCACTCCAACCGGCCGGAAATCATCGACGCACTCAAAGGTGGCATCGGCTTTGACAAGCGCCTTAGCGCCTCTGTCGGCATCAACTATCTCTACGTCGCCGTGCCCTCACCATCTGGCGCACTTCGCCTCGCCGTCCCTCTCAAAGATGTTCAGACCCAGGTCAGCATCATCCGCGGCCACCTCCT
>JBIPMY010000208.1:0-10202 GCA_044376335.1 Bryobacter sp.
GGGCATCGAGAAATTCACTTCAAATTGCTTGCCCGGCACCAATGCCCTGGCGGTTTCAAAACTCTCGCGAAACTTCGCGCGGAATGGTTCCCCGCGCAGCAATTGCTGGTATCCACCGTGATCTGGATAGTCGTCTGGATACACATCAATCAGTTTCACGATGTAATCAGCATCGGTTCCACTTGATTCGAGAAAGAGATTCGGCTTCAGAGGACCAGCGATTACCAGATCTTCCTCCAGCACGTCGCTGGTGTAAGTGAGTACATCGGGACGGGATGAGGCAAAACGCTGGTCGCTCACCATGTACTCCTGAGCCATCCCTAGAGTTGTGTAACCAACAAAAGGCACCGGCTTTGCCGGATCGGCAACATACTCATCAAAGCTTTCATTCTGGACAGGAGGATCGAGACTCAGCTTGCCGCCGGCATGAAAGTACAATTTGCCGGCACTCCCTTTGGGTGGCCATTGGTCAAAATTGCGCCAGCGATTGGTGCCCGTCTCAAAAACGATGGCGCGGCTCAGCTTCGGGTCGGCCTTTTCCTTGAGATGGTGTTCAAAGAATGGGAACTCCACCTTCTCCCGAAACCACACCGAACTCTTCTGATTGAAGGTGACGCTGCCGAGTTTGTCGCCATCTCCGCGAGCCCAGCCGCCATGTACCCAGGGGCCCATCACGAGGGTTCTCCGCGTGGCAGTACTCTGTTGCTCAAGAGAAGCATCCAGGCTGAGCGGCCCCTGCAAGTCTTCTGCGTCGTACCATCCGCCTACGGTAAGCACGGCAGGACTGATGTTCTTCACATGCTGCGCGAGATTGCGAGCCTTCCAGAAATCATCGTAGGTGGTGTGTGCAAGAAGGTCTGTCCAATAGGGGCTTTCGCGTTTGAAGAACTTCTCGTCGGCATTGGACAACGAGCCCAGGCGCTTGTAGAAGTCGTAGCCGTCACGGGTACCAAAATCAAATCTGCGCGCATTGGGATCTGGCAATTCCGGTTCTGTCTTCTTCTTGCCGAAAAAGGCGTAGAAGCCAAAATTGGCCGTGAGGTAAAACGCACCGTTGTGATAGGAATCATCGCCCTTGAAGAGGTCAATGATGGGTGCTTGCGGGCTTGCGGCCTTGAGCGCCGGGTGGGCTTCGATCATGCCGGCTGCAGCATAGAAGCCTGGATAGGAAATGCCTACGATACCCGCTTTGCCATTGTTGCCTTTGATGTTCTTGAGCAGCCAGTCAATCGTGTCAAACGTATCGGTGGACTCATCGATGTCCTGCGGGCCTTTTTTCACAGCCCGGTGCGGGGTCATTTCGACAAATACGCCTTCGCTCAAATAGCGCCCTCGCACATCCTGGTAAACGAAGATGTAGCCGCTCTTGAGGAATAGCTCGTTTGGCCCAAGGCTCGGACGATACTTGTCCACCCCGTAAGGAGCAACGCTGTATGGCGTGCGGCTCAGAAGAAAGGGATAGGTCTTCAGCGAGTCTTTGGGTACGTAAACACTGGTGAAGAGACGCTTGCCGTCCCGCATCGGAATCCGGTACTCATACTTCGTGTAATTTGCCTTGACATAGTCTGCGGAAGCAGCGGGTGTCATGGGCTGAGAAGAAGCAAGAGCGACAAAAGACAGAAGAAGCAGTACCAAACGCATAAAGCTCATTATAGAATCGCGAGATGCCCACAACTCTGCTTTATGAACTCGCCGCTGAATTTCTCGGCACCATGGTGATTCTCCTTTTCGGTGGAGGAGTTGTTGCTATGGTGCAGCTTTTTGGCACAGGGAGCCCCGGTGAGCTCGTCAACGGAGGCTACACCAACATCACTCTCGGCTGGGGTCTGGCCGTGATGATGGGGGTGGCCATAAGTGCCAAGGTAAGCGGAGCTCATCTTAACCCGGCGGTTACTCTGTCGGTTGCGATCTTCCGTGGCTTCTCCTGGGCCAAAGTTGGGCCGTACATCCTGGCTCAGATTGCTGGTGCCTTTTGCGGGGCGGCGCTGGTATTTCTCAACTATCGTCCCGCCTTCCTCAAGCAGGATCCGGGCCTTGACCACACGGCAGGAGTCTTCTGCACCTTCCCGGCTTTTCCGGACGTCCCATCGGCCGGCTTCATCGATCAGGTGCTTGGTACAGCTTTGCTGCTCTTTCTCGTGATGGCGCTCACCGACGAAAACAACCTGAACGCTCCATCCTGGCTTACCCCGATCCTGGTTGGTGCAATTGTTGTGGCAATCGGCATGAGCTTTGGTGGCCTGCACGGCTATGCGATTAACCCCGCCCGTGACTTTGGGCCCCGCCTCTTCACCGTGGTTGCCGGCTTCAAGAACAATGGCCTCACCGATGGTGCCTCGGCCTGGATGATTCCATTCTTTGCGCCTTTCCTCGGCGGTATTGTAGGAACAGCAGCATATGACTTCACCATCCGAAAAGCTCTCTAATGAATAAGCATGAAATCTGGCTGGTTCGCCACGGAGAAACCGCCTGGAGCCTCAGCGGGCAGCATACCGGCTGGACCGATCTTGCGCTCAACGAAGAGGGCGAAAAGCAAGCGCTGACGCTCAAGACTGAACTCGGCGGCAAGAACTTTGCGGCGGTCTATTCCAGCCCGTTGCAGCGCGCACGTCGTACTTGTGAGCTGGCAGGCTTTGGTGCGCAGGCACAATACCTCGACGACCTGCGCGAGTACAATTACGGCTCGGTGGAAGGCAAGACCGCAGCCGAGATCAGGCAAAGTATCCCCGATTGGTCGATCTGGACACATGGCACGCCCGATGGCGAAACGATGGATCAGGTTTATGCGCGATGCGGGAATGTTGTGGAAACTGCCCTGGCCGCGGATGGCGATGTTCTGCTGTTCGCCCACGGACATCTGTTACGCCTTCTGGCCTGCCGGTATCTTGGGATTCCTGCTCTGAGTGCTCGTATGTTTGCACTCAGCACAGCCTCGATTAGCGTACTCGGGTGGGAGAAAGAGACCCGCGTGATCCGGAAGTGGAACGTGACGGCAAGAGACCGACAGACTTAAGGGCGCGAGTCGAACCTTCCAGCACCAGAGACTCCACCTGATCGGTGAACCAGCCTGGCTGCATGAAGTACATCATGGCGTCGCCAGCCTCGTAGCCACCTTCGCGCTGCAGCCGCAATGTTGGAATGTAGCCGGGGAGAAAATTCGCGTAGCCGGCAACAATCACGCGGCTTCCGTACTTCGCTTTAAAGTGCAGCGCGTAATCTACCACTACCTCGCCCGGAAGGGCCAGAATCGAGATCGCCCCGATGCGGATCGCCTGGATTGGGTAAGCAGTATCGAGGGGCATCTTCTTAGCGGCCATTGCCGCCAGCATTGCCTTACCCCTGCGTGCTGCGAATCGGTCGGAGCTGAGTGCCTCGGCCTCGTATGCTTCTTTGGTGTGCGAGGCAAAGGGCAAACGGATCTCTTCAATCGCGGTCTGGAGCTTTCCGGTAAGCGACGTCAGCCTGGCTGAGATCGCCGCCTCAGCCAGACTCTTGCCATGCTTTTGCGCCAGAACGCGGGTGCCACGTGGGGTGGCGCGCTGATCGCCGGCACTGAGGGGAATGAACATCGCTGTCACTCCCGGCAACGCTTCTTCAATGCTGGCCTGAGCGTAACCCGGATAGTCGCCGCTCACTTCATAGGTGTCGCCGGTGAGCACTGTCGGATGACAGGCGTAGCCGAAGAGTAGGGCAAAGTCCTGGCCGTCTTTTCGCTTGAGGCGAAGCACCGGAACCCGATGATCGACGGGGGCTGGAAAAGTCTCGCCTGGTCGAATTACGGCCAGTTGTTCGGTACGACGGTTGAAGGCAAAACCCGCTTCAGTCCAGCCGCTGGATACAGTTACCGGTTCCAGCTTTGCAAGGGCAGCGGCGATCAACTGCTCTAACTGATCGATCAGACGAGCGGTGTAAGCTTCTGCTTCACGGTCAAAGGCGGGGCCTTCGCCCTGGCTGATCGTCATACGGTCGAGCACTGCCGGGCCGGAATGGGTGTGGGAGGCGAGAAAGATAATCTGATCTCGCCTCAATGTGTGCCTGACCATCACGCGGCGCGCCACTTCGTTTGTGCTGCGCTCGGTAAAGCCAATCAGGTCTGCAGTGACAATTACGACGCGCCCGCCAGCCTTGTCATCGATCGCCAACGCCTTGGCGTAAAGATCGAGCCCAACCTCAGCAGCAGGATGTGTGCGTGCGCCAAAACCCATCAACCACACTGGAGTTGGTGGTGTGATCTTGACCCGGGCAACACCTGCGAGAAACTCTGCGTGCAGTGTCAGGGACAACGCAAACAGAAGCAGGCAGCGCACTAGAACTCAACCCGGATTGCAACCTGGCCCTGACGCGGAGTATTTGCCTGGCCGGCAATGCGGCCAAACTGCGCATTGCTGACATTGGCCTGCGGGGCAGCGAAGACGGTGCGATTGAAGGCATTAAAGAGTTCTGCGCGGAACTGCAGTTGCAGACGATCCATCAGCTTGATGCGCTTGATCAAGCCAAAGTTTTCGTTGAGGAAATTTGGATTGCGCAGATCGGTGAAGGCCCGAGCGCTTGAACCAAAAGTCAGTGCGGCAGGGGCGCTGAAGGCAGCCCGGTTGATCCACAGATCGCGAGCCGGATCAAAGTTATCCACTGCAACCCGACGGTCTGCCGAAAGAGCGTTGGGACGCAAGGCAGAAGTGAATAGGGGCAGAGTGTTGTTTGCCGTAAGCGTAATCGGTGTGCCCACCGAATACTGGTGAATACCGGTAAAGGTCCAGCCACCCAGGACATGCCGGCTGGCATTTTTGAAGGACGGAATCTGGTAGCTGTAGCTCAGCGCAAAAACATGCGGAACGTCTGTGGTTGCGATGGCCTTCTCAAGACCGCGATTGTAAGTGGTTTGCCCAGCAGGGCCGCCACCGGCAAGAATGTCGGAATCGGAAATTGTCTTGGCCCAGGTGTAGGCCATCTGCACATCAAGGCCGCGGTAGCTTCTTACCTGCAACTGCGTCTGCAGTGCGTGATAGGTGGAAGAGCCTGCGGGGTTGCTGCGGTTCCACACGGCCTGCATGTGTGGGTAAGGACGCAAGGCCTGCGCTACAGATCCGGTGAAGCCGGCATAAGGGGCACGGATGCCAGCCGCCGCTGCTTCCGCCGAGTTGATGTTGCGGGTGAGCAAAGAGCCGAGGGCGAGATTGGACGGGTTGAGTTCGTTCCAGTGCACGAGGCCATTGCCAAGGCGGGTTCCTTTGGTGCCGAGGTAGGTGACTTCGAGATTGACGCGCTGCATCAATTCGCGCTCGATCGTGAACGACCAGTTCTGGAAGTAAGGGGCACGCCCGTCGCTGCGCAACATCATGCGCACGTCCGAGCCGTTGCCGGCAGAAGGGCTGATGAAGGGCGGCTGTGCGAAATTCTGCGGGAAGCCGGCATCCCAGTTGAAGCCCGGGGTGACGCCAGCATCGAGGCTCTGGAAGACAGGCTGGGCTACGAAACCAACACTCGATTGCAGTGAGTCGCGCAAGCCGGCATTGGCATTGCCCTGGGCGTAATAGATGCCGTAGCCGCTGCGCAAGACTGTCTTGGGCGTCAACGCATAGGCGAGGCCCAGACGTGGCCCGAAGGCCTTGAAATCGGTATCGGCCAGACGCTGGAGACCGCTGCGGCCCGGGCCATCACCGAGAAAGACCATCGCACCAGGACGGTTACCAGCAGCAGGATTCGGCAGGTCTAGATCAAAGGTGGAAAGGTTGTCGCGATTCTCGTAACGGGGGATGAACACGTCGTAGCGCAAGCCGTAGTTGAGGGTCAGCTTGCGGCTCACCTTCCAGTCGTCCTGGGCATAACCGGCAAAGTATTGGTAGCGGTTGCGTGGGAAGTAGCTGAAGACTTGCAGTTGGCCACGATTCACGCCACCCAGCAGGAAGCTGGCGATCGCGTTGCCGCTGTTGGCAGTGCCGGGCAGAGCCGTCTCAAGCGCGTTGAACTGGAACCAGCCCATCGTGCGCCAGGGGTCGATTCCGTTGGTTTCCATAAAGCGGAAGTCGAGACCAAATTTCAGGTTGTGGCTGCCACGCACCCAGGAAAAGCTTTCGCCCAACTGGAAGGCATTGTTGGTTTGGAAGACGCGGCTGTTGCAGTTCTGATCGCCGAGGCGGGAGAAGCCCGAGGCAATGAATTCGATGCAGGGGAAGGTATTGTCCGGGCCACGGTTGACACCGGTGAGGCCCAACTTGGTGGGCCAATCCTGATCGAGGCTATAGGCAGCAATTCTTACTGCGGTTCTTGTATAGCCGAGGGTGATGTGATTCAGCATGGTGGGCTTGATCACCAGATCGTGGCTCACTCGCAGCCAGTTGTTGCGGCTGGCGGTGGAACGATTCGGAGTGGTGGGGCCGGGGACGAGTTCGGGGTCGCGAATTTCGTTCAAGTCGTTGTAGTAGTAGCCAGAGATGCGATTGCGGTCTGAGAACGCATGATCCAACTTCAAGTTGTACTGGTTGCTATCGGTCTGGCCACGGCCAGTGGACAGGAAGTTGTTAAAAATCGAGCTGTTGTCAGGAGTCGGAAGCAGGGGCAGAATGTTGCGGGAAACGGTGGAGAAGCGGCTGGCTGGAATGCGGTTGCCGGGGAACTGGTCTCGCACGATTCCAGACGGAGTGCTGCGGTTGGTAGAAGGATCGAAGACGGCGGCAGCCCGTGAGAAATCTCCCTGCCGAAAGTCGAGCGGGATCAGGCTTTGCAAGGTGTTGGGAGAACCCTGACGAAAGCGATAGCCGCCGTAGACGAAATAGAAGAAGGTCTTGTTTCTGCCGTCGTAGATTTTGGGGATGTAGAGGGGGCCGCCGAGGGTGGCGCCAAATTCGTTCTGGCGGTTGACCTGGCGTGTGCGCTGAAAGAATCCTCGCGCATCCAGCTTGTCATTGCGCAGGTAATTGAAGACGGCGCCATGCAATTCATTGGTGCCGCTGCGGGTGGTGAACAACTGCACGCCGCCGCCGGTGCGGCCGTATTCGGCGTTGAAGTTGGCGCGTACCATCTTGAATTCGCCGATTGTCTCAACAGAGGGGCGAGCGTTGCCGGCGATGATGCCGCCGCTCTCGATCCCCGTGGAGGCTACGCCGTCGAGCAGGACTTCTTTGGCGCGGCTGGGGGAGCCCGAAATCTGGGTGTTGTTGGTATCGCCAGTGACACCGGGAGCAAGGAAGATGAACTGCTCGAGATTCCGTACGTTGCCACCGACGAAGAGGGGCAGGTCCATCAGCTTGGCACGGCTTACCGTTGTGCCAAGGTCTGAGGTGGCCGTCTGCAGCGAAGGCAGCTCGCCGGTTACTTCGACGCTTTGGTCTACCTGGCCCACTTCAAGGCGAACATCGACGCTGAGGGTTTGTGCGACGTTGAGCTCGATGGCCTTGCGGATCGACTTACGAAAGCCTGGAGCCTCCACAGTGAGTTCGTAGAGGCCAACGGGGAGTTGCTGTACAACATAGTTTCCGGATACAGTGGTGGTGGTGCGGAACTCCAGCCGGGTGCCTGTGTTGATGGCTGTGACAGTGGCAGCGGCAACGGCTGCGTCGCTTGGGTCGGTGACTCGGCCGGTGAGCGTCCCTAAAGTGGTCTGTGCCCAGGCATGAATGCTGAGAAAGCCAAGAAAAATAAGTGTACGCATTTGTGGTATTTCCTGAAGTGGTTATTACTAGGCTACAAGGATTGATTAAGAAAATCAAAGATTGTCAGCAGGGGGGAATCCGGGAAGAGTAGAATTCCAAGATGCGACTTTGTTGGCTGCTTCTGGCTCTCTCCCTCTTCGCCTCTGCCCAGGACTTCGATTTGCTGCTGCGCGGGGGCAGAATTATCGACCCTCGCAACGGGCGCGATGGCATCTTTGACCTGGCGATCCATCAGGGAAAGGTCGCTGCGATTGAAACAACGATTGACCCCAAGCGGGCCAAACAATCTGTTGAAGTAAAGGGCCTCATCCTGACCCCGGGCCTGATTGATATCCACGCCCACGTCTTCTATACGGCTGGTAATCCTGGCGCATGGGCTGGAGATCTCAGCGTCCAACCCGATGCCCATAGCTTCCGCACCGGTGTCACCACGATGGTGGATGCAGGCTCAGCCGGTTGGCGCAATTTTGAAGTCTTTCGTTCTACGGTGATTGATCGCTCCAAGACTCGCGTTCTCGCCATGGTGAATATCGCCGGCTTCGGCATGATCTCAGACGCCACCGAGCAAGGAGATTTCGATCCTCACGCGGTAGCAAGGCTGGCGCTGAAGCATAAAGACGTAATCGTAGGCGTAAAGTCAGCTCATTACCAGAAGCCCGACTGGGACAGCGTTGACGATGCTGTTCTTGCCGGTACAAAAGCGAAGATCCCCGTCATGGTGGACTTTGGTTACTTCCTCCCAGAACGGCCCTATTACGAGCTCGTCGGCAAGCACTTGCGCCCAGGTGACATCTCCACACACATGTTCCGGGCCCCTGTCCCCTTTGTCGACAAAGAAGGCAAACTCTACCCCTATCTTGTAGAAGCGCGCAAGCGTGGCATTAAGTTTGATGTTGGCCATGGCGGAGGCAGCTTTGTCTTGCGGAATGCTTCAGGCTCGATCAAGAACGGCTTTTACCCCGACACTATTTCTTCAGACCTGCACGCTGGAAGCATGAACGGATCGTTTATGGATCTGCCTGCGCTGATGTCGAAGCTGATGGCGCTCGGGCTGCCGCTCAAGGAAGCGATCCGGGCCACTACATCGACGCCGGCTGAGATCATCCAGCGGCCTGAACTTGGGCACCTCGGCGTGGGCGCCATTGCTGACGTGGCTATGTTACGGATGATGGAAGGTGAGTTCGGCTATTGGGATAACAACAAGGGGCGGGTAACCAGCAAAGAACGGCTCTTCTGTGAGATGACGCTCAAGGGTGGTGAGGTTGCCTGGGACTGGAATGGCCGCATGGGCGTTGACTTCCGTACGCTTGGGCAGATTTACGGCATCCGTCCCAAGGTGGACCAGATTATCGTGCCGCCTGGGAAAAACTAAAGCCCGAGCTTGCGGTGTACCACCATGATGCAGCGGTCGCTGAGGTAGTCCAGCCCGGCGGCAACGGCGATGGCTTCTGCTTGGTCGTTCTCGATTCCAGATTGCAACCAGAGCGCTTTGGCACCAATCGACACTGCGTCTCGTGCCACAGAGGGAGTCTGTTCTGGACGCCGGAAGACGTTCACTAAATCTACCGGCACGGGAATCTCAGCAAGGCTTGCATAAGACTTCTCACCGAGCACTTCCGTCTCTTTTGGATTTACCGGAATGATCCGGTATCCATAACTCTGCAGCGCTCTGGCGATGCCAAAACTAGGCCGCATCGGATCACTGGAAAGCCCTACAACGGCAATCGTCTTTGTGTCGCGAAGGATCTGCTCAATCGTCCTCATCTACCTTGGTATCCATTTTGAGGAGGTGTTTGAACTTGGCTACTTCAGCCGGAGTGAGATGACGGATCTGGCCGGCCTTGAGTGTTGCCAACTCCAGGAAGCCAATCTTGACGCGCTTCAGTTTTTCTACGAGAAAGCCGAAGTGCTTGAACATGATGCGGATCTGATTCTGGCGGCCTTCCGTCAACTGAATCTCATACCAGGGATTGTCGGCGCGGCTCAGAGGCTTGATCAGCGCGGGCTTGGTTTTCTTGCCGAAGAGTGGAATTCCAGAACGGAACTCATCGAGCTGGTCATCGCTCAAGGTGCCATTTGCCTTGACGACATAGGTCTTGATGATGTTTTGCCGCTTGCTCATGATGCGGTTGGCAAACTCGCCGTCGTTGGTAAAGAGCAACAACCCTTCGCTTGCGTAGTCGAGTCTTCCTACCGGATAGACACGTTCTTTGATGCCACGCAAAAACTCGGTGACCGTCTTGCGTTCTTCCGGATCACTCATCGTGGTAACAACACTGTGAGGCTTGTGCATCGCAATGTAGAGCATGTTCTTGGGAGCATGCAGGAGTTTGTTGTCTACCTTGATGTGATCGACGGACAGGTCAGCCTTGGCGCCAAGCTCCATGACTACCTTGCCGTTTACCTTCACTCTGCCCTCAAGGATGATCTCCTCGGACTTGCGGCGGCTTGCAACACCGGCCTGCGACATAATCTTCTGAAGTCGTTCTAGGGGCACTTTATTTATTGGGCGCTTTTGGCGCTATCCGTTTCTACAATAGCTGCTTCTTCCAC
>JBIPMY010000209.1:0-10187 GCA_044376335.1 Bryobacter sp.
GCGGCCTCGACCGTAAGGCGGATCTTGATCTGCTTGGCAACCAGGTTTACGTTGATCTGGTCGACCAGTAGGTGCATGATCTGGAGCAGGTCTTCGTCCACCAACGAGGTGAAGAGAATCACTTCGTCGAGACGATTGAGGAATTCGGGATTGAATGCCCGCTTGACCTCTTGCATGACCTGATCTTCGACCTTGGGCTGCATGCCCTTTTCGACCGGAGCGTCAAAGCCGATGCCCTTCTTTTTGTCGAGGAAGCGCGCGCCGAGGTTGGACGTCATGATGATGATCGTGTTCTTGAAGTCGACCGTGTTGCCAAGGCCGTCGGTGAGCTGACCGTCTTCAAAAACCTGGAGCAGGATGTTGTAGACATCCGGGTGCGCCTTTTCGATTTCGTCGAGCAGGATGATCGAGTAGGGGTTGCGCTTCACACGTTCGGTGAGCTGGCCGCCTTCCTCATAGCCGACGTATCCGGGAGGGGAGCCGATGAGCTTGGAGACTGAATGCTTCTCCATGAACTCCGACATGTCGAAGCGGATCAGCGACTTTTCGCTGCCGAAGAGGAAGTCGGCGAGTGCGCGGGCGACTTCTGTTTTACCTACGCCTGTAGGGCCGAGGAAAAGGAAGCTGCCGGCTGGGCGCTTGGGCGACTTGAGGCCTGCACGCGAGCGGCGAATGGCACGGGCGAGAGCGCCGATGGCGCGCTCCTGGCTGATGACGCGCTTGTGGAGCTCTTCTTCGATGCGTAGGAGCTTCGATACTTCTTCTTCGCGAATCGAAGTCATCGGGACGCCAGTCCAACGGGCGACTACGTCTTCGATGTCGTCTTTGGTGACTACTCCGGTGGAGGTGTCGTCGAGATTGTACTTTTCACGCAGGACACGGAGGTTCTCGCGTTCTTTGCGCTCTTCATCTGAATAGAAGCGTGCCTTCTCGAATTCGTGATTGGCGATCGCGTTCTCCATGCGGTGCACGATGAACTTGATGCGCTTCTGGATGTCGGCGATGTCGGGCGGAAGCGTGGTCTGACGGAGCTTGACGCGGGCGCCGGCTTCGTCGATCAAGTCGATAGCCTTGTCGGGCAGGAAGCGATCCGGGATGAAGCGGTTCGATGCGTAGACGGCGGTTTCGATCGAATCGTCGGTGTAGGCGACAGCGTGGAATTTCTCGTAGCGCTCTTTGATGCCCATGAGGATGCGGATGGCATCGGATTCATTGGGGGGCGGAACCTTGACGGCCTGGAAGCGGCGCTCGAGCGAACGATCTTTTTCGATCGACTTGCGGAATTCGGCTGGCGTGGTTGCGCCGATGCACTGGATTTCGCCACGGCTCAAGGCGGGCTTGAGGATGTTGGCGGCGTCGAGGGAGCCTTCGGCAGAGCCAGCGCCGACGAGGGTGTGCAGTTCGTCGATGAAGATGATGGCGTTTTGATTTTCCATCAGCTCTTTCATGATGGTCTTCAAGCGCTCTTCGAACTGGCCACGGTACTTGGTGCCGGCGACGATGAGAGAAAGGTCAAGGGCGAGGATGCGCTTGTCGGCGAGGAAGCTGGGGACTTCGCCGTCGGCGATGCGCTGGGCGAGGCCTTCGACGATGGCAGTCTTACCTACGCCGGGTTCTCCAATCAAGACCGGATTGTTCTTGGTGCGGCGGCAGAGGATCTGGATCAAGCGATCGAGCTCGTGATCGCGACCGATGAGTGGATCGAGGGTGCCGTCGAGGGCAACCTGCGTCAGGTCTCGCGAGAACTCATTGAGGAGGCTCGACTCTTTGGTGCGGCTGGTAGCGACTTTTTCGCTCGAGTTGCGGGCGATTTCTTCGCGAACCTGCGAAAGACGCAAACCTCTTTCGTGCAAGAGCTCAGCGGCGTAGCATTTTTCTTCACGAAGGATACCGAGCAGGAGATGCTCGGTGCCGATGTGTTTGTGATTGAGCCGTTCTGCTTCTTCTGCACCATAGGCGAGGACACGCTTGCACTCGTGGCTAAGCGGGAGGTCTACCGATGTGGAGACTTTCTCACGAATGGTGGTGTGAGCTTCGATCTGTTTCCGGATCGACTCGATGGCGGCTTGCGAGCGCAGGAAGCGGTTGGCCAAGGCCTTGTCTTCCCGCAAGAGCCCGAGCAGCAAGTGCTCAGTTTCAATATACGGACTGCCAAACTGGCTCGCCTCGTAACGGGCGAAAAAGATGACGCGCCGTGCCTTCTCTGTATAACGCTCAAACATGGCTTTGTGCCTCCATTGTAACTGCTCTGTAAGGGGGGAGATTGGACTCGATTGCGAAAATGCCGCCCTTGGCGAGGCGCAGCGTGCGAGTGCAGCGGCTGGCAAGGGCGGAACTGTGGGTAACGATAACGCTGGTCAATTGGAACTGTGCCTGAAGACGCTCGATCAAGTCGAGGATTTGTGATGCTGTCTGTTCATCCAGATTCCCGGTGGGCTCGTCGGCTAGTAAATATTTTGGTTCGCCGACCAGAGCACGGGCGAGGACGACTCGTTGTTGTTCTCCGCCGGAGAGTTCTCCAGCGCGGTGCTCAAAACGGGCCGCGAGACCGACTTCGGTGAGCATTTTTTGTGCTTTGGGTTGGGCGGTAGAGGGGTCTTCACCCCGGACCAGCAGCGGCATCATGACGTTTTCAAGGGCGGTGAATTCCGGGAGGAGGCTCTGTACCTGCCAGACGAAGCCGATTTCGCGGTTGCGGAAACTGGCAAGGTCGCGCTGGTTGAGGCGGGTGATGTCAGTGTCCCCAAAGCGGATAGCGCCGCCAGAGGGGGTGTCCAGTCCGCCCAGGAGATGAAGGAGCGTAGATTTACCAGCGCCAGATTCTCCAATCAGCGCCAGACGTTCTCCAGGATTGACCACAAAGGTCATATCGGCAAAGATCGTCAGCTCGTTAGCACCGCGATAGGTCTTGGCCAGACTTTCGACACTGATGGAGTTTGACATTAGCGAGAGTCCCTGTATGAATTGATTCTCGCAGGTCTCGATTGGTTGCGGGGTTAGACGATTGGGGAGGTGGGGGAGGGAATTTGCCCTAGGCTGCTGATCGTCGACCTCCAGAGGTCTTCGCATCATTGAGCGGAGCCCAGATGTGCAGGAACTGGATCCTGGAGGTTGATGCTATAAGAGTGAGATGAATTTTCGGTTTGGTTTGGGACTTTGGGTTGGATCGTGGCTGCTTTTCGGACAGGAGGCCAGGGTTGCGCCTCCGGTAGCGACCGCAACGGCTGCTGTGCGGGATCATGGGGCTGATGTTTTGATTCGGGCATTGACGGTGCAGAAGTGGTACGCGCAACTTGGGGACATCGCTGAGGTGAATGAGATCCGGTATACGAGTGCGCCCCCGCACAAGCCTTCGAATCCAACTGCGCCGGGTGCCAAGAATCCGCTGATCATCCATGCGATGACATTTGTGCCGAAGAATCTGGACCGGACGAAGAAGCATCCGCTTATCGTGTTTGCGCACCAGGGGATCCATAGCGATTTTGGGCGGGCTTATGAGTTTAGTGCGGTTAGAGAGCTTGTGCAGCAAGGGTATAGCGTGATTGGGCCGGACTACCGGGGTAGTACAGGGTATGGCGCTCGCTTCTATAACGAGATTGACTACGGTGGGCTTGAGGTGGAGGACGTGCTGCAGGGGCGCACCTGGATGCTGGAGAACTATGACTTTCTCGACCCCAAACGAGTGGGGATGATTGGATGGAGCCACGGCGGGATGATTACGCTGATGAACGTGTTGCAGCACCCTGGGGCCTATGCTGCAGCTTATGCGGGGGTGCCGGTGACGGATCTGGTGCTGCGACTGGGGTATCACGATGCGGGGTATCAATCGATTTTTTCTGCGCCGCAGCATATTGGCAAGCCTGTACAGGGGGATATTCAGGAGTACCTGAAGCGGTCGCCGATTACCTACGCTGACAAGCTTGAGACGCCGTTGTTGATTGACGGGAATACGAATGATGAGGACGTGAACGTGATTGAGGTGCAGCGCTTTGTGCAGGCTCTCAAAGCGGCGGGTAAGAAGTTTGAGTACAAGATTTATGAGAATGCTCCGGGCGGGCATGACTTTGGACGGCTGGATACGAAGCTGGCCCGGGAGTCCCGTCGCGCGGTGTATCTGTTTCTGGCCGGGCATCTGAAGCCGGCGCGGCCGGTTAAGTAGTGGGTTGTTTGCGGGTGAAGAGGTAGAGGAGCGGGCCGAAGGAGCCGGCGGCGAGGGTGAGTGCGATCCATGGCCAGGGGTTGCGACCGGTGGCTTTTGCATCCTGCCACATCCAGACCATAAAGAGTGTGAGGGCGATGACCAAATCTGCGAAGACCTGGCCTGCGCCGAAGCTCTGGAAATGCGGTTCGAGAATGCCCCAGAAACCGTGGTGCCAAAGGGCTAATCCAGTGAGGGCGGTAAAGGGGACAAGGATGAGAGTAAGGATTGTGCGTGGCATCTAGACTTCAGTATTGAGCGGAGAGGTTATGTCCGCAATTACCTCAGAGGTTATTGAATTGCTGCCAGATCATGGTTCAATCGAGCTATGAATTTGTTGACGGAGACGTTGCAGCAGGTGCGGCGGGCAAAGCGTTTGAGTCAGTTGGAGCTGTCGATGCGGATGGGCGTTTCGCAGCGGCATGTGAGCTTTGTGGAGAGTGGGCGGGCGAAGCCGAGCCGGGAGTTGTTGGTGGTGTGGCTGGAAGAGTTAGGGGCTCCGCTGGCGGTTCGGAATGCTGCGATGCTGCAGGCTGGGTTTGCGCCTGCTTATAGTGCGGCACCGTGGGGTGATCCTAGTTTGGCTGTGGCTCAGGAGGCATTGGGGCAGTTGCTTGGAGCTCATGATCCGATGCCGGCCTTTGTGCTTGACGCGGACTGGAACTTACTGCAGATGAACCGGGGGGCGCAATGGTTGGCTGGGGTGCTGATGCCGTGGCTGGTGCCGGGGCCGATCAATTTGCTGGATCTGTTGGTGCACCCGGAGGGTTTTGCGAAGCGGATGCTGAATCTGCATGAGGTGGGACCGGCGCTGCTGGGGCATCTGCGGGAGGATCTATTGTTGCAGCCTTCGCTAGAGAAGCGGGTGGATGCGTTTGCTGAGATGTTGCGGGTGAGGTTTGGGGAGCAGCGACTGGGGGGCGCTCCGGGGAGAGCGGCTGCGCCGATGTTGACTTCGCGGTTTGAGACGGAGTTTGGGGAGCTTGTCTTCTTTAGTATGTTCAGTACGTTTGGGACGCCGCAGGACATTACGCTCGCGTCGCTGCGGGTGGAGCATATGTTTGCGGCGGATGAGGCTACGCGGACGGTGGTGCGGGAGCGGGTAGTGTGATGAGGCGAAAGAGCCTTATTCGGTTGATGTTCTTTCGTGAATCCGAATCCGGCTTGGCTCCACTATCCACAGCCTGCCTTTGATCGATTCGGTTTCGAGCAATCGGAGCATTGACTTTACGAGGAACTCAATCATTTGAATCGATGGGTTTTGAGGTATCCGTAGCACAGCAATTCCAGCGCCCAAGTGCGGCGGGAAGCGCGTGACGTCCGTAAAGTCGAGGTCAAGCGTGAGCAGGCAACGTCCTTCTTGAATGCACACCTCAAAGATTGTCTGATCAATAGCACCGGACAGTCGCTCCTCGAGCACCGTGTGTGCGTCGTGGCCTTGAGACATGAGAAGTATCGCTGCTCTTGAACCGAAGTTCTCGTCAAGCTTAAACTTCATGCTGCAGTAGGGCTGGGGATTTCAACAAATCGCTCACGGCTCATTTCGGCACCATAAGCAATAGCGGCGTAAATGTCGTCACGATGAAGTTGCGGGTAGTTCTCAAGGATCTCCTCAATCGTTGTTCCTGCGGACAAAAAATCGAGGAGGAGTGATACCCAGATTCGAGTACCTTTGATGCAAGGTTTGCCAAAGCATACCAGGGGATCTATGGAAATCCGATTCAAGAGTGGATTCATGTTTCGCTCTGATGTCTCTCTTGCAGATTATCAAGTTATTCTCCAGTTCGCCGTCTACGGGTAGTGCTTCTCATTTCGACTCAGGTACCTGGACCTAATTGTTCGTTTTGACGAACTTTGGGTTTGGTGCTTAAGATTTGAAGCATGACGATTGAAGAGGCTCTCATTCGGGTGCAGTGCGCTTATCCGAAGATCTACCTGGCTTGCCACGCACGGCACCAGAATGCGAAGACAACTGGGGTGCAGCTTTCGCAGCGGGACTCTACTGTGTTGGCTCATCTTGATGAGTCGAAGGCTCTTGGGCAAGGGGAACTTGCTCGACATATGGGAGTGGCAAAGTCGACTTTCTCTGAGACTGTAGATGGGCTTGTGGATCGTGGTTTTGTTGCGCGGTTGAAGTCGGGTCGGTCGATTGGTTTGCTGCGGACTGCTCGAGGGACTGCGGCCATGAGCGGGAGTTCGGTGCTGGAGAGTGCGCGGTTGCGGCGTTTGCTGAGGCGCCTTGATGAGGATGGGCTGGCACTTGCGGTGGCGGGCCTCGAACTGTTGGCGGATGGAGAAGCGCGATGAGGATGCTTGTTTACTCATTGGTGGGGCTCGTTGTGTTGGCCGCAGGGCTGTACGGATGGGGGTTGGTTTTACCGGAAGAGCATCTTGTTGAGTTGTCTCGTGAGATAGGTGCGGGGCCGGATTTGGTGTTTGCGCGTATTGTTGATTTTGAAGCGGCCTCGCAGTGGAGGCGTGATGTGAAAAGTGTCACTTATGATCGTGCGGCGCAGCGTGTTGTCGAGACGAATTCGATGGGGGAGATGCCATACCGGATTGTCCGGCTGGATGCGCCGCGGCGGCTCGAGACGGAAATCGATGGAGGGCGGGAGTTGGGCTTTGGGGGCACTTGGGTGTTTGAGGTGGAGCCAATGGGGAGGGGGTCTCGGGTGAAGATTACGGAGCGGGGGCGGGTTTATAGTGCGCTGTTCCGGGTGATTGGAAAGTTGTTCTTTCCGGCCGAGAAGACTGCGCGGGAGTATTTGGAGGATTTGGAGAAGAGCTTTAGAGAAGTCAGATCAAGGGGTTAAGAGGCGGATGTCTTTTTCGCTTGCACCCTTGACTGCTGCCCAGGGAATTGTTTGATCGAAGGTGAGGAGGCGGGCTTGATTTTGGATAGCTATCGCCAAGAGGACAGCGTCGGGAATTTGATTGTGGCCTCGAAGTTTCGAAAGGTCGAATACGGATGTATCTGTAATCTCCGGCTGACCTTCGATCTTGACTCGCCCAGGCCTGGCAAGTAGGCTCCCCAGGACATCATGTACGTGTGATCCCATGATCGGACCCGAGTGAGCCGTCAGACGCCACAATACCCTGAAGGCTCCATTTACGGTTGCGGGACAAGTGGCCCATTTTGATGGGCCGCGATTGGAGAACCATAAATGAGCTAAATCGTGGTGTTGGTGAGTTGGGTCGGCCAATGCCACCAGAACATTCACGTCAAGAAGGAACTTTGTCATTCATCATCCCGAAGACGATTTACTTCAGCCATCGTAGTTGGCAGCGAGCCAGCGGGTCGGCGCAGAAGTAGAATTCCGTTACGGGTGACTGGCGCTTCCTTCGATTCCAGTGCTTGCCGCAATAGATTAGAAATCAGTTTTCCGGTGCTTAAATTTCGATCACTTGCTAAATCTTTGGTGACAGCAAGCACATCGTCGTCGATATCTAAAGTCGTCCGCATCACTTTTAGTATCGCATCAAGCATCTGATGCGTGATGCGGGCATTTAGTCTGAGCCGTAGTTGATCTCGAGTTTCCTTACGTAGATCGAAGCGAAGGCCAGTACCGTGGCGGATACGGCGAAGATCCCAAGTACTGCCAGTGGGGCGGCAATGGGTGCGGCGGTTGTTGCCAGGATCTTGAGCGGTTCTGGGATGTCGGCGTTGAGCGGGGCCACCACGGGACATAGCGCCTGCAAGTAATAAATGATGCTGAATTTCTTGAGCATGGTGGGGAGGAACCAATTGACGCCTTCCCAGAAGAGGATGACTGCTGCCGGGATCAGCGGGTTGCGCATGATGATGCCGGAGGCGAGGAAGATGCTGCCGTAGCCTACGATGGCAAGTGCGGTTACGCTCAAATAGCTGAGGAGATGGCCCCAGCCGGCAGTGTTCATGTATTCGGTTACTTCACGTGACGGGAAGGCGCTGAGCATCAGAAAGAATTGGAGCGCGGTGCTGGTGCCAAAGATGGCTATTGCTGCCACGATGCCAGCCAGATATTTGCCTACCATCAAGACTTCGCGGCGAACGGGGGCGAGCAGGTAGTAGTGCAAGCTCTGGTCGAGCAGTTCGCCACGGAAGAGGTTCATGAAGATGCCGACGCAGCCGAAGAAGATGGCGAGGCGCAGGAAGAAGTATTGAAAAACTCCAGCGAAGGCGAGGATGTTCTGGTTGAGATCAGCCTGGTTTCTAGGGGCTTTGCTGGTGAGCAATCCTTCGGTGAAGCGGAGTTCCCAGGACTTTGCCCCGTCGTCGTAGCGAATGAATTCGCGCTTGCGCCCGCGGGTGAAGCGGCTGTAGCTGACTTTGGCTTCTGAAAGCAGTTTTGCTGCATCATCGGCTTTCATGCCGATTTGGATTGAGCCGGCAATCGCGGTTGCATTGGGCGAGGCGACCTGGATTTGCTGCTGGGTTGCGCGTATGTTGTACATGCGGACTGCGTTGATGCCAAAAAGCAGGGCAGGGAGGAAAGCGAGGGCATAGACCCAGAGCCCACGTTTGGCAAAGAGAGTCTTTTTCCATTCAAGGCCAGCGATGGCGAGGATCTGTTTTTGCCAGAGGGTGGTGCCGGTCACTTATGACCTCCTTCGTCGCCGATCAGGTACTCATAAAGTGAGTTGACGTCATCGTCGGCGGGAGCGATGGTTTCGATGTTGATGCCTTCCATGACAAGCCGGTTGAGCAGCTTGTGGAAGTGGCTGGCGTTGGTGGTTTTGACGAGGATGCCCTGGAAGTCAGGATGGATGCGCGCTTCGACTACGTGATCGAACTGGAAGATGCGCGAGGCCATCTCAGAGGGTTTGTCGCAACGGATGACAATCTGATGCGGGCGGTCTGAGATCTCTTCACGTACGCCACGGATGGCACCTTCGGCCACGACGTAACCGTTGGCAAGAAGGATGACCTGATCGGAGATCATGTCGACTTCGTGCAGGACGTGGCTTGAGACGATGACGTGTGCGCCGCGCTCGGCCTGTTCGCGGAAGAGTGCGATGGTTTCTGAGCGGACCAGCGGGTCAAGGCCGTTGAGAGGCTCGTCGAGGATGAGGACCTGGGGCTCGTGGGCAATGGATTGGGCGAGACGGATGCGCTGGCGCATGCCTTTGGAATAGGCAGCTACTTTGCGTTTGGCCGCCTCGACGAGGTTGACCTTTTCGATTGCACGCCAGGCTTTAGATTCGGCTTCTTTGGAACTCATGCCCTGGAGCAGGAGAGATGCGTGCACAAACTGGAAGCCGGTATAGCCGCGCGGGAAAGAATCGAACTGAGTGCAATAGCCCATGATGCGGAAGAGGGCTTCCGGGTTGTTGGGTGCGATGCCGCGGACGGAGATCTGGCCGCGGGTGGGGCGGACGAGGCCGGTCATGAGATTCATGAGCGTGGTTTTGCCGCTGCCGTTGGGGCCCACCAGACTGGTGATGCCTGGCGGAATCGTGAGGTTCACACGATTGACGCCCAGCACTTCGCCGTAAAAGCGGGATACGTTGTCGAAGACGATCTGATCGTTGGTGGACATTATCGGACGATCTCCTTCGGGCGGATCTTTCGTTCGAGCATCAGCAGGCAGATGATGCAGACGGCGAAGAAGCCGGTCCAGGCTTCGAAGGGTTCGAGGCCGGTCTGGGCATCAATGTTCAACTGGTCTGACCAGATGGTGTACATGATGCGGGAGATGTCGATCATCGAGCCGTAGTCTGTGCTGAGAATCGAGTTGATGATGCCTGCCAGTCCAGCGCCGATGCCAAAGACGCCGAGGATGAGCGCGCCGGCGACGACCTTCCACTTCACCCAGGCTGAGAGGGCGACCGAGAGCAGGGACAGAATCAGGATCCAGGCGAGGTTGCCGAGGATGATCGCCCGCAGGATGAACCAGTTGTTTGAGAGCCAGTCTCCTCCGGCTTGAGAGACCTGAAGGAAGAAAAGGATGACGCCGGGGATCCAGGTAATGATCGAAAGCAGAATGAAGAGGACCGAGACTTTGCCGAC
>JBIPMY010000210.1:0-10178 GCA_044376335.1 Bryobacter sp.
TGCAACTGGATTGTGATCGGTGTCTGGCTTCGTATCAGTGGCCGATTTCTGAGACTTTCGACTTGGTCTACGCTCCGGAGCCTGTAGGTACTGCAGCCCCTGAAGAAGCCAGTCTGGATGACGAAGAAGCCATTGTTGCGTTCTATAAGGGAGCAGGGCTTGAGCTGGAAGAAGTTTTGCGTGAGCAGGTGCTTCTGGCACTGCCTATGCAGAGAATTTGCCGTGAGGACTGCGCAGGCTTGTGCCCCACTTGCGGTGAAAACTGGAATGAGCGCGAGTGTGATTGTGAGCAGGTGATCGTTGATCCCCGCTGGACCGCGCTACAAGATTTGAAATTGAAGAATAAGTAGAAGGAAACTGAAATGCCTAATCCGAAACGCCGTCACTCGAAGCGCCGCACCTCCACCCGTCGTGCCCATGATGGCCTGACCCGTGCCATCGGTAGCGAATGCTCCAATTGCGGCGCATCCAAGCTGCCCCACCGCGCCTGCCCCGCTTGCGGATTCTACAAGGGCCGCGCTGTCCTCGAAGTAGAAAAGTATTAAGCCACTGATCCACGGTAAATGATTACCATTGCCGTCGACGCCATGGGAGGCGATCACGCCCCCAAGAGCGAAGTGGAAGGCGCACTGCGCGCCGTTCGGAGTCTCGACGTAGCCGTCAACCTGGTCGGCCGCGAACAGATTATCCGTGAAGAACTCGATCAACACGGGAAGTGGCAGAACCTTCCCATTACCATCACCCACGCCAGTGAAGTGATCACGATGGATGATTCTGCGGCAAAGGCCATGCGGACCAAGAAGGATTCTTCTATCCGCGTGGCTGCTCGTCTTGTCCGGGATGGTCATGCTGCAGGAATTGTTTCTGCGGGCAACACAGGTGCCGTAATGGCCACCTCCAAGCTGGTGCAAGGCATGATTCGAGGCGTTTCCCGCCCTGCCCTGGCTACAGCCTTTCCCACACTAAAGGGAACACCCACAGTCCTTGTCGATGTTGGCGCAAACGTGGACGCAACTGCAGAAATGCTGGCTCAGTTCGCTTTCATGGGCCACATCTACAGCCGTGCCATCTTTAGCGTTCATCGCCCCAGAGTCGGTCTGCTCTCGATTGGCGAAGAAGAGCACAAAGGCAACGCTCTCACCCACGAAACTACTCCCTTGCTGAAGCAACTGCCCATCCACTTCATCGGAAATGTGGAAGGCCGTGACCTGTACACCGGCCTCGCCGACGTCATCGTCTGCGATGGGTTCATCGGCAACGTAGCGCTTAAGGTAAGTGAAGGCTTGGTTGAAGTATTCAAGCACATCCTGAAGGAAAGCCTCAACTCCTCCTTTACGCGTCAGGTCGGAGCCGCCCTCGCAAAAAACGCTTTTACCGATCTCAAGAAACGTACCGATTATTCAGAATTCGGCGGAGCACCGCTACTGGGCGTCAAGGGTGTTTGCATCATCTGCCACGGCCGCTCGAATGCCAACGCAATCAAGAACGCAATCCGTGTGGCGGCAGAATACTCCTCCAATAGAGTCAACGAAAAAATCGAAGAAGGCCTCGCGGGCCTCAATGATTCAGCTGCATCGGCGTAACTCTTTTCGCTTGCGAGACAATATAGGTATATGCGTCGTGTCGTTCTTCTGCTTGCCCTGAGCCTGCTCAGTCTTTCGGCTCAAAAACTGGATCCAATCCACTGGGCACTAGGGCCCATCCCCGAAACCAAAGCTGGATCTGAGTTCAAAGTCCCAGTGCGAGCGGTGCTCGATGAACATTGGCACCTTTATTCCCTTACCACTCCCCCTCCGCCCAAGCCCACCAAAATTCAGGCCCTTGAGGGCGCGCCCTATGAAGTGGTCCGTGTCGATCAGCCTGCCCCGATTCGCAAGCGCGACGTAAACTTCGGCTCCGATACAGAGACCTTCGATGGTGCTGTTGAATTTACTCTGGTAGCCAAAGCGCTCAAGGACATTCCAGCCAATGCGACAGACCTGGTAGTAGAAGTTCGCTACCAGGCTTGCGACGACAAACAATGCCTACCTCCGCGCAAGAAGCAGGTAAGCTACGATGCCGCCTTCAAGTTCACGCCTCCTCCGGTAAACGCTCAAAGCGCCGCACCGCCCGTTCCCGCATCAGCACCCAAACAATCCCTCACCGAATTCCTGCTCCTCGCCTTCGGCTTCGGGCTAGCCTCAGTACTTACGCCCTGCGTGTTTCCGATGATCCCGATCACCATGAGCTTCTTTCTCACCAAGCAGGGTGCCTCGAAGGCTCGCATTGTGGGTGACGCCGTCACATTTTGCCTTGGAATCGTCGTGCTCTTCACCGCGATTGGATTCATCCTCACCGCAGCGCTCGGCACCGCAGGGGTCACCTCGATTGGCTCCAACGTCTACGTCAACAGCTTCATTTGCGTAATCTTTTTCGCCCTCGCCTTAAGCCTGCTCGGTGCCTATGAAATCACTTTGCCCTCAGGCCTGCTCACTAAACTGAACTCAGCAAGCGAAGGCGGCGGCGTTGCCGGCACACTCCTGATGGGCTTAACCTTCTCGCTTACCAGCTTCGCCTGCGTCGGCCCTTTTGTAGGGACACTCCTGGCTGCCTCCATCACCGGAGACAAGCTGCAGCCTACCCTCGGCATGATGGCCTTCAGCTTCGGCCTCTCGCTTCCCTTCTTCTTCCTCGCACTCTTCCCCGGTGTACTCAAGGGGCTCCCTCGCGCGGGCAACTGGATGATCCGCGTCAAGGTGGTGATGGGCTTTCTGATTCTCGCTGCGATGTTGAAATACCTCAGCAACGTCGATGCAGTTCTGCACTGGGAACTCCTCACCCGCGAACGCTTTCTCGCTCTCTGGGTGGTGCTCTTTGCCCTGCCCGGGCTCTACCTCCTCGGCAAGCTGCCGATGGACGGTATCAAGATTGGAGAAACTCTAGGCGTCGGCCGGGCACTCACCGGCACCCTGTTTTTGGCATTCGCCCTTTCTCTGGTACCGGGCATGTTTGGAGCCAATCTGGGCGAGCTCGAAGCCTACATCCCACTGGTGCAGGAGAATGCCAGTCTGTTTGGCAAAGGCAGTGGAGAGGCAAAACTGGCTTGGATGAAGAACGATCTGGAAGGTGCCATCGCCAAAGCCAAGGCTGAAAACAAACTCGTTTTTGTGAACTTCACCGGCGTAGCCTGCACCAACTGCCACTGGATGAAAGCCAACATGTTCCCCAAACAAGAGGTTCGCGAGGCCATGGAAAAGTTCGTGCTTGTGGAGCTCTACACCGACGAGCTGGACGACCCGAAAAGTGTAGCTTTTCAAAAAATGCAGGAAGGCCTCTTCCAGACCGTAGGCATACCCTACTATGCTGTGTTTAATACCGATCAAAAAGTGGTGAGCAGTTTTCCGGGCCTGACCAAGGACGTAAAAGAGTTTGCCGGCTTCCTGAATTCGGCCTTAGGCAAAGCATAAAGAATGAAGGCTCTCTCTCTCTCGTTGGTTTTCCTGCTCATCCAGCAGGCTTTTGCAGCTGATTCGATTCGTGGGTTTCCCGACGATGAAGCCAAGGCTCGCGCGCCGTTTGAACAACGTCTGCGCGCAACTGCTGAGGCCAACAAGATCCGCGAGTTCATGTCGCGCATGGCATCAGAGCCCCATCATGCCGGCTCCCCAGCCTCTCGCAGCGTTGCCGAATATGCCCTGTCGAAATTCAAAGAATTCGGCCTCGAGGCGCGCATTGAATCCTTCGACGCACTTGTTCCCTACCCCACGCAACGGTCACTGGAAGTCTTGGGCCCCGTTCGATACACAGCCAAGCTGCGTGAGCCGATCGTCAAGGACGACGCAGATTCCAGCGACACCAACCAGTTGCCCACCTTCAACGCATATTCAGCCAACGGAGACGTCACAGCTCTGGCCGTTTACGCCAACTACGGGCTGCCCGAAGATTACGCCTTTCTCAAGTTGAAGGGCATCGATGTCAGAGGCAAGATTGTCCTCGTTCGCTATGGCCGCAGCTTCCGCGGCATCAAGCCCAAGGTGGCAGCAGAAAATGGCGCAGTCGGTTGCCTGATCTATTCCGATCCACGGGACGACGGCTTCTTCAAGGGAGACATCTATCCCAAGGGTCCATTTCGCCCACCACCCGGTGTCCAGCGCGGAAGCGTGATGGATCTGCCACTCTACCCCGGAGACCCGCTAACGCCCGGCAAACCCAGCATCCCGGGCACGCCGAGACTCAAAATCGAAGAGGCACGTACGATCCAGAAGATCCCCGTGATGCCCATATCCTGGGAAGACGCGCGTCCCATCCTCGAACAAATCGATGGCGAGATTGCCCCAGCCGAGTGGAAGGGCGCTATCCCGGTCACTTATCACATCGGTGCCGGCCCTGCTCTGGTTCGGCTCAAGGTTCAGGCCGATAACGCGACACGCCCCGTGCATGATGTCGTGGCCCGGCTCAAAGGCTCCGTCTATCCAGACCAATACGTGGTCTATGGCAATCACCACGACGCGTGGGTAAATGGTGCTGCCGACCCCATCAGCGGTGCCGCCAGTGTCCTCGAGGCTGCCCGCATCCTTTCAAAGGCCGTGCAACATGGCTGGAAGCCGAAGCGCTCTATCGTCTTTGCCCTTTGGGATGGAGAAGAGTTCGGCCTCGTGGGTTCTACCGAATGGGTTGAGAAACACCGCGATGAGTTAACCAAAAGTGCGGTGGCTTACTTCAATTCCGACACCACTCTGCGTGGTGCGATGAGTATCCAGGCCAGTCCGTCCCTTGAGAAATTTGTTGAAGAATGGATGCGGGATTACCCCGACCCGGCAACCGGCAAAAGTCTTTTGGAGTCGAGCAACCAACGAAGCTTCCGCGCAGGGCCGCTCGGCAGTGGCAGCGATTACACCGCCTTTGCTCACCATGTCGGTGTCGCAAGCTTAAACGCCGGCTTTGATGGGGACATGAGTGGCGTCTATCATTCTGTCTATGATTCGATGCGGTGGTTCCAATATTTTGGTGATCCCGATTACGTTTTCACTACAGCCTTTGCCGGCTTCATGTCCACAGGCCTGGCGCGAATGGCCGATGCCTACGTCGTGCAGTTTGAATTTGGTCGCGTCGCCCGTTTTCTCAGAGAGACTGTAGAAGACCTCCGCAAACATCCGAAATCTAAATCGATAAGCTGGGACGCGCTCGAGAGAGACGTCGAGAAGGTAGGCCTGGCAGCGAAGGCATTCGGAACTGCCCTGCGTCCGCTCGAACCTCGCTTTGCCAGCCTCGACAAAACGAAACTTCGGGCACTCAACGAAGCAATCTTCCGGTCCGAGCGTTTGCTCTCGCGACCTGAAGGCTTGCCAGGTAGAGACTGGTACAAGAATCAGCTTTCTGCTCCAGGAAAGTACACGGGCTACGGGGCGAAGACGCTCCCGGGCATCCGTGAAGCAATCGAGGCGGGCCGCATGGACGAGGCTCAAAACCAGATGAAAGCCCTGAGCGAATCATTGGTTGCCTATGCCGAACGAATCCGCCTCGCAACCAAACTCGCGAGCGAGTTCTAATTCTTCCATCGCGAGAGGAAGGAATCCATCGCCAGCGAGTCCAGCTCCTTTTGTAACTCCTGATCCCAGGTCTTTTTCTGTTTCTCCTTTACCTTGGTGAGCACCTCAGCCGCCTGATTCGCCTTTACGTAAAGGTCCTTCTGGATATCGATCTGTTTTTGCTTTTCGAAGATACGTTGCTGGATGCGGATCGTCTGCGATTCAACAACCATCCGAAAGCGGCCAAGTTCGGCGCGCTCAATTGGGTCGGGCTGCACTCTTCGCACTTCGTTCAGAAACGTATCATGCAGCGTGGCCAACTCTTCCCGGATCTTCGATAATTCTGCCTCCATCGCCGCGAGTTTGGCTTTCTCCAAATCAGCCTGGCTGCGGCGATAAACCAGCACGCGCTCCAGCGAAAAACTAAAACGCTTCATCGGTGCGCTGGCGTATTCACGCCCAGAATCGAGGCCAGGCTCTGGAGTTGACCCAGCGTCTCTTGCATTGTGGTGGTTTCTTCTGCGTCCTGGCGGAAGAACCGGTCGATCTGCGAACGGTTCCGCAGAACATTGTCCAGCAGCGGATTCGAGCCTTGAACATAAGCCCCCAGTTGGATCAAGTCAGAGCTGCGCTCGAGGCTGGCCAAAGCTTCGCGGATGGCACGCGCGGCTTCCTTGTGGTTGGCATCCGCAAGCTTGGACTGCAATCGGCTCACACTATCCAGAACATTGATTGCCGGGTAATGCCCCATAGCCCCAAGCTGTCGCGACAGAATGATATGTCCATCGAGAATCGCGCGCACCGTATCGCAAACTGGCTCATTGAAATCATCACCCTCAACCAGTACCGTGAAGAATCCCGTAATCGAGCCTTTCGGGAATTTACCCGCCCGCTCAAAGATTTTGGGCAGAAGTTGAAATGCGCTGGGCGGGTAGCCCTTTTGGCCAGGAGGTTCCCCGGCAGCAAGGCCAATTTCACGCTGCGCCATCGCAAGACGCGTCACAGAATCGATCACCAGCAAAACGTCTTTTCCCTGATCCCGGAAATACTCGGCAACAGCCAGCGCAACAAAGCAGGCCCGCAGACGCAGTGGTGCAGGTTGATCACTGGTGGCAGCAATCATCACGCTGCGCTCGCGGCCCTCGGGCCCAAGTTCGTGCTCAAGGAAACTTTTTACTTCGCGATTGCGCTCACCGATCAGAGCAACAACAGCAACATCAGCAAAGTGGTGCTTGCACATCGAGCCAAGCAGCGTGCTCTTGCCAACTCCTGATCCTCCAAAGAGACCAATGCGTTGGCCTTTGCCCATGGTGAGCATGCTGTCAATTGCGCGGATTCCCGTCACCAGCGGCTCTGAGATGTTTTCCCGTGCCAGCGGACCGGGCGGTGGCGAATAGAGATCGTAGTGGGCCTCCGGAGTGATCGACGGCCCCCCATCCATAGTTTGCCCAAACCCATCCAAAACCCTGCCCAGCAACTGCTGACCCACCGCAACCTTGCCCGCCTCCGGGCGAGCGAGAATCGTGGCCCCCTGCGAAAGTCCTCCTGTATCTTCAAGAGGCATCGAAAGCACTTTCCCATTTCTGAAGCCAATCACCTGCGCGCGTATGCGACGCCCGCCAGGCAGCCGAACCTCACAAAAATCGCCGATGGCAGTATCGGGGCCATCACTTTCAATCAGCATTCCGGCAACATCGGTCACCCTGCCACGCAACTGAAAGAAGTTTCCCTGCGCCAGAAATTGCTCATAGCGCTGGATGTCGAGTCCGCTCATCCGCGCCTCCCGAGTAGGTCGATGAAGCCGCGCTCCACCTCATCGAGTTGAGCCTGAATCGAGGCATCCAGCACACCGCTTGTGCTCTCAAGCAGGAGCGCACCTCGCTCGAGCGCGTTGTCAGAGATAATTTCAACCCGCGGTGGGAGCTGTAGACGTTCGAGATGAGGAAGCAATGCCTGATGGTCCTTTGGATTGAGAAGAATTCGGTTTAATTCGCGAAGCTCCGCCCGTTGCGTGGCTGCATGAATCAGCCCGAAAAGCGCTTCGGTGTCTACTTGAATCTCGCGGTAAAGAATCCGTCGTGCCACAGCAACAGCTAGCCTTACCAGTTGGTCTTCGCTCTCGGCAAGATAGCGTTGCTTCACCGTCGCGATATCCTCGATTGACTTGGCCATTCTCTTGAGCCACGGTTCGACTTCGGCCTGAAGCAGGTTTTGCGCCCGAGACTCGCATTCCACCCGGGTCCGCTGTACCGCCTCGTCAAGTTCGCGACGGTGCCGCACTTGCAATTCTGCGATAGCTGCCTCCAGGTCCTGTCTCGGCGCAGGAGTCTCTTGCAGCTGCGCTTGTGGAGGTACAAAGCGCACCTGCCCGGGCTGCAATACTTCTTCCACCATCCAGGGCACCATGCCAACCGAGGTGGCTTCTTCTGCTTCGAATATCCGCGACATGCTCCCGGCTGGGGCCGGAGTGCGATCTGTCGATAGGACTTCGCTAGTTGACATACTGTTCGCCGACGGTGCCCTTGAGGTTGATCACGCCTTCGTTTTCAAGCTGGCGCAAGACGGTGATGATCTGTTGTTGCGAAGCCTCCACTTCGCGAATCTTGATCGGCCCAAGTGCGTCCATATCTTCGCGTAGCATCTCGGCACCACGCTGGGACATTGCGCTCAGGAAGTGATCCCGCAACTTGTCAGTTGTACCCTTTAGCGCCACCGTCAGCAGCTTGCGATCAATTCGGGACAGAAGTTCTTTGATGCCAATTTCATCAATCATCAACATGTCTTCAAACACAAACATCAATTGGCGAATGTTCTGCGTGAGTTGTGGATTGATCATTTCAAGAGACTCAAGAAGTTCCTTGCTCGTGCCGGAATCCAGCCGGTTGAACATTTCGGCCACAGCAGCCACACCACCGGTAGACTCGCGGCTGAAGTCGCCGATTTCCTTCAGCTTCAGCCCAATGATGTTTGCGATCTTGCCAATGATGTCCGGCGAGATCTGTTCGAGGCTCGCCATTCGGTGAGCAACATCGGCACGAATCTCCATTGGGAGTGCATGCAGCAAGCCACCAGCCTGAGTAGGATTGAGGTGCGAAAGAATCAAAGCCACCGTCTGAGGATGTTCCTGGTGGATGAACTTGGCCAGCTGCGTCGGGTCTGCCTTCTGCAGTGCATCAAAGCTGAGATTTTCACCACCCAGCTGCTTCAGCAACCGGTCAAGAATCCGCTTGGCTTCCTCCGTACCGAATGCCTCGATCAGCACCTTGCGAGCATAGTCGACGCCACCCTTGAGCACATACTGGTGGGCAATCGACATCTGGTAAAACTCTTCGAGCACGCCCTCGGCCGCTTCTGCCGTTACAGAACTGGACCGCGCCAACTCCTGGCCAATGCGCTGAACCTCGTTCTCGTCCATCTGCTTCAGCACCTGGGCGGTAATTTCCTGTCCAAGAATGATCAGCAGGATGGCGCATTTTTTGGCGCCTGGGAGGTTCACCCGAAATGAGGGTTCCTCCGGGATAATGTCAGAAATCTTCGGTGCTTTTTCTGGGACTTGCGCTTCGGGCATTATCGTTCCTTCTCTCTATCTCCATGAAGCCAGCTACGTAGAATCTGGGCAATCATCAGCGGATCCTTCTGTGCTTCGTCGGTAATGTGCTGCTGAAGGATCTTGCCCTTCTGCGTCGTGACTTCCGGCATTTTGAGCCGGGCCAATTCATTCTGTTCGAGCCGCTTCTGCTTGCTCTGCTGCTCGGCCAGACGTTCTTCAAAGCTGCGGCCGTCGTCTTCCTGAAGCGATTCAATAGCCTCGGGACTGAGATTCGCGCTCTCGACCGCCGCCGCCACAGCAGCGGCTTGTGCGGCCACCTTACCCTTCTTGCGCTTCCTCAGGAACCAGAAGACAGCCAGGCCCAGAATCAGTATCAAGACCCCGAGAGCGATTACAGCTGCAAGCAGAGCAGCCGGATCCTTGAGTGGTGCCGGGAGCACCTTCAACAGAAAATCAGGAATCACGAAGAGCGGTTTAGGTGGCGCTGGCGGCAACGGTGCGGCCGGCGCTTGAATGCGCAAAGTAGCATCAAAGGGCAGCGTCTCGATGATTACGACGTCTCCACGATCAGCAACCAGCCCGATCGAGGCAGAAACCACCTCTTTGATCGCCTTGATCTTCTCTGGTGAAGGCACGTCAAAAACGCGTTTCGCTTTGGGGCCAACGCCCTCCCATCGCATCTCCTGGTCTAGCAATACAGACAGCGAAACACGCTTAATCTGACCTTGAGGAATCTTCGTGCGCCGAATGGATCGGCTCGCCTGATAGTTGGTACTTTCGGTCTTGCGCTGCGTACCCGATTGAGACGAGGCCGGACGCGAATTTGGCCGTGGGAGGCTGCTGGGTGTGCCAGGCACACCGCTAGCCAGGGGGATCCCGCTGCTGTCTTCAGTCTTCTGTTCAGAAGTCACAACAGCCTTTTCGGGATCGTAGACTTCTTCACTGGCCTCGGCGCTGGTCATGTCGCAATCGACAGTCACCCCAGCCCGATAACGCTCCTCACCAAGCAACGGAGTCAGTGTTGCATTCACCTTGGCCAACAGGTCTTTTTCAAGCTTCTGACGATACTCAAGCAGGATTTCAGGAAACTCTTCTTCTGGCGTATGAGACTTGCGCGGGCG
>JBIPMY010000211.1:0-10167 GCA_044376335.1 Bryobacter sp.
GCATAGATGGGCTGTGCGGAATGCAGAAGGCAGTTCCCGCTTTGCTTTTGAATTGATGCCGCATTCTCTGGGACCAGCCCGGCGGAGCGGATTGCGGGAGAGCGATCTCATCTATCTGGCGATGCCGGACCGCTTTTTCAACGGGGACAGCTCCAACGATGACCCGGCAATCTCGCGTGGCTTGTTCCGGCCAGGCAGCCCTCGCGGTTATCATGGCGGGGACTTGAGCGGGGTGATCCAGAAGCTGGATTACCTGGTGGATCTGGGAGTAAGTGTTCTCTGGCTTACGCCCTGGTATGACAATGGGAATCGTCTTGATGGGACCAAGTATGACGGGATCGAATCGACCGATTATCACGGCTATGGTGCCATCGACTTTTATGCCGTCGACGAGCATTTTGGCAGTGTAGAAACGATTCGGGAACTGGTACAGCGCAAGGGCCGGACGCTTCGTATCATGCAGGACCAGGTGGCGAATCATACAGGGCCTTTGCACCCCTGGGTGAAGGCACCGCCACTGCCCAACTGGTATCACGAACACAAGCCCTGCAACTGGCAGATCTGGACACAGCTTCAGCCGACGCTCGATCCGGCGGCTTACCGGGGGATGGAAAGCGGCTGGTTTGGGAATCTTTTGCCTGACCTGAATCAGGAGGAGCCGGAGGTAGAGACTTACCTGATTCAAAATGCGCTGTGGTGGGTTGGTGTTACCGGCATTGAATTGATACGGCAGGATACGGTGCCTTATGCTCCTGTGAGTTTTTGGGCCAAATGGAATCGTGCTTTGCACGCCGAGTTTGAAGGGATCGAAACCCTGGGAGAAGTATTGGATGAAGATCCGCTGCTGGTTTCGATGTTTCAGCGGGGCCAGGCTGGTTTCGATAGCGTATTTGATTTTCCGCTCGCGTTTGCCTTGCGGAAGATGTTCTCTGCTGCGGGTGGAGGGTTTGAAGCCAGTAAAGTTCTCGTGAAGGATAGCCTTTATTCGCGTCCGGAGAAGTTGGTTACGTTTCTGGGCTTGCATGATATGAGCCGATTTTCTGCCACTTGGACGCAGCGCCGGGAAGCGTTTACCAAGCTGTTTCAACAGCGTGGCGTGCCTCTGATCTATTACGGGGACGAGATTGGATTGGCTGGAGGGGAAGACCCCGATAACCGCCGGGATATGCCCTGGACGCAACAGAGCCCGGAAGCGGAAGGGCTTCGCAAGCATGTGCGCGAGTTGGCGATGGAGCGGCGGCGGGCGAAGAGGTAAAGCTTGAGTGGAAGGCAGCCGATCCTTCCGGTATGTGGCGTGCGTTTCGAATGGGCCGTTTGATTGTTGCTGGACTGATGCTTTTGGTGGGGCTGCTGCTGATGGCTTTCACGGCTGTGAACAATGCGCTGAACTACACCGAGGTTGAGGGGACGGTACAGAGGGTGGAGAAGCTTTGCCGGCCGAAGGGTGCGCCGGTGGAGAGTGCGGTGCCGTGTCGCGATTTCGGCGCCTCGGCTTCAGGGAAAAAGGTGATTCGGAACACGGTGGTTTATTTGCGGTATCGCTCGCCAGCGGATGGCCGGGAGTATGACCACTTTGTTCGTGTTGTTGGCGGGGAAAAGGCGGTGGAAGCAGAGCGGCTGCGATCTGGGGACCGGTGGATGATTCTGGCCCATCATAAAGAGCCGCTTCGGGTGAAGCCGGATTGATTTGGGAATTGCTTTGGGTGAGGTTAGGAGTTTCGGTTCGGAGCTTGTTTAACGGCAGTTTATCGGTATAGGCCGATTGCTTTTTGTGCCGTTAAAGTTCCGTTATTGCGAGGGTGTTGGGATGTTGGTTGCGGTGGGCGCTATAGTCCTGTTGAGATCCTAGTTTATGGATAAAACTCGACTTTCAAAGAAGGGGCAAGTGGTTGTGCCGAAGCGGATCTGGGTTGCTCATAGCTGGTCTGCCGGGATGGAGTTTACGGTAGTGGAGAGAGAAGGTGGGATCCTGCTTAAGCCTCTTCTGGCACTGTTTCCGCGGACTTGTCTTGCAGAGGTAGCGGGGTCTGCCGGGTATCAGGGCAAAGCGAAGTTCATTCATGAGATGCACGCGGGGATCGCCCGCAAGGTGAGGGAGCGTCATGATCGCAGTCGATAATGATGTCGTTGTTCGGCTGCTGGGCTTGGCCTTGTGAAGCCGCTTGCAATTTCTTGTATTTCGTCGAGATCGGCGTCTGCTTTTGGGGTGATGGAATAGCCCAAGATCAGGTTTGCCTGGACCTCAGGGCATGCCGCTCAAGGAGTTGGATTCGCTTCTTTTCCCAATACTGCGCTGTAACTTCGATGGGTTGGCCAGAGCTGAGCCCTTCGAGCAGGAGTGCCGTCAGCTTGTCTCCTGCTTGAGGTAAATGATTAGAGGGGTTTGGAATGTCGCGGCCGATTTCGATTGCGGTTGCGATCCATTCTTCGATGATGGTTTCGAGGTTTGCGACGGCTTGCTGGCGGGTGGGGCCATCGGCGCAGCAGCCGGGGAGTTCTGGGGCTACGGCGATGAAGGCGTTGTCGGGTTGGCTCCAGTAGATTTCTACTTTGTGTTTGGTCATTGTCTCAAGCGGCTGGCAAGGGAATTTTGATTTCGCTGCGTTTTGGAATGCGCTGAATGGTTTTGCCGAGTTGCTGGCGGGCGAGGTCGAGTTCGTAGGCACTTTGGAGGTTCATCCAGAAATCGGCTGACATGCCGAAGAACTGGCTGAGACGCAAGGCGGTGTCTGCTGTGATGTTTCGCTTGCCAGCCAGAAGTTGGTAGAGGCGGTTGGGTGGGACTTCGAGAAGGTCGGCCAGTTTTTTAGCGGAGATCTCGATGGCTTCCAGTTCGTCTGCGAGGATTTCTCCGGGGTGGATGGGTGTGCGTGCCATGGTTGTTCCTTTCGGTTTAGTGGTAATCCACAATTTCTACATTCGATGGACCAAGTTCGTCTTTAGCCCAGGTAAAGCAGATTCGCCATTGGTCATTGATCCGAATGGAGTACTGCCCCTTGCGATTGCCTTTGAGGCTTTCGAGCCGGTTAGAGTTCAATGCGGCAAGATCTGAAAGTGAGGTTGCCGCATCGAGAACGCGCAAACGCTTTTCTGCCTGTGGGCGGAAAGGTTCCCAGCGACGAATCAACTCGCCAGATGCCAGCCGGGCGGTTTCTCTATCGCGGTAGCTCCTGATCATGCCTCTCTGAGTATCAATATAGACGAGTGACGTCTAGCGTACAAGAACTGATTGATCTATTGCGGATCATGCCTGGTGCGGGTATGACCGTCCCCCCTGCAAAATTCTCAAAATTTGGGCTTGTCGGATTCTTTTGTGTTTCTGGCTAAGTGATTGATTCTGTTGGGCTTGAAGTTGTAGCTCAGGAGATCGGGCCGAAGACGGTCAGAGAGCTTGTGTTGGATTTGGTCGCAAAAGCCTCAAAAACATTGAGGAAAATGGGAGGATGCGGGTGGGACGGGTCAGGCTGCGAACCTTCTGCGAACCTTCTGAAGGCATGGTGCATGAAGCTGTTTCGATTCGCTTGAAGGATGCTGAGAAGCTTCAGGATTTGGGGCGGTTGTTGGGGCGTGGCCGGGCGAAATTGTCGGGGCCCAAGGGCGAGAATGTTAGCATTCCAGAGCCGCTTTACTCGCTGCTCAAGGACGCGGTTCGCAACCTGGCTCAGGGGCGATCTCTTTTACTGATTCCGGAAGAGAAGCAGCTCACTACACAAGAGGCTGGGGAGTTATTGGGGGTGTCACGGCCATTCCTGATCCGGTTGCTGGACGCTGGTGAGATGCCATACAGCCTTGTGGGCAAGCATCGCAGAATTCAGCTTAGCGATGTCATTGCTTACTCGAAGCGAAAGGCAGCGCGGAAAGCGGCACTCGACAAGATGGCGCGCGATGCTTATGAGGCTGGGCTTTATGACAAAGGCGCGGGCATTCCTGAGGGCGGCGAAGAGTAGACCGAGGTGAAGCGCCGGCCCGTTGCTTTGCTCGATGCATGTGCACTTGTGCCTGTGTTCTCGTCCGATGCCATTTGCCGGTAGGGTAGGTGCTCTTAAAGCCGCAAACAGATTGCTGCCGATGAGGCAATTTTGCTGCAGGTAGAGCTTGGTGCGGGTATGACCGTCCCCACTGCAAAATTCTCAAAATTTGGGCTGGCTGGATTCTTTTGTGTTTCTGGCTAAGTGATTGATTCTGTGGGTCTTGAAGTTATAGCTCAGGAGATCGGGCCGAAGACGGTCAGAGAGCTTGTGTTGGATTTGGTCGCAAAAACCTCAAAAACATTGAGGAAAATGGAAGGATGCGGCTGGGACGGGTCAGGCCGATGACCTTCCCGATGACCTTCCGATGACCTTCCCGATGACCTTCCCAAATCAGGTTTAGGTATCACGACTCGCCAAGTACACCCTCCTCGGCGAGTCTTTTGGGTAGATCTTGAGCTCCGTGAAGCACTCGAAGAATCTTGATTTGCAGGTCATTTGGCTGATAGAAAATCAGATACTTTTCAAATGGTTGTTCCATTGTGAAAACGCGTGCCAAGGACAATTGTTTGTGCTGGACCCGGCAGGGCCAGCCCATTTCCGGTTGGGTAGAGAGCAGCTCAAAGCGTCTGTAGGCTTGGGCAATAAAGCGGAGTCCAAAGTCGAGGCCGGCGTGGTCCACCAAGCTATCTGCTATTTCGTCGAGATCAGCGTCTGCTTTTGGGGTAATGAAATAGCCCACGATCAGGGTTGCCTGGACCTCAAGGCGTGCCGCTCAAGAAGTTGGATTCGCTTCTTTTCCCAATACTCCGGGGTGACTTCGATGGGTTGGCCGGAGTTTAGGCCTTCAAGGAGGAGTGCATTCAGCTTGTCTTCTGCGCGACGCTGTTGGTCTTGTCGCAGTAGTTCACGGAGGTATTCACTTGGAGTGCTGTAGCCGCCTTCAGTCACCTGATTTTCTACATAATCCTTCAAGGATTGCGGTAGAGAAATGTTTAAAGACGCCAAGGCCATAGTGCTAGAGTAGCGCTACCTTCATAAACTGTCAATTTCTGTCGGGAAGGACGAGTGAGTCGGAATATCACGCCCAAGGTCGGTTGCGGTTTCGATCCATTCTTCGATGATGGTTTCGAGGTTTGCGACGGCTTGCTGGCGGGTGGGGCCGTCGGCGCAGCAGCCGGGGAGATCTGGGGCTTCGGCGATGAAGGCGTTGTCGGGTTGGCTCCAGTAGATTTCTACTTTGTGTTTGGTCATGGGAAGCTTTTCCACATCGCGGATCTGACTTCATCGATGTCCTCAGCCGAGATTGATATTCCACGGCCGGAGAGTAGGCCCTTTATGCTGCGGAATGGCTTTTGAGGGGCAGCTTCATCACGCAGGCGAATGGCATGGCTCAAGATTTCCTGTTGCTTATCGATTGGGAGTGAGCGCACTAGATCCAGAATTTCCTGTTCTATCGACATGCGGGACCTCTTCTTGATTGTCGCGGTTTTGGGCGCGAATTTCACGTCAGTCTGTCACTTCAGAGCACTGCTAGCAGGAAACCGCAAGAGCTTCATTAGCGCGAGATCATCCAAGACCTCGATACCGGCCTTTCGTAAAAATGGTTCGGCAGGAGGTTCGAAGAAATCCTGGTCGCGAGTGCAAATTACGTCAGCTTCGCCGATGATTGCCGTCTGCATAACGACGGTGTCGTTGATGTCACGAATCGGGGTGACCAGCAGTGGGTTCGGCAGGATGGTTTCAGTGGCCTCACGCAAGAATCCGATGTAGTCGAAGATCCGGCTTTCGGAAAGGCCGTGGAGCGCTAACATCCGTGGGTAGCGCAAGACCTTGGCCAGTTCATAGAGCATTTCGTTTGAGACCAGCAAGACGTGATCTGACTCCAAAAGCCTGAGGAGCAGATCGCGGGCAAGTCCTGTGGCACCATCATGCGCTCGAACGAGAATGGCGGTGTCGAGTACGATTCTCACCGATGGGGACGATAGCCTGGACGAACGCTTCGCATTGCCTCGTTGAAGATGTCTTCTGCCTCTTCGTCCGATACGGGTTTGCGGGAGGCGTCTACTTCGGCGAAGTATTTCTTCAGTTCGCTGGCGATCTCCAGCTTGCGCTGGGGAGAAAGTGAAGCGGGCTCGAAGGTGCGGACGCTCACCGCTTCGCTATCCTGGACGCGGCGTCCCAGGAGTGTTTCGAGAGCGGCCTTCTGGTCGGGCGAGAGATCGGTGGCATTGCAGATCATATCGAGGTCCTTGGTAGCAGTTTCGTGGACTTACGCTACTGCATTCACCTCATTTTGTCACGAAAGCTCGTTTCGACGCTGAGGGGTAATTGGGGAATCCAGGGTGGGTATCGGTTCGCGGGATGGAAGGGGCGGGCGGTTTGCAAGAATCGGTTTGAGCGGGGACCGCATCTGGCGCGGGTATTAAGATTCCGAGCGGCGATTTTGCAGCGGTAGGGTAAGGTGCGGGTATGACCGTCCCCCCTGCAAAATTCTCAAAATTTGGGCTTGTCGGACTCTTTTACGTTTCTGGTTAAGTGATTGATTCTGTGGAGCTTGAAGTTGTGGCTCAGGAGATCGGGCCGAAGACGGTCAGAGAGCTTGTGTTGGATTTGGTCGCAAAAGCCTCAAAAACATTGAGGAAAATGGGAGGATGCGGGTGGGACGGTCCAGGCTGATGACCTTCCAGGAAAATGGGAGGATGCGGGTGGGACGGTCCAGGCTGATGACCTTCCGATGACCTTCCGATGACCTTCCCAGGCTGATGACCTTCCGATGACCTTCCCAAGCTGTCCCAGAAAAGTCCCAGAAACCTTCTACATAGCCCTCAAACGCAAACTCATCTGATAAGATATCCCCTACTGAAAGGCAAGTATACAAAGTCGATCAAATGGGAATTGAACCTAAGATATCAGAGTCAACAAGTTTAAAGGGCCTCCTGACGCCTAGATTCTTCGGATTGTCTTTTTTAGCCTTGGCGGCAACTTTTGTTTTTGGTGGGGCATTGGGGAGACTAACTCAAGAGCCAAAACTCACAGAAGACGTTTTGCGCCTAATGATTACAGTAGCATTGGCAGGACTTCCAGCAACAATCTCACTCTTCTTTGTCTTTGCGGATAGAGTTGTCCGAAGTGAACATGAAATGGTTTCACTTAAGGCTAAGCAAGAAGAGACAGCAATCCTCAAGGCCTCTTTGGAGGCAACATCCGCAATGCAGAAACGCCATGCGGCTGGCCTAGTCGAAATGAGTACTTGGCTAGCTGATGGCGTGGCGAAGCGCTTGCAAGTTAGGAATTCATGGGCGACTGAAGCACTCAAAGCTGCAAAAGTATCTCCAACCAGCGACTCTGTCTTTTCAGAACGCTTGGGTCACTTTAATGGGGAGAAGGAGTTCCTAGCCCAGCAATTCAGCGAACAACTGGTATCGCGCTGTGCAGAACATTTGAAGCGGGACCGCAAAGTATTTTTGCTAATCGATTCGGGAACTACACTTTTCCCACTATTCAAGATGCTTCCAATTGAAGTGGCGAAAAAATTTCCGCCATCTGGTGCTCCAAATTCCAGATTCAATGGAATTGAAGTAATAACAAACAATCTTCCTGGTGTCAATGCTCTAATGGAAGCTGGTCGAGCTTCCTCAAATAGGTTTTCTGAATTGCTCTTCCCTTGCAGAGTCCTTCCCGGAAGACCTCTGCCAACGTACAACGCAACAGTCGGCAGACATGCGATTTCGTTCTTGGAAGGAATTCGGGACGAGCCCCTGAACGAAGATGAGTCCCCTGGCCAGTTTAAAGAAAGACGAATAATTGCAATAGTCACCGCAAATTGGATAAGGCTTCAAAATGAGAACAATACTTATAAGCCTGTTTTGTTGGCACGAGGAAGAGGGCACAAAGACATAAAGGAAAAAATGTGCGAGATGGCTGATGAAATATATGTCGTTGCACCCTTAGGAAAAATTGTTGCATTGGAAAAGTCGACCGATCTCAATGAGATCTTTGGATTTCGCGCTTCTGAGGATAATGACGAAGGAAAGGCATACGAGGAGGTTAAGCTCACTCCAGAGAAGGATCGTAATGTTCGGATTGTGTCAACTTCCAGACATCCAGATCGCCTGTTGGGCACATTGTCAACAGTGGTCAAAACAAGGCTGAATATTCAAAATCGCAACGACTTTGGCTCCGTTGACGAGTTGCCCGGCCATACGCTCTATCCATTTGAGTACTTGCCCGACGATAGTGCCTTGGAACTTATTGCTGAACTACCGCATGCCAACACACGTCATGAACCAATTCGTGAACGATTATTTCGTATAACCGGAAGCCTTCATCCTAAGCGTCGAGAAGCCACGCGATGGCAAAGCGAGGGCTGGGAGCAACAACTTGGAATGTAGGTAAATCCAATCTCGTAGCTTCCACAAGCTTTTTGTGCTGAATCTAACCAGATTGACCCAATTTTCGGTGAATTGGCACTAATCACAATGGACAATTTCTGCGTTTGAAATTTTAGTCCATTTAGTGATGACCTTCCCAGGCTGTCCAAGAACCCCCAGAAAACAGAAACAAAATAAGCAATGGACCCGGCGCTGAAGCGCTGTCGGGTCCATTGGTTCGGAGCGGCACATGGAATTGTGCGGTGGAGCAAGTGGGATTCGAACCCACGTTAACGATTTAGCTTGTGGCCGCCCCTAGGAAAAGATCGCTGTCTTTGGCCGCTAGACAATTGCCCCACGTTCTTATATTGTAACATTTTCAACTTGATATGTCAAGCTTAAAGTAACTTATTTGCCAGGAAAAATCCAATTCCTTGAATTTTAGGATCGCATATCAAGATTGCGATCATTTAGCTCGAATTATGAATAAGCCGGATATCTGGCAACTCTCTTCTTTATGCGCGCTACAGCACTGGAAATCAGCGCGAAGACGCCTAACAAGATTGTGCTGAAATCGGTCGCGACAACCGCAAAACAAATGCGGAAAACAGAAGGATACGGCTGAGACGGGCGTAGCCGATGACACTTCCAGAAACCGTAAGCCCTAAGTCATTCCCTTGCAATTTCGTGTGACCTGATGATTTTAACCAATTCTCCCAATATAGGCTTGAATCCAGAGAAATCGATGGTCGGCGCATGTTTCTGCACGACTTGCTCCGCAAAAATTCTCTTTCCATAATGATTGTTGGTGTCGAAAGTGTTTTCAGCCGTGAAGGATTTGCCCCCTAACTTCATCAACTTGACGTTGTCATCGAAAAAATCTTCAATTTTGGAAGTTGTGTTGCCATTGATCTTTGGAGTTGGCATTGCATAAAGATTCTTGACGATGTGAACGTATGGAGCAAACTGAGCAACTTTTCTTTTGGCTGCCCCCTTAATGGCATTCTGAATATTTCTGGCGCCATCGTCGTCATCATAAAGAATAATGACTGGGTGCTTGAGGCCAGGAGCTTCAAACTTGTCTGTATCTTTTCTGTAGTTTCCGATAAAGGAGCTTAGCGCAGAACTGCCGCCATCGTTGAGCCCGAGAATTCTAGACGTGCTCGATTTCGTATACTTGTAAAGTCGCACCTTCAGGCTGAATCCGGTATCTGCAGATTCAACTAACTCCGGAACTTGGGAAGCCAATGCTTTGATCGCGAATTTCAAATACACATTGTCGGTTTCTCCTTCACAAAGAATTACAGGTCGGTCGGAGTTATAAAAGTCCTTATAGATGAGGAACCGTCGGTACATCGATTCATTCGATGTCCGAGTAAATCCTTTTGAAGACAAAACGCCTTTTCTGTTTTGGAGATCCACGCTATCGATAAAGCCCAATCTTCCATGCAAAGCATCTAATGTGCCAGATAGTCGCCTGATAACAAGAGCTCCAGATGTATGATCCGGACGGAGCATCTCGAATGTCCCTTTCTTGAAAAGACTGTGAACCATGGCCCTCACTGTTCGACGATATTCGTAAGGAACGTTAATTCGCTTGTTTACCACTAGACCTGTCACATCCTGCCTTGAGTCCTTATACTGCATGCGGGTTTTGGCCGAATTAATTTTAAAGCCAGAATGTTTGATCAGGTGCAGCAGTTGGTTGCCGGGCAGCCATTCGTGGGGTGCAGGTTCTGAACAGGTTGCAATTTCTCCGGGGAATTCCTTTTTGTTAGTAGAAAATGTGATGTCGTCAGCATATCGTGTGTAAGTGCAACCGACTC
>JBIPMY010000620.1:0-2991 GCA_044376335.1 Bryobacter sp.
CACTGCCACTTTTTGATTCACCGCATTGTCCTCGACGACCAGCACCCTTCCGCGCGGGAGGCCTGGTAGATTCTGGGAGGCAGGCACCGAAGGCGTCCCAACTGGCAAGATTGATGAGCCGAAGATGCGGCTGAAGCTATCAGCGAAGAGGCTTCTGCGAACTGGCTTTCGAAGCACAGCGGCAAGACCGGATTGTATTGCCCAATCTTGGTCGTGGGGCAGTCGCCGCTTTACCAGCAGCACCACCGGGAAGCTTTGACAAGACTGCGGCCGGAGTGAACAAGCAAACTGGATCGAATCCGGATCGGCGCACTCAACCGCCAGAAGCAACGCGTCAAACCGCTGTTCTGCATCGCGGAGCCTCGCGGCGAGCGCCAAGCGGCTGTTTACCCACTCAACACACAACCCGAGGCCGACCAGAGAACGGGAGATGATTCGCCGATCTTCGTCCAACTCGTCGAATGCCAGGAAGCGCTTTCCGGCAAGTTCGAGGCTGCACACCCCTCCTGTTGCCAGGTCGTCTGGTACGGAGCAAGGAAATCTTAACGAAAACGTTGACCCGGCGCCGAGCCGGCTGGAGACTGTGATTGCACCCCCCATCAGTTCAACCAGACTCTTGGAGATAGCCAGACCTAACCCGGTCCCGCCGAAGTGCCTTGTGGTGGACATGTCCGCTTGGACGAACGCATGAAACAGCTTGGCCTGTGTTTCGGCGCTGATACCGATGCCGGAATCTTCCACCTCGATCACCAAGGGCCTTACAATGTCCGTTGCGTCCACGAACACGCGCAACGTGACGATACCTTCTTTTGTGAACTTGATGGCATTACCCAACAGATTGATCAGAACCTGACGAAGGCGGGCAGGATCGCCGAGGATCATCGGCGGAATATCTGGATCAATGTCGAGCATTAGGGCTAGGTTCTTCGCTGCTGCCCCGCCGTAAAGCAGCTCAATACAATGCTCGGCAAGCTGGCCCAGATCGAGTGGAATGCTTTCCACCTGAACCATGCCCGCCTCAAGTTTCGAGAAATCCAAAATGTCATTGATCACGGTCAGGAGAGCGTCGCCAGAAAACAGGATGGTTTCGACGTGGTCCCTTTGTTCCGGCGTCAATTTGGTGGCCTTCAGAAGATCCGCCACGCCGATAATGCCATTCATTGGTGTACGGATTTCATGGCTCATGGTGGACAGGAATGTGCTCTTGGCGCGGGTAGCAACTTCTGCGGCCTCCTTCGCTTTGAGCAAAGCGATTTGGTCCCGCTTGCGTTCAGTAATGTCCCAATTGACGCCAATCATTCTGGTGGCGTGGCCATTGACGTCACGAAGAACCACGGCATGAGCCTCGATGTAGCGCAGTTCGCCGTTGGGCCACAACACGCGAAATTCAATGTCAAAATTCTTACTGCCCCTAAGTGCTGCCTCGATCGCGGCTTCCCCCAGGGCCCGATCTTCAGGGTGCAAACCCGCCCGCCAAGCATGGTAAGCGCCGCCGAAGTCTTCGGCGTGAATGCCATAAAGTTCGTACATTCGCTCGTCCCAGCTCAGCTCATTTGCTTCGATGTCCCAATCCCAGATTCCAATGCGAGCCGACTTTGTAGCCAGAAACAGACGCTCTCGACTACTCTGTAGCGCATCAAGTAGGTTGGTATGCTCGGCAATCGCGGGAGAACCGTTGGACACGACATCTGGATCTCCTTTGGCGGCCGTGCTGGCCGACGCGGATGGAACCAACGCCCGATAGCTCGAATCGAGCGAACGCCACGACGCTTCAGAAGCCTTGAGGCGTAGACATGTCCTGACTGTGGCAAGCAGGTCCAGCCGGTCCACCGGTTGAATCAGACACGCCGCCGCCCCCTCATTTAGAGCGGCGCTTCGTTCGGCGTCCGTCCCGTAGCTGGCAGACAGGTGCACAACCGGAATAAGAGATGTGTGCGGGTTCGCCTTGATCTGCCGGCGCACCTCAAAGCCGTTGAGGTCAACCAGATTCACGTCCAGCAGCACCAATTCCGGGCCGCGCTGAACCAGCCGTAAGGCCTCTTGGCCTGTCGAGGCCTCAAGCACCTGATAGCCCGCTTGCCGAAGGAAGAGCGCCGTGGCGCTTCGCTCCGGGTTTTCTAGACTGACAAGGAGGATCAATGGGTTAGGGCTGTAAATTTCACTACTCACAGAGTTCATCGGCCGACTTCGTCCTATTTTTTCAAAGAAGATTCGATTTCGTATCGGACAATATTCAAAAGCCAGACGGAAGTTTACATTATTCGCATTCACGGGTCCAGAAGTCCCGTTGGCGGACGCGGCCCCCGCGCATCAGTAAATCTCGACGCCAAAGTTGTCGTTGACGGCATGGCGAAGGTTCTGCTTACAGTCGAGGTATCGCTCTGTCGTCTTGACGCATTCCGAAACGGGTGCGCGCAAAAAGGTGGCCAGAACGAAGACTCCTGATTTGGGGCTGGCGGTGTCGCCGGCCGGACGCTATCTGCTGTGGTCGCAGATTGACGCGGTTGGTAGTGACTTGATGCTGGTGGAGAATTTCTGTTAGGGGATGTGTTCTTAGCCGACGAGTTGTTTCTTCAGATGGTCGACGACGAGGCAATGTTCGTGCTGCGGGCTGAACAGGACCATCTCAACGTTCTCGGTGATGGCGATGGTGTGGCCAGGCGGCCAGTAGAAGAGGTCGTTACCTTTGACTGTTTCCTGGGAACCATCGGTGTAGGTTACGGTGAGGGTGCCTTCAATTACGTAACCCCAATGCGGTGACTGGCAGAGATCGCCTTCTAGACCTTTGAGCAATGGAGCGATATCGACTCCGGCTGCCATGGAGAAGTACTCTCCGGCCATTTTGCTGTAGCCCGTTGCGTCGCCGAATTCGAAAACCTGGCGCGCGATGGCACCCGGTATGTTGATCTGTTCTGGAACATCCGCTTTTGCAATTCTCATTCGTGCCACTTATCCTCAGGATTCATAAAGCATATCAGAGTGAGTCGGTAT
>JBIPMY010000621.1:0-2985 GCA_044376335.1 Bryobacter sp.
GCTAGCGATCGTCCATGATATGGTGATTCTCACTCCCGCCCCACACATCGAACAATACGCCGTGCGCGTGCTCTCGTAATCACAATGCTTGCCGTAAGAATAGAATCGGGACAAGTCTCCCTCATCGAAATACCGAAGCCACGGCCGCGCAAAGGCCACGCACTGCTGCGTTTGCGCCTCGCGGGGATCTGCAATACCGACATCGAGCTGCTTCGAGGCTACTATGGCTTCTCCGGCATTCCTGGTCACGAGTTTGTTGCTGACGTCGTGAGTGCGGCAGATCCCAAGCTGATCGGCAAACGCGTCGTAGGTGAGATCAACCTCGCATGTGGCCGATGTCTTTACTGCCAGAAAGGCCTTAGCCGGCACTGCCCCATTCGCTCCGTTCTTGGCATCGTCAAGCACCCGGGAGCCTTCGCCGAATACCTTACGCTCCCCGAGGAGAACTTGCGTCTGGTGCCCAATTCGATCCCGGACAAAGAAGCAGTTTTCACCGAGCCGATCGCCGCCGCTTGCGAAATCCTCGAGCAGGTGCGCTTCCCTAAAAAGGCTTCTGTGGCTGTCCTCGGCGACGGGAAACTCGGCCTTCTCATTGCCCAGGTGTTGCACCTGCATGGGCTCAAGGTTCATCTGTTCGGACGCAACCAGAATAAGCTCGCTCTCCTCGACCCCTTGGGAATTCAATGGTCGGTGATCCACCGCGAAACACCCAATCTGCCCAAAGCGGCATTCCCCTTCGTTGTCGATGCCACGGGTTCGGCCCAGGGATTTGAGGCCGCACTCACGATGATCGAGCCGCGCGGCACCATCGTTATGAAATCCACGGTGGCAGATCGCCTGCAGGTGGATTCCGCCAACTGGATCGTCAACGAAATCACGCTGGTTGGTTCGCGCTGCGGACGATTTGAGCCAGCACTCAAGCTCTTAAAGTCGAAACGGCTGCTGCTCGAGCCGATGATCCATGGGCGTGAGCTCTTGCGCGATGCCCCGAAAGCATTCTCGAATGCTCAGGCTGCTGGCGTGCTCAAAATCCTCTTGGCCCCTACCCTCTAAGCGAATTGGCCGATCACTGTACTAAGCAATTCACCCGATAGGATGATGGCTTCGTACTAATGAAGTTTGGACCCTGAGTCCTATTGGCCCTCTTGACAACGAACCATACCATCAGTTGATAGGTACTATCTCATGAATCTGAGCGGCTACGAGTTTCAAGTCATATTTTGCGTATTGATCCTGCTGAGCCTGGCCTCAGTTGCACTTGTGGTGGATTACCTCAAAGGCATGAATGAGAAGCTGCGTGAGCGGCATATCGATCTCATGGCCCGCCATGAGACCGTCGTTCAGCGCGTTGAAGAAGATAATACAAAACTACTGCGCGCACTCGCCGAGCAATCCAAGACCTTCCGTGAGATGACGCGCAAGTCTATAGCGGTCAATACGGTTGTCGCCGAAAATGTACTGCCGGAGATCACGCTTGAGCCCGTAGCAGAGCCAGTTTCGACACAAAAGATCGATGAAGTTCCAGTAGTCGCTGAATCTGGTACGGTGGCCGTGGCCGACCCGGAACCAGCTCCCGTCGAAGCAACCGAAGAATCGTTGCCATCGAATGTGATCCGAATTCGTCTGAAGTCAAACGAATCTACTGAGCCCGCCAAAGCAGACAATCGGGAGCCCGATTTCGAAAAGTTTCTCGAAGACCTGGTTACCGAGTTTGAAGCACCTGCCAGCGATCCTGCAGCAGTTCAGACGGAGTCGCTAGGCACGTTGGCCCAGCACCTGGATTCTTTCGAAGAAAACTTGCGGGTACCGAGTGGCACGCATCCTCCTTCGACGCTGAACCAGCTACTCGCCTCGGCTGAGCCGTTCACGGGCCTTGTCCTTGCAGTGGGTATCAACGATTACATGAGGCTCGACGAGATTCACGGGAAGACCGCAGCGGAAGAGTTGCTGGTTACCGTAGACGCGCTGATGGGCGAAGTCGCAGGTGAATCCGGCTTCTGCTCCCGCAGCAGCGACGACGAGTTTGTTCTGATCTTCCCCAAGCTCACTGGCGCACCTGCCCAGCAGCGGCTGAGTGAGATCTCAGAGAAGCTCTGGGACTATCAACTTCAGTCCTTGGGAACCTTCTCGGTAGTCTTTTCCTGGGGGGCGTCAGAAGCGCAGAGTCAACCACTGACAGCTACGCTCAATATCGCAACCGAAAACATGGCCGAGACCCGTAGCAGCCGCAAACATACGGCTGCAGAATCAGACACGCAGCGCCGCGCTACTGCTTGATCTCGGCTTCAATCGCTTCCAGTTCTTTAGCTGCATCAACAAACTTGCCCTGCCCCATCAGCTCTTTATAATGCTTCAGGCGCATGCGAACCTTGTCCACCCGTGGATCATTTACCGTCCGGGTCTGCACTGGAGCCGCACCGGCAACGGGTGCAGTTGCGGCCGTCACGGCGGCCTCAACGATGCCACCGCCCAATTGCGACAGCGCTTCGGCGTAGGTATTTCCATAGCCGATTAGGCTGCCTAGACCGACCGCGACTTTCTTCAATTCCGGCATTGGCGCATTGCTGGCCTGGATGTAGATCGGCTCCACATAGAGAAATTGTTCGCCCATGGGCAGAACCAGCATCTGTCCCTTGATTACCTTGCTGCCCTGCTGATTCCAAAGCGTCAGGTCTTTCGAGATTGTCTGATCCTGATTGATCCTGGCAGCAATCTGCATCGGCCCGTAGATCAGCTCTTGCTTTGAAAGCCGTAGCACTTCAAGCTCTCCTAATCGTGTGCCGTCACAGCGAGCAGCCATCAGGCCAACCAGGTTCTGCTTGTTACGAGGAGTAAAGGTCGTCAGGAGCAAGAATTCCGGCTTGGTCTCACCCGGCAGCGTCGCCATCAAATAGGTTGGCTTGACAGAGTCGGTTTGCCCATCCAGCCCATCGGAAGTTTTCGCGAGATCCCAGGGGTCTTCACGGTTATAGAAAGACTCTGGAT
>JBIPMY010000212.1:0-10097 GCA_044376335.1 Bryobacter sp.
AGCTGTACCTGGTCTGGGGTACTGCCGCGCTCCACCTTCACCTCTAGAACTGCCTCCGAGTAACCGGCCTGGTAGAGCAAATTTACGATTCTCGTGCGGTCTGAATTTATCGTTAGGGTTGAATAGGGCTGCCCTGGAACGACTCCAATATATCCCTGGATGATGTCCTGATCGCTGTCGGCAACGCCTTCAAGGCGGACGGCCTCCACTCTGGTTTGGGGGCCCTCTTCAATGTTGATGGTGATTGCAACCAGGTTGGGTTGGCCTTTGAACTGCCGTGCCACCGCACTGGTGACTTTCACGTCCAGAAATCCGTTACTTCGGTAGAGCTCTTCAATGGCTGCACGGTCTCCAGCCAGTAATTCATCGCTATAGCGGCCTTGCCGGTAGCGGATGATCGTAGCCGGACGAATTGCGATTCTCTCTAAGAGAGTTGTGCGGTCGAAGTATCGATGTCCCTTGAGTTCAAGGGCCGCGACTTTGAAGCGTTGTCCCGGTTGGATGTTGTAGTCAATGAAGGTGTTCTTGCGGGGATTAATCTCGTCGACAGGCATGTCGTCCTGTTCGACTTCATAAGCGACTTTGGCATCGAAAAAACCTTTCGCGTGAAGGTAGTTGCTGATTTTTCGATCCCCCTCGATCAACAAATCTTTGTCAACGCTCTGCTCCTCGTAAACAGGCACCAGTTTACGAAGGATGGGCTGTTTGATTTTGAAGCCAATGGCGCGTACTTCAACCCTCGGCCCAGCTTCAATTTTGAGGCTGGGTATGGCGATTTTCTCTTTAGGCTGGTAGGTGAGCCGCTCCAGTTGCACTTTTGCCATCAAGTGCTCGCGCTTCCTGTAGCTCTGGAGCATGCCTCTGATGCCGCTTTGAACCCGCTGTTCGGTTACGAAACGCCAGCCGAGCTGGCTCCAAAAGCGCTTCCAGTGAGTTGCCCTGATGAGTTGCTCCTCCTTTAGGAGGAGATTTCCCTTGAATATCGGAGAAGAAAAGCGGGCTTTCGGGCCGGGATCGATGAAGAATCGGATATTTGCCTGTTGGTGCAAGCTGTCCCGGGTAATTTCATAATGCACTTTACTCTCGTAAAAGCCTGCGATGCGCAACTCCGCTTCCATCGATTCTATGGACTGGTTTAACTGACTCTGGTTAAACGGGCTGCCCAGTGGGAGCTTGGCTGCATTGATCAATCCACCTTTAGCCATTGACCCGGGGGTGCCAACTACTTCTACATTGCCATTGAATTCATTGTTTTCGGTAACAAAGGTGAGGGTGAGGCCAGCCGGGGTTGAAGTGGCTTCCACGCTCAGATTTGCAAAGCGGCCCGTGCGATACAAAACTGCCATGGCCTCTCTCAATCGCAGTCGAGAGTACGTGTCGCCCGGCTTCAGTGGAAGGATCTGACGAAGTTCCTCGTCCGGTATCGGTTGCAAGTCTGGAGCGAAGGCAATGGATACAATTTTGCTCCCCTCATAAGGTTGTGCGAGAGCGACAACCGCTACCAGGAGTCCCATGAGTACCCGCTGAATTCGCAATAACACCTTTGTTGATCTTAGCAACCGCAATGATTGTGATTGTTAGCATAGGTAAAGTGTTGCCAACAGATCGGTATTCGCGGCAGATTCGCTTTGCGCCATTTGGTTCGGAGGGGCAGAGGCGTCTTTCTGATGCGCATGTGGCGATTTTGGGGTGCGGGGCACTTGGTACCTTTCAGGCAGCGGCCCTGGCTCGTGCGGGAGTAGGCCGATTGAAAATCCTGGATCGGGATGTGATCGAGTGGTCCAACCTCCAGCGGCAATGGCTATTTGATGAAGCCGATGCCCGCGAGCAGCGCTCCAAAGCAGGAGCAGCGGCAGTGCAGATCGCCAAGTTCAATAGCGAGGTGCGTGTTGAGGCTCTGGCTGTTGATGTGAACGCTGCCAACATTGAAGATTTGCTCGAAGATGTGGACCTGATCCTGGATGCGACTGATAACTTTGAAACGCGATTCCTGATCAACGATTATTCGATAGAGCGAGGCGTGCCCTGGATTTATGGCGCAGCTGTTGGAAGCTATGGTCTTGCTTTTCCGGTGTTGCCCGGGATTGGGCCCTGCTTGCGCTGCATCTACCCTGAGGCGCCCAAGGGTGCACAACCGACTTGCGAGACGGCTGGCGTGCTCAACACCATCACCAGTCTGGTTGCTGCCTGGCAGACTGCTATGGCGACAAAGTTGCTAGTGAGTGGTGCTGAAAGTTTGCCGCTGCAATTGTCGACGTTTGATAGCTGGGAGTTCACAACGAGGCAAGTGAAGATTTCTGCCGATCCAGATTGTTCCTGCTGCCAGGGCCGGCGTTTTGATTTCCTTGACGGGCGGGTGCGGGCCCCGATCAGTTTGTGTGGGCGCAACGCGGTGCAAATTCATGAGCGTATGGCTGTTCTTGATCTGGAGGCCCTTGAGCAACAGCTAACTGGACTCGGGATTCTTCGTCGAAATGAATTTGCCCTTCGTTTCTCACCGAATGAGCAGTTTGAGCTGACGATTTTTCCGGATGGCCGGGCGATCATCAAGGGAACGCAGGATATTGGCATAGCCCGCAGTCTTTATTCCCGTTACGTTGGGCGCTAGTAGTACTGAGGCGACAAATCGAACAGAATAAGGTAGATCCCGATACTGATCGAAAGCCAGTTGTCCCTACAATCAGGCTAGCTATATGCATCTCAAGCCTGCCATCAACAAAGCCCAGTACTCAGAAGCCGAGGTCGCCGAGCAACTCGGAATTACAGTGGAAGACCTTCGCACGTTGATCCGCAGGCACATTGTGATCGAGGAAACCGAAGCCACCAACGTTCCTATGACCACGTTTCAGCCCTCGGATTTGCTAGTTTTGCGACTTCTGGCAAAGAACCACCTTTCGACTGTCGCCTAAGGCAGAATACAATCGAAGGACCATGGCGAATCTTGGTTTTCTCGGCTTGGGCATCATGGGTTACCCCATGGCCCGGAATTTGATGGATGCAGGCCACAATGTGGCTATATGGACTCACTCCGCTGGCAAAGCTGAAAAGCTGGCCGCAGAGAAGGGCGGGAAGGCTTATGCGACCCCTGCCGAAGTGGCAGCGAACGCGGATTGCATCTTCTATTGCGTTGGCGACTCAGCAATGAGTAGTGAGCTTTGTCATCAACTGCTGGAAGGGGCCAAGCCCGGAACGGTGATCGTGGATGCCTCCACCATTTCGCCCTCAGACTCCCGGAAGCTTGGTGAGGCGTGCAAGGCCAAAGGAGTACATTTCCTCGATGCGCCCTGTACGGGATCGCGACCTGGGGCCGAATCTGGAAATCTGACCTTTATGGTGGGCGGGGACAAAGAGGTCTTCGAACGGGTAAAACCCTACTTTGAGCCGATGGGCAAGAAGTTGTACTACTGTGGCGGCCCAGGCCTTGGCTTGCATGCGAAGCTGACCCAGAATCTGGTTTTGTCGAATTTGCTGAACGCCTTTAATGAAGGTTTGGTGCTTTCCACCAAGGCTGGAGTGGATCCGGAATTGATGCTCGACATCCTGGACAACTCTGCTGCAAAGTCAGGCTTAATTTCTTTCAAGGCCCCTTATGTTTTCCGTCGGGACTTCTCTACAAACTTCTCCGTAAAGTGGATGCATAAGGATATTGGGCTCATGCTCGAGTCTTCCGCAGAGCTCGGAGTACCATTACCGCTCACGTCTTTGACTCGCCAGATGTTTCAGGCTGCAATCGCCACAGGACACGGAGAAGAGGATATCTGCTCTACAATCAAGGTGTTAGAAGGAATGGCGGGTATTGAAGTGAAGGGCAAGGAAAAGTAAAAAAAGTACTCATCTATTATTTTTAGTAGAAAACTCTTGCAATTCCAAAAAGAGTATCCTACTATTGGAATCAAGCCGGGGAGCTCACAACTCCCACCAAAGCGAGACTAACCTCAGAAAGACCCCTGAAGCAACTTTAGCTCCCCGGCGCCCTTTGGGTCTTCCTTTCTCTCCTCTTCCAAATCCAAGTATTCTGAATTATGGTGAACCGCGTCCGATTGGACAAGTGGCTATGGGCTGCGCGATTTTTCAAGACTCGAGCACTCGCCGGAGATTCCTGCGATATGGGTCGAATCGAATGCAACGGCCAAACGGCCAAGGCTTCCCGCGAAGTGCGAGTTGGAGACAAATTGGTGGTTCGCCACGATGGCTTTTCGTTCGCCATCGAGGTTCTGATTGTGAGTGAGAATCGAGGGCCTGGGGCTGTTGCTCAAACGATGTACGTCGAAAGTGAAGAGAGCAAGGCAGCCAGGATGAAGTTGGCTGAGGAGCGGAAGGCCATGCACGAAATGGACGCGCATCGGCCTACCAAGCGCGACCGCCGGGATATCAACCGAATGCGCGGGCGTTAGGGCGTCAAGTTTTCCCAGGCGAGGCCGAAGCTCATGGTCATGCCGGCGCCGCCAGGGCTGGTGAAAATTCGCACGCCTTCGCAGGGAGCGATGTCGACCCAGTCGGTAACTGGGTGTTTGGCGTAAACGCCATACCAGCGTTCTGCGATGGAATTGTCGGCAAAGGTGGCGAAGCCTTTGAGGTAGTCGAGGATCAGTTCGTCGATGAAATCTTTGTTGAAGGGTTCGACGGCGAGGCCGTATTCGTGGGAATCGCCGATAGTGATCGCGTTGTCGGCCGTTGAACTCGCCATGACGTGGATGCCCCACTTCACGTAATCGGGGAGTTCTTCGGCGACCCGCGTTTTGAGGGCTTCGAGGCTGGGGCAGATCTGGAAGCTCTTGTAATGGGTGAGAGTGAGGCCCGCAGCAAGGCTTGGGCCCAGTTGCCAATTAGCGGGTTGAGGCGGGGTGCGCATCATTTGAAGCTTTACCCTCGTTACGCCGCTGGATTGCAGTAGTTCAGGATAAAGGGTTTCGAAGTCTTCGCCCGAGCAGATGTAGATTTGTGGAGCGTGGAAGATCCCTTTACCCGTGGTTATGGTTCCGGTAGTGGCGGAGGTGACTGCGGTCTGGTAGTGGAAGGTCACTCCGAATTGATTTGCGAGAAAGATGGGAAGTTCGCGAAGAGCCTGCCTTGGGTCAACGGTAGTTTCGGTATCGCTCCACAGTGCACCTTGAAGACCTTGAGGCTTGAGCGCATGGCTGCGGCTGGTTGCCTCTTCGGGGCTTAACCATTGCACCTGGTAACCATGGGCTGGACCGAGTGAGGCGAATTCCTGAAGCACTTTGGTTTCGTCGTCGCGGTATGCGGCGTGGAGGCAGCCGGGGACCTGGTGTGCGATGCCCGCAGCGTTCAGAAATTCGAGCCAAAGCTCGCGGCTGCGCAGTGCGGTTTTGAGCCGATGGCCTGCTGGTTGACCGATAGGCCAGAGCATTCCAAAGTTGCGGATCGATGCGCCGAGCGGGCGCGGGTATCGGTCAAAGACAGCAACGCGTTTTCCCTGACGGGCGGCAACAGAGGCATGGGCCAGGCCAACGATGCCTGAGCCGACGATGATGAGGTCAAATTCCTGATTCATAGGGCTGTGACCTTTGCACGATAGCATGAGCTCTATGCGTTTATTCTTTCTTTTGTTGCTGGCTGTTGCGCTTTACGGACAACGTGTAATGGTGATTGGAATCGACGGTTTGTCGACAGCGGCTTTTGAGAAGGCGCAACTGCCAAATCTCAAAGCCCTGATGAGCCGCGGTGCCTACACACTCAAAGCCCGTGGGGTGTTGCCAACCGTGTCCAGCCCGAATTGGGGCAGCATTCTGATGGGGGCAGGACCCGAGCAACATGGTGTGACATCAAATGAATGGCAGCGGGACAAGTTTGAGATTGAGCCCTTGTGCAAGGGGCCTGAGGGGATCTATCCGAATGTTTTTGGTGTTCTGAAAGCAGCAAAGCCGAAGCTGCACCTGGCGGCGATTTATGACTGGGATGGGTTCGGACGTTTGTTCGATCGTGGTGCGGCGACGCACGCGGTTCATGTCTTGAAAAGTGAAGAGACAACGAGGGCAGCGATCGAGTATTGGAAGACGAAGAAGCCTGATTTCCTCTTTGTCCATCTGGACGACGTGGATCATGCAGGGCATGAGCATGCCTGGGAAAGCGCAAAGTATTTCGAGGAGGCTGGCAGGATTGACGGCTTGGTGGGAAAGCTGGTTGATGCAGCGGCAGGGGCGCTTGTGATTGTCGTTTCAGACCATGGCGGCACTGGCAAGAAACATGGCAATTCGAACATGCACGACTTGCAGATTCCAGTTATTTGGGCCGGTCCAACGGTGAAGCAGCGGGAGATCAAAGCTCCTGTGAATATTTATGATCTTGCTCCAACCATCACCGCGGCCTTCGGCGTAGCTCCAGACCCTTGCTGGATCGGCAAATCTCTGTTGAGCCAATGAAACAGAACTGTCAGTTGTTGTTCATGATGCAGTCATTGACTGGCAGCTACTTTAGTTGGAATGAAGAGAGTTTTGTTGCTACTGGCATGCACTGCCGCGCTTTTTGCGCAGTTTGACACCGGTGCTGTTGTGGGGAATGTGTACGACGGGAGCAAAGCACCAGTGGTTGCTGCAGTCGTCACGATTGAGGATGTTCGCAAGGGAATCAAGCTCAATTCCAAGAGCAGCGACTCTGGCACCTTTGAGTTTCTTTCGATTCCGATTGGCCGTTACAAGGCAACGGTGACACAGGCCGGTTTTCGTTCTCAATCGAGTGCCGAATTTGAAGTGGCAATTGGCGCCAAGCAGCGTGTGGATTTCAAGCTTGAGCTGGATACGGTGCAGACCTCTGTGCAGGTGGTTGCTGAAGTGGCCCTCCTGCAGACGGATACTTCCGATCGCGGCCAAACCATTGCGGCGGCACAGATCCGCGAACTGCCCCTGGCCGGACGTGCCTATTCGGAGTTGATTTATCTCAGTGCTGGCATTGTACGCACTCCAAGCTCTGGGATTGGGTCGACGCAGCGCGAGGCATCCTTCAGCGTGAACGGTCTTCGCAGCACTGCTAATAACTTTCTTCTCGATGGGCTCGACAACAACTATTTCGGCACCTCCAATCAGGGCTTCTCGAATCAGGTTGTGCAGCCTCCGCCAGATGCGGTAGCTGAGTTTCGCGTGATTACCAACAACACAAGTGCAGAGTTTGGACGCGCCGGTGGCGCTATTGTGAATGCCAGTTTGCGCAGTGGCTCAAATCAGTTTCATGGGGCGGCATGGGAGTTCTTTCGCAACACACAGCTGAACGCGATCGGTTTCTTCAAGCCGACGACAGGCCGGCCGATTCAGAATCAGAACCAATTCGGCGCTTCTCTCGGCGGTCCGATTTTTAAGAACAAGACCTTCTTCTTCATGGACTACGAGGGCTATCGCGAGGTGAACTCCGGTGTGTCGTTTGTCACCTTGCCCAATGCAGCACAGCGTAGCGGGAACTTGGGCGTGCCCGTGAGAAACCCGATCAATGGGACACTCTACGCCAATGGCGTTGTTCCTCAAAGCGACATGATCCCTTACGCACGGGCGATCCTGAATTCATTGCCCGCCAACACGTCCACTGCTGCTGCCAATAACTTTCAATCCTTACGCCGCGTGACCGATTATCGCGACAAGGGTGACGCCAAGATCGATCATTACTTCTCAGAAAAGGTTCGTGCCTTTGGCCGCTTCAGCAAGAGTCGCTTTGATGTGTTTGACCCAGGTGCATTCCCCGGGCTGGCTGGTGGTAACGGCAACGGCTTTCAGTTTGTTCCGCTCACGTCCCTCGCAGGCGGTTTGACCTGGACGGTGAATCAGAATTCGATCATTGAAGCGCGCATGGGCTACTCCGCGTCTGAGGCTGGCAAGGATCCTCCCCTGGTTGGCGGCCCAAGCATGTTGGAGCTTTTCGGAATTCCTGGATTGCCCACCGACAAAAGACTCACTGGCGGGATCACTGCCGAGACCCTGGTTGGCTTTACTTCGTTTGGTCGTCAAGGGACGAATCCTCAATACCAGCATCCGAAGCTCTGGAATCCGAAACTGAATCTCACTCGCGTCGCTGGTCGTCACACCTTAAAAACAGGCATCGAGTATCAGTGGCTTGGAGTTGAAACCCTGGACGTGAGTCCGATCATTGGCCGCAATACATATACGGGGCTTTTCTCGATACCGGCGGGTACAACTGCAACGGCAGCAACACAAGGCTTGTATAGCCTTGCGGACTTTATGTTCGGTGCGCGCAATACCTTCCAGTTGGTTAACGATGGGCTAGTGAATCACCGGCAGCAATCCCTGTTTGCCTACGTGCAGGACGACTTCAAGCTGAGCTCCAAGATCACCCTGAACTTGGGGCTACGATATGAGCTTGTTACGCCCTTCTATGAGCGGGACAATCTGCTCTCCAATCTGGACTTGAAATCAAACACCATCCTGAAGGCCAAGAGCGGGTCGATCTATGACCGGGCTCTGGTGAATCTGGATAAGAACAATTTTGGCCCTCGCCTGGGAATCGCCTGGAACATGATGCCAAAGACTGTATTGCGCGCCGGTTACGGTTTGGGCTTTAACAGCTTCAATCGCACGGGTACCAGTTACCTCGCCTACAACGGGCCGCGATTTGTTTTGGCAAGTGCTGCTCAGACGCCCGGCACGCCTGGCTTCCTCAATACACAGCAGGGGTTCCCGGCTGGCTTCACGTCGCCAGAACGGTTTGATCCCCGCCGCAGCACGGTGCAACATGCAGACCCGAATATGCCCTGGGCAGCTGTGCATAGCTGGTTCTTCTCGATCCAGCGTGAGTTGCCGATGGGGATTCTGTTGGATGTCGGGTATGTGGGAAATCGTGGGGACAACCTTGCTACTATCAACGATCTGAATCAGGCGCGCCCAAATCGGATTGATGAGAATCTGAATATCGAAGACCGCCGTCCGAATCTGGCCTACAGCTCGATTTCGGGTACGCTGGCCAATGGCTTTTCTCGATACCACGGCCTTCAGGCCAAGATAGAGAAGCGCAGCGACGCAGGGTTTTACTTTCTGAATAGCTTCACCTGGGCCAAGGCAATCGATAATTCGAGCCAGGCTTTTGATAGCAACAACGGCAATGGCACCAGCTTTCAGGACATCTACAACATCGCTGCGGACAAGGGCATCTCAAACTATGACCGCAAGTTCAACAACATTACGAGTGTCGTTTATGAGTTACCGTTTCTGAAGGGGCGTAAGCTCATCGGCGGTTGGCAGTTCAGCTCGATTGTCAACCTGCGTTCTGGCGAGCCCTTTAATCTGAGTTACACAGCTGCTGCCCGCGCGCAAGTGGCACCCTTCCTCACGCTGCTTGGCTTCAACGCCTTCAGACCGAACATTACGGGCGATCCGTTGGCTCCAGAGGGCCAGCGCAGTGTCACAAGTTATCTGAACCGGAACAACGTCTCGATTCCGCTCTATTTCCAACCCTTTGGTAACGCTGGCAGAAACATCGTGCGCGGCTTTGCCTTTTATCAGGCCGATCTGGGCGTGTCCAAACGCTTTGTCTTGACAGAGCGTTTTGGACTGCAGTTCAAGGCTGAAGCCTTTAACGTTCTGAATACCTCGAACTTTCCGGCACCCAATGCAAACATCTCAAGTCCCGCCTTTGGCACGATCACTTCGGCCTATGATGCTCGTAGACTTCAGCTCTCGTTGAAGGTGCAGTTCTAATGAAGTTCCTGCTGACGTTGTTGTTGTTTGGGCTGATCGCCCAGGCTCAAATGCCGGTGATCTTTGTTCATGGCAATGGAGACGATGCGACAAAGTGGGTGCCAGTAATTTGGCTCTTTGAGTCCAATGGGTACCCAGCCAGCCGGCTCTTTGCGATTCGGTTGACAGACCCTGCCGCTCGCAGAGAAGACAGCAAGCCGGAAGCGTTTCGATCGTCTACAACCGATCAGGCAAGTGAGCTGAGTTCATTTGTGACCCGAGTTCTTCTTGAGACCAAGGCGAAGAAGGTTGCGTTGGTGGGCAGCAGCCGTGGCGGGATGACCATCCGAAATTATCTGAAGAATGCCGGCGGCGCAGCTGTGGTTTCGCATGCAGTGCTTTGCGGGACTCCAAATCATGGAGTGATGGCAACAGATACAAATCTCGATATGGAGTTTAACG
>JBIPMY010000622.1:0-2967 GCA_044376335.1 Bryobacter sp.
CTTCGGCCTCCCCAAATCCAATCGCTTCCTCCCGGTCGGCTCTTTCCCGAATCCCGCGCATCTGCTCCGCCAGCGCCTGCCTCCCCCTCTCTCCAGCCTTCTCTGAAGCCTCAACTGACGCAATAAACCCGGCAAGCCGGCTGCATTCCGTCCGGTCATAATCACTCTTGGCATAATCCTGCGCGCGCTTCAAACTATCCTTAGCCATAGCCGATCCTGAAAGCATTGCCTCAGCGTATGCTCCCGCGCGAAACAACCGGCTCGCCTGCTTCGGGCCGATCTTCTTAAACTCGGCCCTCAACCCAATTACCTCGCCATATGCACCCACAAACAGGTACTGCTCAAGCAACTGCAACTTTGCGTCCGTCCATTCCGGATACAACTCAATCGCCTTCTTCAAAAACCCGATCGATTCCTTCGTCTTGTCTCCAGAATACATCGCCGCCCGCGCCGCATCGTAATACAACTTCGCACTGGTCGCGCCCAACTTCATCGCTTCTTGAAAATGCCCGCTTGCTGCCTTGATATCTCCATTACGCCACGCCGCATAAGCCAGCGCCTCCTGGCTTCGCCACTGCCCCACATCCAGCTTTGCAATCCGTTGCTTCCCCGCTTCCTGCTGCGCTGCAATATTCACCTGCAACAAAGCAAGAGTTGCATCCACCTCCCCAGCTCCAATCCTCTCAACCGTCCACGCCGCATCAGACTTCTCGCTCTTAAACGGAATCAGCGATGCATAGAACCGGTCATTCCGCTTCAGATACTCCTGCAAATCCCCTTCAAGAACTTTCACTGTCAACGGCGAACCGCTCAGCGCATCTCGCACCGCCACACCTTGAACCAGCTTCGACAACACCGGCGCATACACCTTCTGATTCTGCTGCTGCAACATCAACATATGGGTCAAACCCCAGGCCTGCGCATAAAACTGCGCCGTCCCTTTTCCGTTGTATTCCGGCGAATCATGCTTCACATCAAGCAGCCGCTCCAGCGGAATCCACCCCTCCCGCACCGCATAAAAATGCCCCGGAATCAAATCCCCCACCTGCACCTTGGCCCCCGATGGCTTGAACGTAGAGTAAATCTCGGCCATCCCCTCATTCAGCCACACCGGCAGATTCAACCCCGCCTGCTTCACCATCAGATGCGTATACTCATGACACACCAGGCGTTCCCACCCAGGCAAATAGCCGCTCAGCACAATCCAGTCACGGTCGATCCCATGCTGAAAAAACCCTGCCGCCTTTTCATGAGGACGAAACGGAGCATACTGTTTCTCATTCCCAAACATCACAATCCGCACCGGAGTCCCCGGCTCAGCCTTCGTCCGCCAGTAACTCAAAAAGAACTCCCGCAACTGCTCAAAGTAAAGCGCCGTTTCCCGCGCTTTCTTCTCACTCTGCGGAGTATAGATCTCAAAATTCGCAGTCTGCAGCCGAATCCATTTCTCCTCAGCAAACAGCGCCGACTCTAACAGGAGAGTTACAAAACAATAAAGCAGGTACCGCATGATTCTTGCTTTATAACATTGTTCTACCAACAGGGCAAAGACAACTTCCAGCTTCGAAGCATGCTTGAGTGAAAAATGGCTTTACTTGCTGCCTGGCATTACTAGGGGGCCAGTCGGAAGCTTATGATTGAAGCGCGACAGAGGCATTGGAAATTGTGCAACTTTCTTGCCAGGCCCTGAAGGAGCCTGAAATGAAACTGAGTTTATTCCTTTATTTGTGGGATTTGTCTGATAGTTTGATCTGCCATATCTGAAGCATGCCGCTCCAACAACTCAATCTTTTTCGAAACAGCATTAGTTCACTCGAACTAGAATTGCGGCCGGCGTTGGTGGTGCAAATCCAGCGGAACTTCCAAGCTCAACAGTCGCCGAGCCTGGATTCAATCCTCTGATTTGAACAGACTTTGAAAATTCTCCGGGTTGAAATACCAATGAGGAAGGAGTGACCGAAATCAGCCTCGGATCCGAAACTCGAACAGGCACTGACGCTGGGACGGCCCCCGGCCGAATACCCTCAGGCACTGGTCTGCCGCGTTGGCCATCGGCACTAACCGTGTAGAACTCCACAGTCGCCTGCGCAACTCCATTTACAGCGACGGAGTAAGGTTGCGTATTTGCAAAGAAAAAACCACTATCGAGATGCGGGATCTCCGCTACATAGTCCCGATAGCCGTTCGCTGAAAACGTAACTCTTGTGCTACCTGTGCGAGATAATCCGTGAAAGTAGACCTGTTGGCTCGATCCGCCAGCTGGGATAGTTAACTCGGGCCGACCCGTTTCGCTAGCGCGAAGAGAAAGCTGTAGCCGCAAAGCATTCCCCGTGCGAACAGTGATCGGAGTATCTCGCAACGTGGAAATCGTGCAACTGGAAGTTGATTCATTGGCTACTGGCACCGAACAGAAGAAATTCAGGGCTGGCAACTGCACTCGAAGTATCCGCGACGCATCCGGTGCATCGGGTGTGACAAATCCTGGAGGCGTCTCCAGCCTCACCGTCGCAGTGCCTGCTGCAAGCGCCTTGAGCTGGACAGGCAATCGATTTGTGTTGCCCAACCTGGCCGGTGGATCTGCAACCGCAACTACGCTGGGATTGTCTACCACTGCTTGGATTGGAATAGATGCGGCCTCAAAACCGGAGCGGAATTCAATCGGCGATTTGATCTCAAGGTTTGGAATCAAACGCGCCTCACTGCTCACAACTGGAACCGCACTTAAGGCCAACTGAAAGTCGGCTCCTACATTCAGAAGCACATCCCTTTCGGAATTTGCAAACACGAGCGCCGAGCCTGCAAAGTGTACGCTTCCTCGATGCGGCTCAAACCCCGGCAAAAGAATCTCAAATTCACCGCTCCCTTCACCTGCATAAGATTCAAATCGGATACTGGTCGAAGGGCGATTCGCCGGCCATATGTAATTGACCTCAGGCAGGGGGCCCGCCCCCCCCGGGGCGCCGGGGT
>JBIPMY010000214.1:0-10062 GCA_044376335.1 Bryobacter sp.
TTTTTGATTCCACAGCGCCCGGCATCAGCCAGGGGCTTCTATGACGAGATGGAGCAGGGGCTTGAAGTAGCGATCTCTCAGAAACGTGCCACCGACTACTGGTCGATTCAGAAATACAATCCACCTTCGAAGGGTGCGCAGTCTGAGCCAACGCTGATCGATTTTTCGACAAATGCCGAAAACCTGGTGAAGGACCAACTCAAAGATATGGATGGTGCCTCAGCGAGCCTTGCCGAAGGAGTTGAGTTGGCGCTTAGTTCCTTTCCGGCGTCTTCCAGTCGCAGGCATCTTGTACTGGTTCTCGATCCCGATCTGGGGGCCGAGTTTGAAGTACCTGCAACCTGGCCTGCACTGATGGAGAAGCAAGGCGTAGTGCTATATGTTGTCTCCTGTGCAGAGCTGAGCGAAGCAACCGCGCAACCGCTGTGGCAACTATGTTCTGCCCGCCGGGGTGCCTATCTGGAATCGAAGGCAGAAGGCAGGCTTTCCGCTGTATTGGCGCGATTGGCCTCAGCTTTGCCAGGCTATTTTTATGTGACCTATCTTCTCGGGCGTTCTTTGCCCAACCCGGATCCGTTGCAACGGGTGACGATTGAAGTTCTTCCTCCGGATGGTTATGGCTGCATCGTTATTCAGGCCAATGGTGAACTGCTTGCCGAAGAAGGCCCAGGCCTGGCCGACTAGCCGCAGGCTGAAAGCTAAACTGAAAGCGTGACATGGATCCACGCCTTCTTTGGTCTCTTGCTTTTTGGGTCGGCCCTCTTCAGCCAGACAACCACAACTGATTCCCGTCTCAAATTAGGCGACCTGAGCAAGGTTCTCAGGGACGCCACTCTTGATCCGGAAGCTTGCTTCCGTGTGCGCGAATTTGCATACCGTCGCAATGAGGTCCGCATCTTCCTGACCGAAGGCGTGCTGATCTTCCGCAAGCCTGTCAACGGCGTGCGGACGGGTGCGGTATTTGTCGCAAGTGAAGAGCTTGAAGATGCCGAGATCCTCTTAATTCCCCCGAACCGGATGGAACGCCGGTCTCTGGCCAGCTTTACTGGAGAACCAAACCTTGCCGAGCATTTCCATGCGGCGGTCTTCTTGTTTACCGATGGTACCGGCGAGAAGTGGATGGATGAGCTCAACCGCAGCGAGACAGCAAAAAGGAGCCCCGAGCGCGGGGTATTGCTTACCGAGAAATGGAACGATGTAGTTCGCAATCTCAGCGATAGCCTGGAAACGCGCCTGCTTGAAGATCTCAGTAACGGCGGTGGGCCTGGCAAAGGATGTTTTTTTGCGGCTTTGTCGGGCCGCAAGCTGGGCAATTTCGATATCTATCTCGATCCGCGCGGCCGTGAGGAATTGCTGGTTGGCCAGATGGAGAATCTGGAAGGTCGCAATCGATATAACTTCTGGGCGCACTTTGAACCGAAGAGGCCCCAGCCACGTGTGATGCCGGGGCCGGTTGCAAAAATCGAACGTTTTGAAGTGAAGGCTGTGATTGCCGAGGACTTGCAGTTTCGTGCCACCGTCAGAATGACTCTGCGTTCAAATCAGGAAGGCCTGAGTGTTCTGCCCGTGGATCTTTCTCCCCGGTTGCGCGTGAAGGCGGCGCGATGGAATGGCGAGCCGGTCGAGGTCTTCCAGCGGGATGCATTACGCGCCAATCTGTTGCGCAATGGCGATTCCGAAGGCTTGCTTCTGCAGCCGGCTCAGCCACTGAAGCTCGGTGAGACAGGAGTGCTTGAGATTGAAGAAGAAGGCAACATCTTCTTCCGCGCAGGCAACGACGTTTTGTATCTTGCGACGCGGGCCAGCTGGTTTCCTCAAATGCAGTTTCAGGCAGCGCCTTTTGAGGCGAGTTTTGAACACTCCAAACTGCTAACGCTGGTTTGTCCCGGGCAACGCAAGGAAAGCATCAGGGGCGATAACAAGCTCACTACCTGCAAGGTGGATCAGCCGCTGCGCCTTTTTGGGTTTAACCTCGGAGCCTTTGAATCCACTTCGGTCAAGCGTGGCAGCTTTGAGGTGGAGGTTTATGCCAACAAGACCCTGGAGAGCGCGCTTGTCAGCCGCCCTGCGCAGCAGATCATGGTTTCGCCTCAACCTGGGCCCGGCCAGCGACGGCGGATCGATTTCCCTGTTGTGATGAATTCGCCTGCTCCTCCACCGGATCCGTTGTCGCGCATGCCTTCCATGGCTGAAGAGATTGCCGGTGCGATGGAGTTTTTCAGCTCGCTTTTTGGTCCGCCACCACTGGCTCGTGTAGTGGCCGCGCCAATCCCAGGTGCCTTCGGACAAGGTTTCCCGGGCTTTCTTTATCTATCGACACTTGCCTATCTTGAAGATCGCCATCTACCCGCCGCCGAAAGGGCTGAGTGGCAGGGAAGATATTTTCGGGAGATTTTAGAGGCACATGAGCTTGCCCACCAATGGTGGGGCAACCATGTTGGTTTTGAAAACTATCGCGATGAATGGCTGGCAGAGGCTTTTGCCAACTATTCTGCCCTTCTCTATCTCGAGAAGCGACGGGGCGGGAAGCCGATTGAGACAGTGCTTGAGGAGTACAAGCGCCGTCTGATTTTTGAAGGCAAGGACGGCAAAAGTCTTGAATCGGCCGGGCCTCTTGTCTTCGGCATGCGCTTGCGTTATTCCGATCCGGTAGCCTGGCATGCGGTCACCTATGGGAAGAGTACTTGGGTTCTGCATATGTTGCGAAACCGGCTTGGCGATGCCGCTTTCTTTAAGCTTTTGGCGCAACTGGTAAAAGACTATGCCGGCAAGGCCATGGCCACAGAGGACTTGCGACGGGCTGCTGCCGCCATGCTGCCCAAGGATGCGCCTGATCGGGAGCTCGTGAATTTCTTTGAGACATGGGTTTATGGCACAGGCTTGCCGCACCTCGAGTTAACGTCTACGGTGAAGGGCGTTGCTCCGCGCAAGGTGCTTGAGTTGCGATTGAAGCAAACGCTGGTGCCCGAAGATTTCGCCCTAGACGTGCCTGTGGAGATTCAGTTGCCGCGTGGGCAGAAGTCAATCCGGTGGATGCGAAGTGGCCCGGAAGACGATGTGCTTGAGATTCCTTTTGCCGGTGCTGTGCCTCCAAAGGTGCTGCTCGATCCTCGCGGAACAATTCTTAAACGCTAACGCGGGGTATCCTTGAATCTGGATGGAATCTCCCGTACAGGAATCGCCCGAAGTCCGGGCCACACGCGTTTCGATCATTATTGTGTCCCAGCATCAGTGTCAGCTCCTGCGGCCGACCCTGACTGCCTTGGCCGCTCGCTCTGAACCAGACTTGAGTGAGGTGCTGGTTGTCGACTGCGGCAGCCGCGATGGCAGTGCTCGTCTCGATGACGAGTTTGAGGGGATTACGATCCTCAGGCTACCCCATAACTTTGGCTGGACCAAGGCGGTAAACATTGCCACTCGTACCGCCAAGGGGGAGTATCTACTTTTGCTACCCAATGGCTGTCAGGTGGGCCCGGATTCCATACAGAAGATGCTAAGTGCGCTTGAGGCAGACCCGCAAGCTGGGGCCGTGTGTCCTGCCGGCGAATTCTTTGCTTTGCCCAAGCCGGGCGATACCACTTTGGCCCGTGGCACTGAGTACCCTTTTGATCAGCCCGTGTTGCTGCCCAAGCTGGCTCTGGTGAGCATGAACTATCTGCCCGACAGATATGGCCAATACTATGGCGATCTTGAGCTCTTCTACAAGATGAAGGAAGCTGGCAAGCGCGTACATGTGTTGCAGGATCTGGTTCTGCCACGCGAACGTGCCGCCCAGGAGATGATCAGCCCCGAAATGGATGAAGCCGACCGGATGAATGGCCTGGGTGCCTTTTATTCAAAGAACTATGGCTTCATGGCAGGCTTTGGCTTCTGGCTTGGTCAAACTGCCAAAGCTTTCTTTTCATTCCGTCTAGGGCTTGCGGGAAAACTCTTAGGCGGCTCTAAGGTGGATGGACTATAAAGATTTCGTCCGATGATCCGATCTTCTCCTTGAGGATCATCATAGATGGACGCAATGCTCTGGTTGTTTATGCCGTTGTTTGTCGCTGCCGGGTCGGCCCTGCTGGCCTATTTCGTCATGCAGTCGAAATTGGAAGTAGCGATCTCGAAAGAACGTGAGACGATGGCCGAGGCCCGGGCCGCCATCGCAACCCACGCCAAGACGCTCGAAGAAACCATTAAGGCGACAGAAGAACGCACCCGCCGACAGGCACTTGATGACTTTCTTGCCGATTTCCGAGTTGAAGAACGTCATTACTCGCGCGAGAGCAAGAGCCTCTTTCTCAATCGCAAGTCGATGGTGCTGCAAGAACGACTCTTCTTCCGCAACATTCCGCTCAGCAACTGGGTAGAGCACGAGATGGTGGTTGAGGACGGTGGCGATCTGCAAAAGCTTGCCAAAGCCTGCAGCGTGTTTAGTGCTCGCGGCATGTCTGGTGATGGTGCGGCTCCGGCGATCCCACAATTGGCTGGTGCCGGTGGAGCTGTCCCGGTTTCTTCTGCCAAGCTGCTGTCGATGGATTCCCCGCAGCCCCGCCGTAAAGGCATTGCCGGTTAAGTCCGGTAGGCTACACTTAAGGCTAGAAAGGCTTCCATAAGCCGAGACAGCCCTCACATCATACTTCCATCGCCGAAGAGATTCTTGCTCTCAAGAAGCAACGCAAAGCGATCATTCTGGCCCACCACTACCAGGAATCTGAGATTCAGGAATTGGCCGACGTGATCGGTGACAGCCTGGAGCTCGCGCGTAAAGCCAAACAATTCGATGGCGAAGTGATCGTCTTCTGTGGTGTCTGGTTTATGGCAGAAACTGCCAAGCTCCTCAACCCCGAGCGCATCGTTGTTGTGCCTGACAAGAATGCCGGCTGCAGTCTGGTGGATAGCTGCCCTGCCGATCAGGTGAGAGCATTCAAGCAACGCTACCCCGATCACGTCATCGTGAGCTACATCAACACCTCTGCGGCCGTGAAGTCAGAGAGCGACATCATCTGCACTTCCCGCAATGCAGTTCAGGTGGTGAATTCCATTCCCGCCGATAAGCCCATCCTTTTTTGCCCCGACATCAACCTCGGCAATTATGTGAAGCAGCAGACTGGCCGTCAAAACATGAAGATTTGGCAAGGGGCTTGTATTGTTCATGCCACCTTTGCCGCCCGCAAATTGACAGCTGCGAGACTCGAGCACCCCACGGCTTTGGTGGCAGCCCACCCCGAATGCCCCGCCGAGGTGCTGGCGATGGCTGATTACATCGGGTCTACCTCTGCCCTGATCGAGCACTGCGTGAAGAGCGACGTCCCTGAGTGGATCATCATGACCGAGAGTGGCGTACGGCATTCGCTCGAAAAAGGCGCTCCTTCCAAGAAGTTCTACTTTGTCCCCAACGAAAATTGCAACTGCAGCGAATGCCCATACATGCGCATGAACACGCTTGAGAAGTTGCGGGATTGCCTTGAAACTCTCGAGCCGCGCCTCGAGTTGCCCGCAGCCATCATGGAGCGTGCCCGGCTGCCGATCGAGCGCATGCTCGCACTGTAGAGAGAGACCTCGTGCAAGCACCACTTGTTGATCGCTTCGGCCGTTTGCACGACAATCTCCGGATTAGCGTTACCGACCGCTGCAACATCCGTTGCTTCTATTGCATGCCTGAAGAAGGTGGCCAATATGCTCCGAAACAGGAAATTCTAAGTTTCGAGGAGATGGCACGGTTTACCCGCGTGGCCGTGGGTCTGGGTGTACGAAAGCTGCGCATCACGGGTGGCGAACCGCTAGCGAGAAAAGACCTCCACAAACTCATTGCGATGCTCACAGAGATTGAAGGCATCGAAGATATCGCCCTCACTACCAATGCGGTACTGCTGGGTGCGCAGGCCAAGGCTCTTTATGATGCGGGTTTGCGCCGCCTCAATGTTCATCTGGATACTCTGGATCGCGAACGCTTCCGCGAGATCACCCGTCGTGACGAGTTGCCTCGCGTGCTTGAAGGCATAGACATTGCTCAATCACTTGGCTTTGGGCCAATCAAGCTGAATGCCGTTGCCGTTAAAGGGATCACTGAAGCCGACATTCTTCCAATGGCTCACTTTGGCCGCGAGCGAGGAATTGAAGTGCGCTTTATCGAGTTCATGCCTCTGGATAGCCAGGGCCTCTGGGACAAGACTCAAGTGCTGACCATGGATCAAATGCTCGAGACATTGCGGGCGGAATTTGGCGAGCTCGATGTTGTTCCCGATCAGGATGAACGCGCCCCTGCAACCGAGTTCCGCTATCGAGATGGCAAGGGAAACATTGGCTTTATAGCGAGCGTGAGCAAGCCGTTTTGCCTCAACTGCAATCGCATCCGCCTCACCTCTGACGGCAAGCTGCGTTACTGCCTCTTTGCCGTTGAAGAAATGGATGTGCGGGCGCTGCTGCGGGCAGGTGATGATGCTGGTGTGGCTGCCGCAATCCGCGAGAATCTGATGCGCAAGTGGATTGGCCATGAAATCGGAGCCACACAGTTTGTGCCTCCGCCCCGGCCCATGTACGCGATCGGCGGCTAGCTGCGTTTGAGGAAGCGAAAGGTGAAGGCGTAATCGCTTTCGCCATTCGTGCGCAAATGTTCAAGACGCTCCACTGCTTCTGTTCGCGTCGGCACGGACCCTGCTTCGATCCACCACATGGCGTAGTGTGAGATCTTTGGCAGTTCGAACCATTCCTTGCGACGGCCGAGTGTCGACTTGTGAAGCCCCTGATAGACGAAGGCCTCCAGATCTTCTGGAGACTCCCAAACCGAGAAATTCACAATCAACATCGGATCGTCGTTCACCCGCACTGCCGTGTTGTCGCCTGCCGGAGTCTTGTCTCGCCACACAAAGCCTTTGCTCGCTTCGGCGATGGCGTTGACCGGTGCAAGCAGTTCGACGAAGGGTCGCATGATCTCACCATCGATCGGGCCAAGCATGCGGGCAACGTTGAGCTGAGCTAGATGCAACTTAGGCATGTTCGTCAGAGTGTACCAGCCAGACGCCAGCGCAGGCTATCGTTGCCCCCAGAATGCTGATTGCGGCCGGAATTTCATCGAAGAAAATCCAGGCCACTAGAAACGTGAGTGGGCCAATCAGCAGGAGTGATGCCGATGCCTTGGCTACAGGCAGCTTACTTAGGGCATGGCCCCAGAGGCCATAAGCGAGAGCGCCCGGCCCGGCAGCGAGAAAGGCGATAGTGAACAGGTGTCGAAGTGCTACCTGCTGGGTCGAGACAATGAGATTGGGCGCAAAAGGAATCATCGCAAGTGCGCCAGCCGAAAAACTGATTGCCGTAATGCCAAGTGAGTCATAACGCTTCATGAGTGGCTTTTGTGCGATCGTGCCCATGCTGAAGATCAAGGCCGCCATCAGCAGCAACCCCACGCCGAAATTCCATTCGAGGCGCCCGCTCGATTCACCCATCGCGATCAGCGCAGCGCCACCCAGGGCTACGCCAAGTCCAGTCCAGGTGCGCCATTTGGGACGATGTTTGAGGATGAAGACCGAAAGCACAGTCGCGAAGATGGGCATCGTATCCACCAGCACGCTGGCTGGGCCTGAGCTTACGGTTTTAATGCCATGTGTTGAGAAAAGCTGGTAGCCCGTAACACAGCAGAAGCCGCTAAATGCGGTAAGCCAGAAATCGCGGCCGCGTGGGAGTTCTTTGCCCTTCCACATCCACACCGACATCAGGATGATTGCTGCAATGCCGAAGCGCAGGGTGAGGATGACTTCCAGTGGGACTTCCCCCATCATGGCCCGGATGAGCGGAAAGGTAAGCGACCACAGAATCAGTGCGATCGAAAGCGAGACGAGGGCTCCACGATTGTGCATGATTCATCGTATCAGATTGTATACATGTATACAATATCCAGCAAGCTATGATATAGGGAATGCCTGAACGAATTGCCACGCCGCAATTGAAGTATCGGACCGCCCCTGAAGTCGTCGCCGAGTACATTAGAGATGCCATATATCGAAACGAATTGCTGCCGGGGCAGCAATTGCAGCAGGAAGAACTCGCCATAAAATTCGGGATCAGCCGCATCCCTGTGCGAGACGCTTTGCGTCAGTTGCAGGGTGAGGGCCTCGTCGATCTCTACCCGAACCGCGGAGCCTTTGTATCCAATCCCGGAGTGGAGGAGTTGCGCGAAGTTTTCGAATTGCGGATTTTGCTCGAGACATATGCTCTGAAGCTGGCTGTTCCGAATTTCACCAAGCAGGAATTTGAGTTGTGTTCCAGCCTGTTAACCCACCTCGAGAGCGTCGCCAATCGTGCGGATTGGTCGCGGATTGATCAGGCTTTTCACGCTGCACTATATGCACCCTGCAAACAGTCGCGCACTCTTACGCTGATCGATAATTTACGGGGCAGTGTGAACCGCTTCTACTTCCTCTATCTTTCACCGGAGAGCTATGGGCCGGATTGTCTGCGCGAGCACCGGCAGATTCTCAAGGCCTGTCAGAAGCGCGATGCTGTAGCTGCAGCAGGGTTTCTTGAAGCCCACTTGAGGCGGTCTCTCGCCGAAGTAGAAAGCGTCAGTTCTGCTGGGCACTAATCGGCTGGTAGGCGAATAAATCGTAAGGATAAGCCCCGGGGATGCGCTTCACCATTCGATAGTGGGATCGAATCATATCCATGTGACTCTTGGGCAGGCGTGGAAACTCCGGGTCTTTATTTTCTTCGCCGAACGCATCTTCAAAGAGCAGAATAGATTGGAAATTTCCCAGACGAATATCTTCCACCACTCGGGCTTCACTCACTTTGCCTGCCTCCACCAGCCATCGATAAATCAGCGCGTCCACTTCAATTCTTCGTTGAAAGTGAACGAGCGAGTTTGAGTCGGCAGAAAGAACCATACCCGGCCTTGTGAAAAACGGTTCGAGCTCTCTCAACTGGACACGAAACTTCCGCTCGCCTTCAATTCGATCTACTAGTGCTGCTGTCGAGATTCTAAGGTTTTGCACCGCAAAAACGGCGAGTGGAAGAATCAGCATCGTTACCCAACTCTTGCTCCCCATGGCGTAAAGGTCGAAAAAGTTTAGGCTGTGCAGGGAAAGGCAACTGCAGACGATGAGCAGGATGGCTGTCTCGATCTGGTAGTTGAAATCCGATCCGAGTTTGCCAGCCGTGAGAAGAAAAATTGCTGAAGCCGTCAGCAAATACATAAACGCTGACTTGGCACTGGATGCAAGGGCCTGTTTCGCTCCAATGGCAGCAATCAATATCAATGGCGAAAGTGTCGCTGCCATGAACTCGAAATGCAACTGCATCTTGAAGAGGGCGAAAGGGTTCATGTTCGAAAAAACAGTGCTGAACAAAAAGCGTCCATCGAGCCATCTGTCGATACCCAAGACAATTGCCCCACCTATGCCACCAACGATCAGCCCGAATCGAATCGCTCGTTTGGGGCTAGACACCAGAAGCAGGAGGAAGATCGCCGCTGGAGCCGCCAGGGCCGTTTGCTTGAAGAGCAGCCCAAGCATTGCAAGGATGGCCGATTGATCGAGTACTTCGTCCCCCTTTACGGCATATCTTGCATATAAGTAAAATGCCGCCACACTCAGAGCTATGGCTGGAACGTCAGATCTCCCCACTACCCCCCATCCCAGCAGCAGTTGTGTCATGCCCCCCAGGGCGAGTCCCGTCCAGGCACAACGCCTGTCGTTGGTATAAAGCAGCAGAAGTTTCCAGATGAGATACAGAATCGCAGCCAGTGCAGCGATATTGACCAATCGCCCGGCGAGAAGAATCGGCATACCGAGCTTGAACATGGCTGCCATCATCCCGTAGAGCAGAGGCATGTAGGGGCAGATCGTGTAGGGATACTGTTTCAGGTCGTAATAGAGAGTGCCCTCGGTGGCGAGGGTAAGCGCTTGTGAGGCCACAATGCCTTCCGGTTGTGTGAACTCGCTTTGGGCCCAGAGGGCCACACCAACGTGCGCGATCACGGCAACTAGAGAAACTACACAGGCAAAAATCAAAATTCGGCGAGACAACGGCGAGGGCACTTTTTGCCCTTCTCGTCGTAGTACTTCCATACCAGACTCAATCGGC
>JBIPMY010000623.1:0-2966 GCA_044376335.1 Bryobacter sp.
TGGATAGCCATTGCTCAAGATTCTGGGCATCGAGATATTCGGTGACGATGTAGGGGAGGCCTTCGGCCGTTACGCCGCCGTCGAGGAGTCTGAGGATGTTCTCGTGTGTGAGGCGTGCGAGAATCTGGCGCTCGAGGCGAAAACGACGGGCGAGATAATCGTGGCTTCCGGCGAAGCGAATCACCTTGAGTGCGACCTTCATGGGGACGCCGTCCATCTCTTTTTGTGCGAGGTATACGCTGCCCATGCCGCCTTTGGCAATCAGGCTCTCAATGCAGTATTCCCCGACGCGCCGGCCTTCGAGAGAATCTCCGAAGCCTCCCAGTTGGACGGGTGCGTCTTCGAGAAAATCGGCTGAATCATCGAAGCTGCTCAGAAGGCTTTTGACTTCGGCGATCAATTCTTCATCTCCGCCGCTGGCATTGGCGACAAAAGCTTCGCGTTCGGCTTTCGGAAGTTCCGAAGCTGAATGCAAGATCTCCTTTACCTGTTGCCAGCGATCAATCACATCCCTATGCTCTCACCGGGCTTGGTGCGAGACAACTCGCGGAAAAGCCAGGCCTTGGCTGTAACCCAATCCCGTTTCACGGTGGCGGGAGAAATGCCAACTATGGTTGCTGTTTCTTCAATCGAAAGACCAGCGAAAAAGCGCAGCTCGACGATGCGGGCCTGTTGTGGGTCTACCTTGGCCAGCGTCTTGAGCGCGTCGTCGAGGGCGATGATTTCCCAATTCTTTTTTTCACCCACGCCAAGGGCTTCATCGAGAGAAAGGGCGGCAAAGCCGGAGCCGCGCTTTTGTGCGCGCGTTGCGCGGATGTGGTCGACGAGGATGCGGCGGATCATCTGGGCTGCGATTCCGAAGAAGTGAGCGCGGCTTTTCCAGGTGACATCATGCTGGTTGATGAGCTTCATGTAGGCTTCGTGCACCAGCGCAGTGGCTTGCAGGGTGTGGCCGGGTGCTTCAAAGCGCATGTAGCTGGAGGCAAGACGACGCAGTTCGTCGTAGACCAGCGGAAGCAGATCAGCCAGAGCCTCACGATTGCCGTGAGACCAGCTCTGCAAAAGTTGTGTTACGTCGTGACTGGTTTCTTCCAAAAGAGGGGCCTCTAGAACCATGCTTGCCATATCGAATTGACTCCTTACGCTATTGAAGTACGCGCAGGAGAGCAAAAGGTTCGGATCAAGCGTCCTCATTTTATGCGAATACGTGGGACGAATGGGGTTTTGATTCGATGAGAAGATAGAGAAAGTATCGTGCGAGAGAGTCTTAAGGGCAAACTTCACAAAAGGGCAGACTTTGCCTCACGCATCCTTGCGGGGCATCGTGAGCTGGTGGTGTATCTTCCGCCCGGCTATGACGAGAACCCGCAGCAGCGCTATCCGGTAATGTACTTTCACGATGCACAGAATGTGTTTGAGGCGCATACGGCGTTTGTCCCGGGAAATTATTGGGAGATTGGAGAAACGGCGGGAAAGCTGATTCAGGCCGAGCGGTTGCAGCCGATGATTCTGGTGGGGATTCCGCATGGGGGAGACCGGCGAGTGGATGAGTTTACGCCGAGCCGCAATCCGCAGAATAACTATGGGGGGCAGGCGGCGCTCTACGGGCGAATGCTGGTTGAGGAAGTGTTGCCGTTTATTGAGCACCAATACCGGGTTTTGCCGGGAGCGAAGAATACGGGCCTCGGTGGGAGTTCACTTGGTGGGCTGGTAACGATGTATCTGGGGATTCGGTATCCGGAGCATTTTGGGAAGCTGGCCGTGATGTCGCCGTCGGTGTGGTGGGATTACCGGATGATCTTGCGCAAGATCGTGTCGGTGACGCACAAGCACCGCGCACGTGTGTGGCTGGATGTGGGTTGCCATGAGGGGTCAAATCCTCGCGGGACGCTGCGGGATGTGCGGTTGTTGCGGGATGTATTGGTGCGTAAGGGGTGGAAGCCGGGGGTGACTTTGTTTTATTACGAAGACCCGCAGGGTGGGCATGATGAGAAGGCGTGGGCTGCGAGAGCACCGCATATGTTGCAGTTTTTGTTTCCGGGGGCGAAGGCGCAGGTGGAGTTGCCGCTGGCGCTGGATTTGGCGGGTTAGGGGATACGTGGATTGTGAGTGTGGACGAAGATACCCGGCGTTGGGCCCAAACCTGGAAACGGGTGGGGCCGGAGCTGGAGCTGATTCGATTGCGCGAAGTACGCGATGAGGACAATCTGCTCTCATTGCGGTTGCTGGCGAGGGCATTTAACCACGCTACGCGCACTTCGGTTCCGGATGAGTCTTCAGGGCTGGTAGAGATGCAGAGGTATCTCGCAAAGGTGCGCCGGTAAGCGATATCGATCTTTTGGGCAGCTACAGGAGTTTTGCGATGCACAGGGCTGGAGATCCTGCTTCATTGGCGGAGTGGCGGTACAAAGGTGGGGGCAACCGAGAGTAACTCGCGACGTCGACATCACTTTGCTGACGGGATTTGGGAGCGAGAAGCCTTTCGTCGACAAGCTTTTGAATCAATATCGGGGCAGACAAAACGATGCAGCTGAGTTCGCTCGACGAGCGCGGGTTTTACTTCTTGCATCAGCATCCGGGATTGGGATCGATGTTTCCCTGGGGGCATTGCCATTTGAAGAACTCGTTGTCAGCCGAGCCACTGCATATTCATTTGGCCCCGGACTTGAATTGCGCACATGCTCAGCTGAAGACCTGATGGAGATGAAGTTATTTGCCTCACGAGCGATAGATATCAGAGACGCTGAGGGGATTGCGGTGCGACATTCGCTCACGCTCGATTGGCAATACGTTGAGGACCAGTTAACTCCGCTAGCTGAGGCAAAAGAAGAACCTGAGATCCTAGCTCAATTTGCAAGGGTACGGATTATGGGCAGCAACCTATAAAGAGACTGGCAAAACTGCTGGAAGAGCAATAGAGCGGAGGAAACAGTTCATTTGCTGGCTCGCCAGGCAAGGAAGAGCCC
>JBIPMY010000215.1:0-10025 GCA_044376335.1 Bryobacter sp.
GCATTCTGGTTCCGGCGATGATCAATTCGCGTGTCGTCAACAGGTCAAAGAAGATACCGGCTCCAGCCCGGATTACCGTGCGGCCATTGCCGAATGGCTCCCAGGCAATCGAAAGCCGTGGTGCAAAATTCCTGCGTGAAGGATTCTCAAATAGCGGCCCGCCCACCGTCACGGCGCTGTCACGTATGGGATCGCGAAGGGTAGCAATCTTGCCGTTTACCTCGTTTGGAGTAGAGTACGTTTCATAGCGAAGGCCTGCTGAGATACTAAGTCTGCGAAGGGGGCGAAACTCATCTTGTATAAATGCAAAATACAGATTCTGCCGCCACCCTCTTGCGGAATCCGATCCGGGCGCCATTGCGTCGAAGAGTCGCGCCGACCCGAGTAGTAGATTCTGTATGGATGTGAATCGAAAATATCCAAACCGAACGTTATCTGACAACTGGTTCAGTTGTACTCGGTCATACCCTGCACCTGCAGTCAGGTGATGAGCCCCTGAGGTGTGGGCCCAGACATAGTTCAACTGGTAGTCGTTCACGACATAGCGGCGTGGCTGTAGACGCTGCCCTGGGCCGCCCATTTCTGACAGCCCAATAACTTCGATTGCACCCAATGGCTGGCCTGGAATGAAGCTCAGTGATGCGGCGGCACTATTCCTAAGGTCTGCCCGCTCCAGGTTCAGCACTCTGCTGAATCCGGCCCGAAAATCATGAATCGTCCGTGGCGAGGCTACATACTGCATCCCCATGTGCAAAAACTGATAGCTGGAATCACTTGTGAAATTCCAGACCTGGAAGGGATCGGGGGCCACCCTTCGTCCTTGGTCCCAGGTGTAACGCGCCGTAAAGCGAAGCCGTTCTGTGGCATAGATATCAGCCTTCTGGGCAAAATACTGCTCAGTGGTCTTGTTTGAAATCGCAACAATGTATTCTGCACTGCCGTCACCAAAGTCGCGGCCATTCGCTTTCGGATATAGCGTGAGGAATGGCTTTACAGCCGGATTAACGGTAATGCGTCTTCCCGGCAATTCACCCTCGCGCGATGCATCGGTCAAAGTTGTTGATCGGGCGGTTTGTGTGAGTGCCTCACGAAAACTTTCATAATTCGATGCGAAGAAGATCCGGTTGCGGCGAATGGGCCCTGCCAGCATTCCACCAAACTGGTTGCGCCGCAGCGGCGGTATGGGTTGTCCAGCGGCATCAAAGTAGTTTCGGGCGTCGAGCGCGCTGTTACGAAGAAACTCATAACCGCTACCATGAAACTGGTTTGAGCCCGATCGCGAAACGGCTGTAAAGACACCGCCAGCAGCACGTCCGTACTCCGCGCTGAAAGGGTTGGTGACTATCCTAAGCTCTGCAATCCCTTCAATGCCAAGAAGCAACCCGGCGGCACTGGCTGGAGCTGCACCCGTGGCTTCGTTGATGCGAATGCCGTCTATTTGGAAGCCGTTTTGATTTGACCGCATGCCGTTGACGAAAATTCGTGCACCGAGCCCGGCATTCATCGATCGAACGGTATTCAGTGACACGCTCGCACCAGGCTGTTGCGCTGCAAGTTCAAACAGGTCGCGACCGTTTAGAGGCAATGACTGCAGCTGCCTCGATGAAATTGCTCCTCCGAGAGCACTAGCTGAGGGGTCTACCAGTCGGGGTGCCTCGTTCAGGGTGAGTGTTTCCGATAGCGTCCCGACTATCAGCTTGAAATTGAGGTCGTAGATCCGTTTGCTGGTTAATTCCACAGGTTCAAGTGTCTCTGTGCGAAAGCCCTCACGAATCACTGTCACCCGATAGCTGCCGGGCGGTAAACCGGCTGCGAGATATCGCCCCTGATCGGATGTATTCACGCGCCGTTCAGCCCTGGTAAGCAACGAGAGAACTCGAATCTCCGCGCCCGCTACAATTGCCCCTGCAGGATCTCTTACTTCACCGGTCAGGGTTGCTTCCGTCTGTGCCCGAAGGGCCTGGCACAAAAGTCCAAGAACAATAAACAGGATTCGCAACATTAGCCTTTGACAGCCCTCAGGAAACGGTCATCCACCATTGAGGAAGCCTTTATCTCCTGCTCGCAATAGCCCTTCTCGTATGCCCATTTTGCGAAGGTTTCCAGCGAGCCGACATCCACACGGCCATCCGGAACGGTATGCAAACGGCACGAAGCCTGCACCGTTTTCAAATCCAGCCCTGACCGTTCCGCGTATTCGGCCATATATCGCGGTGTTGCTCCAGCGGCAAACTCTTTAACTCCCCGGAAAAAAGCTCGTAAAAAGCCGCTTCCCAATTCCACGGGTGCGTCAATCAACTGACGGCCATACGAGACATATCCAAACTGAAATCCAGGGCGGGCCCTGCCTAGTGTTGATATACAAGTGATTCCTGGGCGCTTTAGTGCGGCAAGGTTTCCCAGTTCAGGGCCAACCATTGCGTCGATTTCCCCCCGGAACATTGCGGCTGCTGCCTCAGCCGGTCTCAAGCTTATGATCTCCACATCAGAAGGCTTCAGCCCTGCGCCCTTCAGTGCACTGTCCAGGGAAAATTCAACGATCCCCGCAGGGTGGCCGTTGGCGACTTTTTTTCCTTTCAGGCCTGCCACGGTGGTGATCCCTTGCCGGGCGTAAATCGATCCTGTATCGCCACAATCGGGCAAGGCCCGATCCCGCGCGGCCACCAGACGGATGCGCACGCCCTTTGCGATTGCATTGAGTAGAGGTGGACTGATGGCGTAGAGCGCCACATCAATGTCACCCTTGGCCAGGACAGGGATGGCATCGTTGGAACGCGTGAGAGGAACAAGCTCTATTTCCAAGCCTGCTCCGCCGAAGTATCCACGCTCGATTGCGAGATGGAGTGGTGACAGATTCAGGTGTGGGGCAGAGGCCACACGCAGCTTCCTTGGCGCGGCAGAGGCCAGCGCTGCTGGCAGAATTGAAAAGCTTCGACGAGTCATGAATTGTTTCTCCGGTTTTTTGCCCCAGCGAGAGCAAGCGGCAGGACCTTGCCTGTGTAAGTAGCGATCGGTTCTTTGCGCACGGCGCAAATCGCACTCGCATGATTCCAAACGCGGGCCGCCACCCGTCCTCCATAGTAGTGCTTCAATTGCTCAAGAAAGTACTCCCGCACCAACCCGAGATCAAGATTGTCTTGCCCTGCCCGCGGACTCACCCGCAGCTCCATTTCTGTCTGGACACCGGTATCGTTTTCCACTAGTTGATAGTCGCCTGGGCATCCGCCGAAGCGCTCAGGCATTGCATGCTCCAGGATCTTCAGGATGTCCACTCCATACAGGGTCATTCCCTGGCCCGTGAGCTTGCCAAAACTGGCGACATTGCGGATCACCGTGTTCATCCCAAGCCGGCCAAATACACACCCGCAATTGGCAACTTCCGAGATCTCGCCGGTGTCGTCCATTTCCGTATTGATGAGAAAACGAGGCGCGAAGGGCAGTAAGGTTGTAAATGCCAATGAATCGATTTGTTGACCTTCATCAAAAGGGAGAGAGCGAGACCGGGTAATGGCAGCCACCGAATCCATCAGCAGGTGAACATCGTTGTTCGACATGTGCCGGCACCCATATCCGATTGGGCCCACTTCACTGATGTGATAGATCGTCATCATTCTGGCTCCCGAACGATCCACAATCGCGCGCTTGGCCGGGCTTGTCGCTTCACCGCCACTAAAAAAAGTCGTTCCTCGAAGGTCGAGGCCGAGCGAGATTGCCGCATTTGCGATGCGCACCGCAGGGCTGGCAAAAGCCAGAACAGCGCACTTCTTTCCGGCAATATGGCGAGCGACAGGGTCAAAGTTGTTGTCCGGCAAGATAGTGGGAAAAGGCACCTTTATGCCACGTAACCGCGCCAATGCGATCATCGTAGTTGTTGCCAGCCGGTAGTGACCTTCTTCCGTCATTGTCGTGGGCGTGGTGAACCACTTTTGCATCGGGTTCCCTCTGCGCCCCGCTCTCAATGCACCCGACAATCCTGTTTGTGAGGGAAGAATGGGGCGCAATTGTAGCCATTCGGCACCTGCCAATTCGTATTCTTCTTCCCACAACCGGTCATGCACATCACGGTATACCTGAAAAGCCGTCCCCTTTGGGGTTGGCGTTCCACGTCCGCTTCTGCTCCCACTCGATCTTGACTCAATTCCTCCACTCACGAGGGGGTTCCGAAACCGGCCTTCGCCTCCGGGAATTTCTTTCCCGTGCCGCACAATTGGAACGCGCCCCTTAAATTCGTCCTGTGTCAGATACACACCTGCATCACTAAGCACCCGCAAACTCGCCTCAAGCCCGCGCGATCTCACCATGCTTTCAAGGTCTGCGTATTCGCAACCGGCAAGAACAAGCAGTTGACGCACGGACGAATCCCGAACCTCATAAGCAGCTTCACGGGCCAAATGCAGGAAGGCAGCCTCACGAGTCTGTACCCTCTCCCGCAAAACTGCAAGCGGGTCTAATGTGGAGGGCATTCCCGTGTACGACCAGATTCCACGAGCCATCCCGGCGTAGTATTTTGCTTCACTCCACATCCGGTTAGGCGTGCCGCCATGGGGCCACACGCTTCTCAACTGCCCTGAGAATCGATTGCGTTATAAATCCCAGTAGCCCGGCTGCCAAAACGCCCACAAATAGCCGTTCTGTGGAGAAGGTCTGCCATGCCAACCAGATCATGCTGCCCAGTCCAGCCGACCCGGTCACCAGCTCCACTGAGATGGCAATGACTAGCGCCCGGCCAAACGTGATGCGCGCTCCTGTGAAGATAGAAGGCATCGCCCCCGGCAGATAGACCCGGCGTAACAACATCCATGGGCTTGCCCCGTAGTTGCGAGCCATCTCGACATAACCGGCATCAATCGATCTGACCCCATCAAACACCTGCATACTCATGCCCAGAAAAGCCGCCAGCGCAATCAAGGCAAATCTTGCGCTTTCTCCTGCACCAAGCACAAGCAGGACAATGGGAAAGAGCGCCAACTTGGGCATTGAATAAAGGCCTGCCAGTGACGGCTCGCAAATTCGGCGGATCGAAGGCGAGACTCCGGTTGCAATCCCCATCGCAATACCGGCCATAGCCCCGGGAATGAACCCCAAGATGGCCCTCCCCAGCGTTGCCATCACGGCTCGCGGCAGGTCTCCTGAAGACAAAAGCCGCTGAGCCGTGCGGGCCAGAGTCGAAGGCGGCGGGAAGAAAACAGGGTCTATCCACCCCTGGAATGCGGCGAGCTCCCACCCGCAGAATACGAGGGCCGGAAGCAGCAAGGCCAAGCCCGGGATTTTCCTCTCACTGCGCATGAACTGCACTCTTCAGGTCCTCTATTGGAAAACCCAAATGCCCCAAAATTCGCCGCTTGAGCCTGAGGGCCTCAACGGTGAGCAACATAGATAGATCGCGCGGACGTGGAAGGCTCACCTCAATCTCGGCTACGATCCTTCCTGGCTGACGGCTTAGAACCAATACGCGGTTGCTGAGTAGCAAAGCCTCGTCTACATCATGCGTCACCAGGATCACCGTGCGTTGTTGCTGCTGTTCCCACACTTCCACTAATTCCCCTTGTACTTCCCATCGCGTTTGACAGTCCAAGCCTGCAAAGGGTTCGTCCAACAACAGCACTTCCGGGTCTGTCAAGAGCGCCTGAATCAAAGCAACGCGCTGCTTCATACCAACTGAAAGTTGATTTGGGTAATCCGATTCGCGCCCCGCCAAACCGAATCGCGCAAGCAGTGGAAGAGCACGATTTTGCCTTTCCTTGCGGCCCACTCCCTGAATTTCGAGGCCAAACGTTGCATTCTCCAGAACTGTTAGCCAGGGAAAGACTCCACCCTCCTGGCGTACAAGAATATTCTTCGCAGTTGGGGGACAGCTTACGGTACCGGTATCCGGTTTTAAGTGGCCAGCCAAAATTCGCAGCAGTGTTGTCTTCCCTGCGCCACTCGGCCCCACAATACTCAGGAACTCACCCGGCCTGCTCTGAAAGCTCAAGTTTCGGAGCGCTTCAATCTTCCGGTCCCGGGTATGGAAGGATAATCCAACTCTGTCGCAGATCATTTTTCAGCCCCGCCTGATTTACCGATTATGGGTTTCGCCGGCCGAACTTTGGGGTAAAACACTGACATTTGGTCTAAGCACTTAAGAATATCAGAGCGTGATGAAATGCAGCTTCATTGGGTATGGACGGTGAAGCGACTGCTTCTCTGGATCTAGATCCTTGTGCTAATTTGAGCTGTCATGAACCGCAGGACCTTTGTTTGTGCTTTTGGAGCCAGTGCAACTGGAGTTTTGAAGGCAGCATCATCTCGAATCGAAACCGCTGCGCTTCGTGCCGACCTTGAAGCGCTAAGCCTCATCGGGCGGCCTGCTGGCGGAACCTTCGAGAGTGGTGTCAGTCGAATCGGATACTCTGACGCAGATATCGCCGGCCGGAAATTTTTCATGGATTTGCTCATGCAGGCTGGAGCAACCCTACGCATCGATGCGGCTGGCAATATCTTTGGCTCCCGGCCAGGCACCGACAATTCTCTGCCCCCGCTCCTGTTTGGTTCGCACATCGATTCTGTGCCTCAGGGCGGCAACTTCGATGGCTGCCTTGGCTCCTTAACTGCAGTACAAATTCTTCGCGTTTTGAATGATCAGAGGATAACCACGCGCCGTCCGCTTACGGCTGTAGCCTGGGCTTGTGAAGAAGCTTCTTTCTCCGGCACCAGTCTGAACGGTAGCCGTGCGGCTGCTGGAGTGCTCAAGCCCAACGAGTTGCAGATGGTCTCGCGCGGGCTCACCAAGGCTGAGGCGATTCGGCGCATTGGCGGCGACCCGTCGAAGCTGCACAAAGCATTGATTCGGCGCGGCGACTATTACGCCTATCTGGAACTCCACATCGAACAGGGCGGAACCCTCGAACGCGAAGGCATTCCCATCGGTGTCGTAGATGGTATTGTCTCGATCGACGACTATCATGTCGTAGTGAAGGGTGCACCCAATCACGCCGGCACTACTCCGATGCGCGACCGCCAGGACGCCCTGATCGCCGCTGCACAATTGACGCTCGCCGTTCGTGAGATCGTGATGGCCGAGGCGGGTGCTCAAGTGGGCACCGTCGGCCATCTTGAGGTGAGCCCCAACGCGGTCAACGTCATCCCGGGCGAGGTGCAGATGAGCATTGAAATTCGAGATCTCTCTTCTGCCAAACTCGAACGTCTGGCCGAAAAGATCAGAACCCGTGCCGCCGCGATTGCGTCGGAATCACGAACCCAGATTACGATCACCAGCAACGGTCACAATGAAGCCGCAGTTGCCGCACCCGAGATTCAGCGGGTGATCGAAGCGTCTGCCAACAAGCTCAAGCTCAAGACGCGCCACCTGCCCAGCGGTGCCGGCCACGATGCACAGCAGATGGCCAAGTTGATGCCGATGGGGATGATCTTCATCCCGAGCATTGGTGGCATCAGTCATTCCCCAAAGGAACTCAGCACTTGGGAGCATTGCGCAAACGGAGCTAATGTAATGCTGGAAACCGTTCTCGAACTGGCTCGCTAGGCCCCAACGCTGTGAGCAACGTCGATCGCATGGCGCAGACGCTTCCAATCAGTCTCTCCCGCCACAGTGCAGTCGGCCCCGAGTATGAATTGCTTCGGCCAGTTCTTCACTACCCGCTTGATCTCAGCCTCAACCTCGGTAGGGCTGCCCTTGGCAATGACGCCGTGCCGGTCCATACCACCCATAAAGGGTCGCTTGAATAAGCGCGAAATCTCCTGCACCGACATTTCTTTTTCAGTCAAACGGACGTTGCTGTTGATGACATGCCCCGGGTAATCGTATACGGCATCAAAGTTGGCATAGGGTGCAACGTAATCGCAAACATGCAGAATGTTGAACGCGCATGCCTTCTGGATTTCCTTCATCGAAACCAGATCGTACGGCTTAATGTAGTCTGAGAAGATTTTCGGGCTGCTGAAGCGCTTGGCCTCAGACCCCTGCGTCGACATATAGAAGCCGTCAATGCCCTCTTTGATGCAAGCCCTGACAAAAAGCATCTGGCTCTCAGTCAGAATCTCCATACCTTTCTTTACCGCCTCTGGATTCTCTTCCAGATGCTGCTTGAGTAACGGCGAGCTGGCACAGTGGCCAGCACACATAAACGGCGAATAGAGAGTCATCAGGATCAGCGAATCCTTCTTGCTCGACTTCACTACTTCTCTCACCGTCTGCAAGAGTGGCTCATAAAAATCAAGCTTCCGCAAAGCGAGCTTCGACCAATCTGCGGGCTTCTGCAGAAAGTCCTGCCGCGTATAGGTCTGCTCAAACTGGATCTTCACAAAGTCCATGTTCGTTTGCTCAAAGAACTCGAGATGCCGCTTGGTCGCCGCAGACCCCGCCTTGTAGGGATCGCCGAAATGAAGAAAGAATGCCGCAGGCGTGTAATTGGGGATTGGCTTCCCGGCAAGCCAATCCATCATTCGTTTCCGCTTATTGGCAGGCGCAGCCAATGCACTGCTACCGGCAAGAGACATTCCGAGAAAGTCGCGACGATTCATGTCAGTAGCATACACCTGCTACGGTTTTGCCAACACAACTTCATCGATCCAGTAGTCGTAGCTAGAATCACTTTGGTTTACTCGCGCCCGGATATGGGCCCCAACTTTCAACCGTTCGAAGATCTTCGGATCTTTGACAGGAAATTCCATTGTCATCGCATCCATCCATACATCGCCCTTTTCATCGGTGATCGTCTCATGCTTGATCACTGCCACGAGCTCATCCTTGAGAAGCCGCACTACTTCCCCGCTCAAGCGATAGTGCTGGACCTTCTCTGGCGTCGGAGTTTGTTGCGAACACGACGCCAGAAGCAAAATTGCTGCAAGCAGCAAACGCATTTACTTGGTAAGGTCCTCGTAGCGAGCCGATACGAAGTCCCAGTTCACCACCTTCAACACTGCTGCAAGATAATCCGCACGCCGGTTCTGATACTTCAGATAGTATGCGTGCTCCCAAACATCCAGGCCGAAGAGTGGTGTCTTACCGGCGTTCCAGGGGCTGTCCTGATTGGGCGTTGTTTCAATCGAAAGGCCATCTCCGCCATTGGGGACCACCCAAACCCAACCACTGCCGAAGACCCCGAGGCCCGCAGTACGCAGCTTGTCTTCAAATGCAGTCTGGCTTCCAAACGATTTCTCGATTGACTTCACGAGCTTGCCGGCCGGACCGCCTTTGGGCTTGCCCAGAGTCTGCCAGAACAGGGAATGATTTGCGTGGCCACCACCACTGTTACGAATGGCTCCACGAATTGAATCTGGAACCGAGCTGAGATTCTTCAGCAACTGATCGAGCGGCTCTTTGGCCAATTCGGGCTGAGTAGCGAGGGCCTTGTTCAGGTTATCCACATAGGTCTGGTGATGCTTGCCGTGATGAATCTCCATCGTGCGGGCATCGATGAAAGGTTCCAGTGCGTCAAGGGCATAGGGCAGCTTGGGTAACGTCACGGTTGGTGCTGCACTTTGTGCTCTAAGATGGAACGCCGATAGCGCCCCACTGATGATTAAGTTGCGTCTTGTCATTTCTTGGTTCTTGTCCTTTGTACTTGAATTTGTTCCAGCAAATAGTCGCTCCCACGCTTGCGGACACCGGCTACGATTTTCATCCCGGGCTTGAGACCTGCCAGCGCCTTTTTGTCTGTGACCACAAACTCCATCGCCTGAGGTGACAGCATTGCATTCATGAATCCGGGCACCTCATCGTGGTGAAGCGAAATGGCACCGTCTTCCTCATAAACCCTCACGACTTCGCCGTGTAGGATGTATTTTGGCCGCGAGGGAACCGGCCTTTGGGTCATCACAGTGGGTTGCCATGGGTCTTGCCAATCCGGGTTGGTGGCAATCGTTGGATCACTGAGTGATCGAAGAAAGTTCAACAGGTCAGCCTTCTCACTGGCAGAAATCTCAAATGACTTTACGAACTCGCTTTTGTTCGGGTTTTCGAATCCGTTTCCGGCGAGCGGCCCAGCAAGGATCTTACGCCCGCCCAGCCGGTAGTGTTCAAT
>JBIPMY010000216.1:0-9990 GCA_044376335.1 Bryobacter sp.
ATGGCGGCCGTGCTGCATAAAGCAAGCACGACCGCACAGAGTAAGATACCGACCCAGCCGGGCCGAGACTTAGAACGCCGTGAAGGTCCGGAACTCTTCGAAGCGCGCATCGATCTCCTGACGGGTGAGAGTACGGAAGCGGTCTACGCCAAATTTTTCGCAGCAGAAGCTGCCCATGACGCTGCCATAGATGACGGCGCGGTGGAGTTCGTGGGGGTCGATTTCGCCCTGGAGGTCGAAGCCTTTTTCAGCGAGGTAGCCGACGAAGCCACCGGCGAAGCAGTCTCCGGCACCGGTTGGATCGAAGACGCTATCGAGCAGGTAGCCAGGCACCATGAAGAGGCCATCGGGGCGGAAGAGCATTGCGCCGTATTCGCCACGCTTGATGACAAGGTTCTTGGGGCCCATCGCCATGATCTTGGCGGCAGCCTTGCGCAGGTTGGATTCACCCGAGAGCAGCTTGGCTTCAGAGTCGTTGATGAGGAGGAAGTTCCAGTCGGCGATGGTTTCGAGGAGTTCGGCGCGGAAGTCGTTGATCCAGAAATTCATCGTGTCGCCGCCGCAGAAGCGCAGGCTCGACATCTGGGCGAAGACCTGCTTTTGGAGGGCAGGCTGAATGTTGCCGAGGAACAAGTAGGGCTGGGTCTTGTAGGTGTCGGGCAACTTGGGCGAGAAGGTGGCAAAGACGTTGAGATCGGTACGCAGGGTGGTGCGATCGTTCATGTCGTCGGAGTAGACGCCCTGCCAGAAGAAGGTTTTCCCTTCTGCGACTTCAAGGCCGGCCAGGTCGATGCCGCGAGAATCGAGGAGTGCACGATCTGCGGGGTCGAAATCGTCGCCGACAACGGCAACAATCTTGGAGGGCGTAAAGTAGCTGGCCGATAAGGCGATATAGGTACAGGCGCCACCGAGCATGCGCTCGACTTTGCCGTGGGGAGTTTCGACTCCGTCATATGCGACGGAGCCTACAACGACTAATGACATCGTCTTATTGTAGCGAAGCACCCTTGCGAGTGAGGTTCGCGCCATACTGAGAGAGAGAGAAATTTCCTGCGCCAACTCATTCTTAGTGACATTCATGCCAACCTTCATGCTTTGTACTCGGTGCTAGAGGCAGCCGAGGGGCATTACGACGAAATCCTTTGTTGTGGGGATCTGGTTGGGTATGGGGCCTGCCCGAACGAAACAGTGGAATGGTCGATTCAGCACGTCAAGAGTGTGGTGCGTGGGAATCATGACAAGGTAGCTGTGGGGCTGGACGATACCGAGGGCTACAACGCGGTGGCGACGAGTTCTCTTGGATGGACATCCCAGGTGCTGACCGAAGCAAACAAGGCGTATCTGACAAAAATGCCGCGTGGGCCGTTGCAGCATTCCAAGACATGGCTGATGCATGGCAGCCCGATCGACGAAGATTTGTATCTGATTCAGGAATGCGATGCCCGAGGGATGGAGCAATTTCTTCCCGGGCCGGTGAACTTTTTTGGGCATACGCACCGGCAGGGTGGGTTTGCGTATTTCAGAATGTCGTTGCGGCAGGTGGCGCAGGTGCCGGAACTGGAATCGAGCTCTGTGCTGCAGCTTGAGCCGGATGTGCATTACCTGCTGAATCCTGGCAGTGTGGGGCAACCGAGGGACACAGACTGGCGGGCGGCTTATTGCATTTATGACGATGAAGCAGCGACCGTGCGTTTTTGCCGTGTGAAGTATGACGTAGAGGCTGCGGCGCGGACGATTCTGGCGGCAGGGCTGCCAGAACTGCTGGCCAAACGCCTATTTTTGGGGAAATAGCCCTTTCCTTACAGGTATAGAGTACGTTTTACTGCCAGACAGTAAAATTTTCTATACAATACGGGTAGTCTTGCATCCAGGAAACTGGAGGCCCAAACTCCGCTTTTTGAACAAGTTCCGAGGCCCAAATAACTCTATGGCAACCGCTGCTGCCCCAAATTCGAAGCTCCAGCAATCCCTGGCGCTTTACCAATCAACCATTGGCAAAAAATACGTCGTCGCAATCACAGGCGCTGTGCTTTTTGCATTCACTATCGGCCACATGCTGGGCAACCTGCAGATTTATCTGCCCAACGCTGAAGAAGCCCTGATGGCATACGCGAAGCTACTGCATGCATCTGCAGAATTGCTGTGGGCAATCCGAATCGCATTGCTCGGCTGCTTTGTCCTGCACGTAGTCACCATCGCCCAACTCTATAACGTAAACCGTGCCGCGCGTCCGCAGGCATACATCAAGAAAACACCGACGATTTCGAGCTATGCCTCGCGCACGATGTATTTCTCGGGTCCCATTCTCTTCTTCTTCGTTCTCTACCATTTGAGCCATCTGACGACCGGCGCAACGCACCCGAACTTCGTTGAGATGAATCCGTATCACAACCTGGTGATGGGCTTCCGGCAGCCACTGTCGTCGCTGTTTTACATCATTGCGATGAGCATGCTGGGGCTGCACCTGACGCACGGGGTCTGGAGCATGTTCCAGTCGGTTGGGTTCAACCATCCCCGCTACACACATACACTGCGTACATTCGCTACAACGGCGGCCGCAGTAATTTCGCTCGGTAATATTTCGATCCCCGTCTGCGTTCTGCTCGGAATCATCGGAAAGGATCTTGTCTAACCATGACGCTAAACTCTCGCATCCCTACAGGACCGATTGAGAAGGCTTGGGAATCTACCAAGTTCAATATGAAGTTGGTGAACCCGGCCAACAAGCGGAAGTATCACGTAATTGTTGTTGGAACTGGTCTGGCTGGAGGCGCTTGTGCTGCCTCGCTGGGCGAACTGGGCTACAACGTGACTGCCTTTTGCTTCCAGGATTCACCTCGTCGCGCGCACTCGATCGCCGCGCAGGGTGGCATCAACGCAGCCAAGAACTACCGTAACGACGGCGACTCGGTTTATCGTCTTTTCTACGACACACTCAAGGGCGGTGACTTCCGGGCTCGCGAGCACAATGTGTACCGCCTGGCGCAGGTATCGGTGAACATCATTGACCAGTGCGTGGCGCAGGGTGTGCCTTTCGCTCGTGAATACGGCGGTACGCTGGCGAACCGTTCGTTTGGCGGTGCGCAGGTTTCGCGTACGTTTTACGCACGAGGGCAGACAGGCCAACAGCTTCTGATTGGCGCTTATCAGGCGCTCGAACGTCAGGTAGCGACGGGCCAGGTGAAAATGATCACTCGCACCGAAATGGTGGACCTGATCGTGATCGACGGTAAGGCTCGCGGTATTGTCACTCGTAATCTGGTTACGGGCAAGATGGATGTTCATATTGCGGATGCTGTGGTGCTGGGTACTGGCGGCTACGGTAATGTGTTCTATCTTTCGACCAATGCCAAGGGATCGAATGTAACTGCTAACTGGCGTGCGCACAAGCGCGGGGCGCTCTTTGCCAACCCTTGCTATACACAGATTCACCCCACTTGCATTCCTGTATCAGGCGAGTATCAATCGAAGCTGACGCTGATGTCGGAATCGCTTCGCAATGACGGCCGCATCTGGGTACCGAAGCAGCCGAACGACAAGCGTTCTCCTGATCAGATTCCTGAAGAAGATCGCGATTATTATCTGGAACGGATGTATCCGAGCTTTGGTAATCTTTCCCCTCGCGACATCTCTTCGCGTGCCGCCAAGCGCGTGTGCGACGAAGGCCGTGGTGTTGGTGAGACGGGGCTTGGTGTTTATCTCGACTTCCGTGATTCGATCCAGCGGCTTGGGGAAAACACGATTCGTGAGCGTTATGGCAATCTCTTTGAGATCTATGACCGCATCACGGGCGAGAATCCCTACAAGATCCCGATGCGCATCTTCCCGGCTGTCCACTACACGATGGGCGGCTTGTGGGTGGATTACAACCTGCAATCGACGATTCCTGGATTGTTTGTGTTGGGTGAGGCAAACTTCTCTGACCACGGCGCGAACCGCCTTGGCGCTAGTGCGCTGATGCAGGGTCTGGCTGATGGTTACTTTGTTGCTCCTTACACGATTACGAATTACCTGGCAGAAACTAAGATCGAAAAGGTAGCTAGCGATCACATGGAAGCCAAGGGGGCGCTGGCCAATGCAGAAGGCATCACCAACCGCTTGCTGAATGCCAAGGGCAAGAAGACCGTCACGCAGTTCCACCGCGAACTGGGTAAAACGATCTGGGATTATTGCGGCATGGCTCGTAATGAGGCTGGCCTCAAGAAGGCCATTGGCAAAGTGCAGGAGATCAAGGAAGAGTTCTGGAAGAACGTAACGGTGCCGGGTTCTGGTGGTGATCTCAACCAGCAGCTTGAGAATGCCGGACGCGTGGCTGACTTCATCGAACTTGGCGAGCTGATGTGCATCGATGCGCTGGACCGCAAGGAAAGTTGTGGTGGCCACTTCCGCGAGGAATACCAGACATCCGAGGGTGAAGCCCAACGTGATGACGAAAACTACGCATACGTCGCGGCCTGGGAATACAAGGGCGAAGGCGTGGCGCCAGTTCTGAACAAGGAGCCGCTGACCTTCGAATACGTCAAGCCGGCCCAGCGCAGCTATAAGTAAAGAAAGAGCCCCATAACCATGAAGCTAACTCTCAATGTATGGCGTCAAACCGGACCCAACGCCCCCGGCAAGATGGTGCGCTACGATCTGCCCAACGTCAATGAAGACATGTCGTTTCTGGAAATGCTCGACGTTCTGAACGAAACGATCATCATGAAGGGCGAAGAGCCCATCACGTTTGAACACGATTGCCGCGAGGGCATTTGTGGTTCGTGCGGATTCATGATCAACGGCAAGGCACATGGCGGCTTCCCGAAGACGACGGTTTGCCAGTTGCACATGCGTCATTACAAGGATGGCGATGAGCTGTTTCTCGAGCCCTGGCGCGCAACAGCATTCCCTGTCGTAAAGGATTTGATGGTGAACCGCGCGTCGTTTGACCGCATCATTCAGGCCGGCGGATTCATTTCTGTACCGACTGGTTCTGCTGTTGACGGGAATGCGATTCCGATTCCGAAAATCTACGCAGACCGCGCAATGGACGCAGCAGCGTGCATCGGTTGCGGCGCTTGCGTGGCGAGTTGCCCGAATGCGTCGGCCAGCCTCTTTACCGGGGCGAAGATCGCGCACTTGAATCTTCTGCCGCAGGGTCAGCCCGAGAAGCTCGACCGCGCGCTGAAGATGGTAACGGTGATGAATGAAGAGATGTTCGGTTCCTGCACCAACATGCAGGAATGCGAAGCCACCTGCCCCAAAGGCATTTCGATTGAAAACATCGCAATCATGAACCGGCACTACGTGGAAGCAAGCTTTGCGCAGCGTCCGGCCATGAGCGAAGCGGGCGCCGGGTAAACAATCGTGAGCCTGCTCGATCACATCTCGCAGAATCTCTATACGGCGGTACTCTCAGACTCACTCGATAGTCTGGGATACCGCCGTCAGGTTATGCGCGAATACATTCGCCCGGTCTATTCGAAGTATCAGGTGATTGCCGGGTACGCGCACACGATCGCCTTCGTCGATAGCGATGAAATTCTGCCGAATCCTTTTGATGCCGAGATTGAAGCCGTGGATGCGATCCTGCCCGACAGCATCGTTGTGATCGCTACCGGCAACTCGATTCAGAATGCGCCGTGGGGGGAGTTGCTCTCGACTGCTTCTGTTGCACGTGGCGCGAGGGGTGCCGTGATGGACGGCTTTGTGCGTGACGTCAAGATGATTGAAGAGCTGGGTTTTCCTGTGTTTGCTACAGGGATGAAGCCGCTGGATTCCAACGGTCGCGGATTGCTGACTTCGTATAACAAGCCGATCATGTGCGGCGAGGTGGAAGTGAATCCGGGCGATCTGATTGTTGCCGATTTTGATGGCATTGTGGTGATTCCGACAGCGCTGATTGAGAAGACGATTGAACTGGCAAATGCGAAGGTAACTGGGGAGAACAATTCCCGCGCGGAATTGCAAAAGGGTGCTTATCTTCGCGACGTGTACAAGAAGTACGGCGTCCTTTAAGAAATTGCGGCGATCTGCCGATAGCTGTGCAAGATGTGGCTCCTTTTGCTTTCGCTGCTTGCACAGGATGCGACGACTTCGTCGCCCGATCTGACGCTTCACTACCCGAGCGGGCAAGTTTCCTCAACCGTTGCCCGTGAGATGCTGGATGCTCTGGATGAAGAGTACGCGCGCATTCGGCATGAGCTTGGTTGTGTGATTGGGTCGAAGGTAACTGCCATTGTGATTCCGCTGGATGCATGGCAGGCTGCGGGGCATTCGCCCTGGGCTGGGGGTCTGTTTGACGGCCGCATTCAAGTACCGCTGGTTTATGAGCGGAGCAGGGTGGGGCCGCAGATGCGGAAGGTTTTTGCCCATGAGATGGTGCATGCCTGCATTGCTCGGTTCGGCCACTTCCCTACCTGGATTCACGAAGGGCTCGCCCAACATCTGAGCGGAGACCGGTTGACGGAAGATTACCGTCGGCAATTGCGACAGGCGCTATCGTCAGGCAAGCTGCCTGGCCTTGAGAGGATTGCAGGGCCCTGGGGCGGGCTCAATTCGGCTCAGGCGGGTACTGCCTATGCTTATGCCTTGTGGGCGGCTGAGGTGTGGCTGGAGAGCGACGGAAGCGAATCGATCCGGCAGTTGCTACGCTATCCGGATCGTATTCCACAATTGACTGAAAAGCTGAACCGGGCGCTTAGTCGCTGATGGTCATGGTCGGGCCGGCAACCTGGCTCACTTCGGCGCAGCGGGCCTCTACCATTTTGGCGACGGCGTAGAAGCCGGAGGCCATTTCGCTGGCCGGGCCTTCGAGGGCTACGGGCTTACCGGTGTCGCCGCCTTTGCGGATTTCCGGGATGAGTGCGAGTTCGCCGAGGAAGGGGATGTTCATTACTTCGGCAGTCTTTTTGCCTGCACCGTGGCCAAAGACGTCGATGCGTTCTTTGCTTTGCGGGGCGATGAGATAGCTCATGTTCTCAACCATGCCAAGGACAGGAACCTTCACCTGATGGAACATGTTGACGGCCTTGCGGGCGTCTTCGAGACTGACGTCGCTGGGGGTTGTTACGACAACTGCTCCAGTGAGTTTGGTGGACTGCATCAGGCTCAGCTGAACGTCGCCGGTGCCGGGCGGCAGGTCGATGATCAGATAGTCGAGCTCGCCCCAATTGACTTGACGCAAGAACTGCTGCATCACGTTGTGCAACATCGGGCCACGCCAGACTAGTGGCTTGTCGCCGGGATTGAGAAAGCCCATCGACATGACGCGGAGGCCTTCTTTGATGATCGGGCGGATCTGCTGGCCATCGGTAAGGGGTGCTTCACTGACACCCATCATGAGGGGAACGTTTGGCCCATAGACATCGGCGTCGAGCAAGCCGACGCGGTTGCCGAGACGTGAGAGCGCGATGGCGACATTGACGCTGACCGTGGTTTTGCCCACGCCGCCCTTGCCTGAACCGATCGCTACGATGTTTTGGATGCCGGGAATATCTTGCATTACCTTAAGGCTATCAGGGGTTGCGTATCAAGGGATGAGTCCAAGAATTCAAATTGAGATCCCGGGGGGAGCAGAAACAGAATATACTTGAACCTGCACGACATAATAAACTTGTAACCGCACAACACAATAGACTTGTCCAAGGCCGGAAATACTCATGTCCGCACCGAATCAGAAGCTTGCTGCGTCTCTTGCTCATCTCCACAAACTTCAGCGTGGAGGGGTTCGCGTGTTTGAATCGAAGCAGTTTAAACGTCTGGATCGCGACAGATTGCTGAAGAATGGCTTTTTGCAAGAGGTGATCAAGGGGTGGCTAATATCTTCATCTCCGGCCACTATCGATGGAGACAGCACACCCTGGTATGCCTCATTTTGGGAGTTTTGCGCCCGCTATTGCCACTCAAGATTCGGCTCCGATTGGTACCTTTCCCCCGAGCAATCTTTGCTCCTGTTCGCTGAAAATACTGTGGCCCCGGTTCAAGTGGTGGTTGTAAGCCCCAAAGGAAACAACAATACACTTCAGTTGCCTTCAGGCACCACGCTTTATGATTTGAAGGAATCTCAGCCGTTGCTTAAATCCGATTGTGTTGAGAAAGACAGCCTTCGGCTGATTGGTGTCGAAGCGGCACTCGTTCGAGTGCAAGAGAAGTTTTTTGAGACCAATCCAATAGAAGTTCGCAGCGCACTGGCGAGCATCAAAGACCCTTCAGGTTTGTTGACGAGACTGCTTGAAGGGGGAAGATCAAGAATTGCGGGTCGTATTGCAGGAGCCCTGCGCGATATGGATCGGGCCAGCTTCGCAGATGAAATTGTCAAAACCATGAAGAGCGCTGGCTACGACGTACGCGAAAGCAACCCTTTCATCAATACGGCCACCAAAACGAATTTGGTTGCAGGCTCTTCGCCAATCGCCTCGCGACTGCATGAGCTATGGCAAGCCACTCGTCAATCTGTCATTGAGGTGTTTCCCCAATCTGACGGCCTAGCCGCTGATCGTGAGGCTTATCTTCGTGCTGTCGAAGATGTCTATCGTGTGGACGCGTATCACTCGCTATCGATCGAAGGTTATAACGTTTCGATGGAGTTGATCGAGCAGGTGGAATCGGGGAAGTGGAACCCGGAGCGAATCGAAGCGGACCGCCAGCAACGGGATGCCCTGGCGGCTCGCGGGTACTGGCAGGCATTTCAGATCGTCAAATCCGATGTGGGTCAAATTGTCAGCGGGGTGGATGCAGGCAAGTTGGTGGCCAGGAGCCACCGCGACTGGTACCGCGAACTCTTCCAGCCTTGCGTGGTTGCCGGAATCCTTCAAATTTCAGCTCTGGCAGGGTACCGCAATCATGCGGTGTATTTAAGAAATTCGCGCCACATTCCGCCACGCTGGGAGGCTGTACGTGATGCCATGCCAACGCTGTTTGAACTCATAGAGAGCGAACCAAGCGCAGCCGTTCGAGCTGTACTTGGGCATTGGCTCTTTGGGTACATTCATCCTTATCCTGACGGAAACGGGAGAATTGCACGATTTCTAATGAATGCAATGCTTGCTTCTGGTGGCTATCCATGGACAGTCATACGGCTTGAAGATCGCGGAGCTTATCTCGGAGCACTCGAACATGCTAGCGTTGCATCGGACATTCGTCCATTCGCGAAATTCGTTGCAGAGAGCATGAGACGCTCTAGCGTCCGCTAGTACTTTCTCACTTGGTGCTTTGGACCCAGTCCCAAGCCTGTCCGGCTCGAGTGACAACTGCCTCCACATCGCGCTCGAGTAATAGCCGCTGCTTCACCATCGCGGTTGCAGCTTCGCGTATCTGGCCCTGATACTTTTCGCGGGTCTCGTAGCGCTTCTTGACGTCGTTGGTCGAGTAAGGGAGTGTGGAGCCCACCATGTCGTTGACATAACCCTTTGGCGCATTCGGGTCGGCTAGAAAGTTCCAGCCGCGGTAGCGGGCTAGCGGGACGGCCACTTCTGGCATCTTCACTCCACCCAGTTCGTTGCCGTCTGCTCCGATGGCTGGTACGAGCAAGGGGAATTGCTTGCCGAGTACTGGCGGCTCGGTGCGATAGTCTACGCGCCAGGCTCGCATCGGTTGCTTGGGCATTCCGGTGTCGCTGAGATTTTCGAAGTTCACCAGTTCCTTTTTGTCGATCCGTGGATAGCGGCTCTCGGGCGGGGCAATGCCGTCTTTTACCCACTCCTGCATCGCGGTGAGCAAGGCGCGGTAGAGCGGGCGATAGTCGTTCATGTTTGCGAAATTGACGCTGCCTGTCTTTGGGGGCGGCATTCTGCCTGGGCCGTGCTGGCTTCCCGCTACGTAGTAGATGCGGGTGTTGGGCGCGACTTCGGCGTCTTTCTTGCCGTCGGGGGTCACATGGATTAGCGCTGCGTTACGGCCCCAATATTCATAGCTACCGTTGGTATAGAACACTTTGGGCACGTCTTTCACCTTGGCCAGCAGGCCGTCGGTCAAACCGGTTTCAGCGTCGGTCTGAGCCAGGTCGGTGTA
>JBIPMY010000625.1:0-2932 GCA_044376335.1 Bryobacter sp.
GAAGTCCACAAACTCGCTACGATCCTGGCCCACGTTAAAGTACCGCTTCACTCCGCTGACGTCACGGAAGTAGTTCAGAAAATAATCCACCTTGCCATACAAGTAGCGCCTCAGCGGGTGCAACAACTTCGCCCTGACTCCCCGTGGAATACGCAACACAAGATCCACCGCCACCAGCACACGCTTCGGGCCGGTAATCTGCTTCATCGCCAGCCTCAGCGTCAGTGCAGGATCACAGTTCACTACGAAGATCGCCTCGGGATTTTCGAGATGCTTCAGATATTCCGCCAGCGTGCCTGCGTAAACACTGGTTCCCGTTGTCCCCCGTGCCGTACTCCACGCCTCGGGAAACCGCTTAAAATTTGTTACTAAAAGCAAATTCGCTCCACTTCATCGTTGCCGGCGATCCCCACACCAGGCTCTTGATTGCACTCATTCTCACCCAGTATGTCGAACTTTCTGCTCATATTTTCACCTGCCCGTCGATATGAGTCTATGGAATGGCCATTCGCCTATGACACTGCTTTTATTCGTCTGCTGGGCTCTTGTTGTAGAAGTTTTCGTCTTCCGATGGCGAAAAGCTTCTTCAATCCAGCCACCCTCCATTCCTATCGCACACAGCGCCGCAACTCCTATCGCACACAGCGCCGCAACTCCTGTCGTGCACAGCACTGCAACTGAAACCCCTGTAGAACTATCAGCCCCAATCAGCATTGCAGGAGATCTAAGCTCCCTCAATCAGTCTCTTTCGGCTTGGTCTGCTTCTCCAGAATCAAAACCCGAGTCCAAGAAAACAAACTCTGCCTCCAACTCTATTCTTCGCTAAGCGTTGACCCCTACTCCCGCCAATCTCGATATCATACTCCTTGAGACTTTGATGGATCCCTACGCCCCCCTCCGCCCGATCATGGCCCGCTGTCAATCCACGCGAAATGAAAAAGATTTTCATTCTGCGGTGAACGTTACCTTTCACAAATATGAAAGCTTGAATTACGATAAGGCCCACCAGGATATGTGGCAAAGCCTGCCCCGGCAGTTTGAACTGCTGAGTCAGGATCTGTTGAGCGCTGCGGGTAGCTCTCTTCCCGAAACGCTATCGGTGCTCGACATCGGCTGTGGCACCGGTCTGGCCACCACCTGCCTTCTCGGTACTCCGCTTGGGCGGCGTGTTTCCCATGTCACTCTGCTCGACAGCTCCACCTCGATGCTCAATCTTGCCAAAGCCCGAGCTTCAAGCTGGAAAATTCCGTTTGAAACCTTCGAAGGCCTGCTCGACCAACTTCCAGCCAACCGGAAATTCGACCTGATCATCACCAGCTCGGTGCTTCATCACGTGCCAGATCTAGCTGCATTCTTCGATGCCCTTGCCAGCAAGCAAGAGCCAGGCACTTTCTTTCTACATGTGCAGGACCCTAACGGGGATGCCCTCAACGACCCCATTTTGCAATCCCGTCAGGCCAGTCTTTCCGCTCCGCCCTCCTCATCCCTGCTCAGCCGTATTCATCCCAAACGGATACTAAATCGTCTGCTCCGCGAGTTCTCCGGCGATCAGGAAGAAAACTATGATGCTCTCGCCGTTGCCGACCTGGTTAAACAGGGCGTCACCCCGCTCCCGCTTACTATTTCTGAGCTCTATCAGATCACCGATATTCATGTAAACAATGGCGAGGGCATCTCCATTGCCCGCCTCTCGCGCCAGATGAGCGGCTCATACAAACTGGTAAACCATCGCACCTATGGATTCTTTGGTGTACTCGAAAGCGATCTCGACGACGAACACGCAGCCACGGAGAAAAACGCAATCGCAGCCGGGGACAAAAACGGATTTTTCCTCGGAGCAGTCTGGCAGCGCTGCTAACACTTACTTATGGCGTGGGTTATTTTTTGGTGCAGTGCTGGTATCGCCTTTCATTTTTTGATTGGATACCCGCTCTTGCTCCGCTTTCTGCCCTTTCGCCCTCGCCCCGTCGCTAAAGATTTAGCTTTTCGCCCCCCGGTTACAATTTTGATGGCTGTTCACAACGGGGCTGATTTCATCATCCCCAAGCTGGAATCCCTGCTTGGCCTCGAATACCCCCGCGATGGTTTTGAAATCGTCATCCTCGACGATCAATCCAGTGACGCTACTGTCGAACTGGCCGCCAGCTTTGCCGCCAGCCACAATCAGGTCCCAATCGAAATCATCCGCCTCAAGAAGGGAGGCAAGGCCGCGGCTCTCAATGCCGGACTTGCCCGCCAAAACCGCGAAATCCTGTTTTTCACTGATGTCCGCCAGCCCCTTCATCCCGCAGCCCTGCAGCACCTGGCTTCAAATTTTGCAGACCCAAGCGTCGGGGCCGTTACGGGAGAACTTCGCTTTCTATCTTCCGGACACACCACCGATGAACAGGCCACGATGGATCTTTATTGGCGCTATGAACTATGGGTGCGTGAACAGCATTCGCTGCGCGACTCCCTGTTCAACACCACAGGTTGCATCTACGCGATGCGCCCCCAATGGGCCCATCCCATTCCAGACGATTCCCTCACCGACGATGCCCTTCTCCCGCTTGGCGCATACTTTGCCGGCAAGCGCATTGTCTTTGAAGCTCAGGCCCTCGCCTATGACTATCCACATCGTGAGGGTGGCGAGTGGGGCCGCCGCATGAGAACTCTTGCAGGTATGTGGCAAACCTATGCCCGTCATCCCCGCCTGCTTCTTGACCCACGCCGCATGTGGTTTCACTTCCTCAGCCATAAGCTGGGCCGCGTACTTCTACCCTGGACACTACTCATCAATATCGGTGCCACTTTTGCGCTGCCCCCATCTGTATTCCGCAGTTCCCTGATTGCCGGAAATTTGCTGTTGGCAACCCTGGCTCTCGGCTCTCGCTGGAGCAAACCCACTTCTCTGCTACACAAGATCGGCTCCAGAGCCCATACTTTTCTGTCT
>JBIPMY010000626.1:0-2928 GCA_044376335.1 Bryobacter sp.
GGAGGTGGGGGAGGGTTCGTTCCAGGGCGATAGGTCGTGGACCGTCATGATGCTGGGGACTCGCGATAGGTAGGGGACAGCGAAGTCTGTGCCGTGGAAGACTTGTGCGCCGGTTCGCTTGAGGGCTTTGTTCAGGCCGTAGAGCCACCAGCGTTTCTCGAGGCCTTTGGGGGTGGGGGCGAACTGGTCTGAGACGGGGATGTAGTTGTCGCCAGGGTACTCGTTGCGGAGGGCGAGGATGAGCTGCTCGGTGAAGCGCCGGATGCCGCCGATGGGACCCATGAGGGGGGTGCCGTCGAGGGCGACCGTCAGGTTAGTGGGCATTGTTGGCTTCTTTAATGCCTTGTGGGATGTTGACGCGGAGGAGTACGATGAGACCGCCTATGAAGAAGATGATGAGAGAGAGGATTGCGAGGCGATAGTTGCCGGTGAGCTCGAGAGCGAGGCCGAAGAAGAGGGGGCTGATCCAGCTTGTGCCTTTGTCGGAGATCTCGTAGAGGGAGAAGTATTCGGCCTCGCGGCCTTTGGGGATGAGTTGCGAGAAGAGGGAGCGGCTGAGGGCCTGGCTGCCTCCCATGACGATGGCGATGACGAAGGCGAGGATGAAGAATTCGCTTTCGGTTTTGACGGCGAGATAGATGTAGAAGAGGACGGCAGTCCAGATGACGAGGGCGACGGCGATGCTGTTTTTGGCGCCGAGCCATTTTGAGAGGAAGTTGAAGCCGGTTGCGCCGAAGAAGGCGACGAATTGCACCATGAGGATTGCTTTGGTGAGCGAGCCCATCGACATGCCGAGTTGGTCTGAACCGAATTGGCTGGAGAGGGAGATGACGGTCTGGATCGCGTCGTTGTAGAGGAGGAAGGCGATGAGGAAGAGCAAGGCCTGGGGGTAGAGGCGGATGTCTTTGAAGAGGGCGACGACTTGTTTGATTCCCATCGAGAGATAGTTTTCGCCGGGCGGGAGTGCGCGGGCAGCGGCGTGGTTGCGCAGGCCCATGTAGGCGGGGATGGTGAAGAGGCCCCACCAGATGCCTGCTGAACAGAGACTGATGCGAACGGCCATGCCGTCTGAGATGCCGAGAGACTGGGCGTTGCTGTAAAGATACAGATTGAGTGCGAGAAGGGTGCCGCCGCCGAGATAGCCGATCCCCCAGCCGGTGGAGGAGACAGTATCGCGCTGGTCGGGGGCGGCGATTTCTGGGAGGAAGGCGTTGTAGATGACGATGGATGCGCCGAAGACGAGGTTGGCGACCAAGAATAGAGCGGCACCCCAGAGGTAATGTTCGCCGTGCATGAAGAACATGAGGCCAGTGGCGATAGAGCCGATGAGGGCGAGGCCGCCGAGCATTTCGCGTTTTTTGTGGCCGTAATCAGCGATTGCGCCGACCAGGGGCAGGACGAGCACCTGGAGGATTACCGAGAGGGCGATGAGGTAGCTCCAGAGGGCACGCGGATCGATTGCGAGGCCGAGCGGGTGGATTTTGCCGTCTGCGGCGACGGCGGCTTTGGCTAGGGAGGTGAGGTAGGGGCCGAGGAAGAGAGTGACTACGGTGGTGGAAAAGGCGGAGTTGCCCCAGTCGTAGGAATACCAGGCCCATTGCTCGCGCTTTTGATTTGGTGGATTCAAAAAAAAGTTCCTAACCTTTTCTGCCGCTGCGGCATCTCTTAGTTGATGAAAATTCTAGTATCTCTATTCCTCGGAGCCATTCTCACTATGTCAGCAGCCGATTCTTCCCATGAATTTACGATGAACTCGATTGCCGGCAAGCCGGTGGCGCTAAAAGAGTTTGCGGGTAAGCCCGTGTTGTTTGTGAATGTGGCCAGCCAGTGTGGCTACACGCCGCAGTATAAGGGCCTTGAAGAGCTGTATCGGAAGTATAAGGCACAGGGTTTGGTGATTGTTGGTGTGCCAGCGAACAATTTTGGATCGCAGGAGCCGGGATCGAACGAAGAGATCGCGACGTTCTGCAAGCGTAACTATGATGTGAGCTTCCCGATGATGTCGAAGGTAGAAGTGAAGGGTGCGAATATCACTCCGCTGTATAGCTATCTGACCAAGACCGGTGGCGATGTGAAGTGGAATTTCACGAAGTTTCTGGTTGGCAAGGACGGTAAGGTGATTGAACGCTTTGAGCCCGGGGTGGACCCGATGGATGCGAAGCTGACCGGGGCGATTGAGAAGTCACTCAAGTAGATTTTTTCTCTAATGAAGTGTTATCGGGGGCGGAGCCGGAGTACGGCTTCCGCCTCTATTTTTTTGTAGGGGAGCAGGATGGGGGTGCCGTTGTAGTAGCTCTCCCAGTAGTCTTTGCTGTGCGTAGAGAAGGGGTGGCCGCTTTGACCGAGGGTGATGGTGAAGGCGGAATTGTCCCAGTCTGCGGTGTCGGCGACGAAGCGGAAGGCGGGGCCGACGCGGCTGGAGACTTGTTTGATGGTTTGGACGCCGCCGCTTAGGGGAGCAGGGCCGGCTTGCACGTAGTTGTCGACGAGGGGGAGGCGGAGAGTGCGGATGGCGGAGGCGAAGGGCATCCAGGGCCTGGCGATGAATTTGCCTACTGTGACTGCTTCGCTGAGTACGAGGTTGGGGATGGTGATGCGGTTGAAGCGGCCATAATCCCAGAATTTGGGGTTCTTGCCCTGTTGCTTGATGCCGGCGTCGAGGGCATCCAACAGAGACTGGATGAGGACCTGATCGTAGTCGGCAAACCAGTTCTTGGGACGGGTGCGGAGCATGTTCTCGACGATGGACGGGGCGAAGTGGGAATCGAAGTTGATGGGGACGGTGGTGACGCTGCGCATGATGGCGCGTTTGAATTCTTCGTAGGCGAGGACGGAGATCATGGGTGCGGCGAGGCCGGTTTCCATCTGGCCATTCCAGCCTTCTAGGACTTCAAGGGCGGCGGTGAAGTCTTCTCTGGTGGACTTGCG
>JBIPMY010000218.1:0-9941 GCA_044376335.1 Bryobacter sp.
CAGCCTCCCACACCCGCCCCGCCCGCAAAGCAGAATCTTGTTGTTCTCCTCACAGATGAAGACGGCAAAACAGGCCGTATCGCCGTTACCAGCGCTGCAACCACCATCGAGATCAACCAGCAAAACTATGCACTGCGCCTGCCCTTCCCGGCCAGCCCCGCTCCAACGCCATTTCTCATGGATCCCGCCGAAATCCAGCGCATCTGGGGCAATGAGCTCGCCGCATTACCGAAACCCCAGGTCAGCTTTTCGCTTTATTTCGAGCTCAATTCTGTTGCTCTCTCAAACGAGTCCCGTCTGCTTTTCCCACAAATAGTACGCGCAATCGACGACAGACAATCCACCGATGTAAGTGTCATCGGGCACACAGACACAACCGGCGACAGCACGGTCAACTTCACATTCGGCCTGAATCGAGCTGTCACCGTAAGAACTCAACTCGAAGCACTTGGTATCAAGCGCGACATTCTCTATGTAAGCTCACACGGCGACAAAGATCTCCTCATCCCCACTCCAGCGAACACAAGCGAACCAAGAAACCGCCGTGTTGAGGTAATCGTAAGATGACCCTGGGCCGGCAATCTTCAGTCGTTTCATTGCTGATTGCTGGCTTGCTGGGAACGCTGCTTTCCGTATTCCCACCTCAAATCCTGGAACAAGGCAACCGCGAGGCCCTCGATCAGTTGCTTTCCCTGATCCCAGCTCAAAGCGCTTCCGGCCAGGTCGCGATAGTCGAAATCGACGACGCTACCTTGGCTCAAATCGGCCGCTGGCCCTGGCCCAGAAAACGCACGGCTGAACTGATCGATCGAATCCACACCGCCGGCGCAAAAGCCATCGTACTCAACCTCTTCTTTCCTGAGGCCGAAGACCCACTCAGTGATCAAATACTGGCCAGCAGTCTGGCACTCTCACAAGGCATCACCGGATTTCAGTTTGAGTTCAACTCCCCCTCAGACAGCGCTTTGGGCTGCCCCCCGGTGGTGCTGCCGATAGTCCTAAGCGAAGCATCTTCAGCCCGCGAAAACTCGATTTTCAACGCCGGCAAAGCGCTCTGTAACGTCAGCGTCCTGCAATCAACAGCAAAGGGTTTTCTTAATATCGGCCCGCGCGACAAGGGTCTACCAATGGCAATTACCTATCAGGGGCTCCTCTACCCAAGCCTCGCCCTCGCTGCCGCTACCAGTTTCCTGAATGAAAGATCCACAGAGCTGCAGATTCTCAACTCGAGTTCTGCGCAACTCAAGATCGGCAATCGAACTATCCCTCTGGACGCGCAGGCGAGAATGACTTTTGGCCCAGCCCACCAGCTTCCCACCTTCTCCGCAAAAGAGCTTTTTGAGCCCAACACTCGGCCAACAGGGCTTGCGGGCAAGCTCGTCGTTGTCGGAGTGAATGCAACTGGCATCGCAGAAACAGGCATGCCAATTCTGCAGGCAACTGCCATCGACAATCTCATTCGCGGGCATGCCATTGCCGGGCCGGGTACAAGCAGGGCAACCGAAGTGGCTCTGCTCATTGCATCCCTGGCCGCCTCGGCTTTTTTCATGCACGCCATCTCCGGCTGGTATCGCTGGCTCTTCTGGGCTGGCCTTCAAATCTCACTCATCGCCGGCTCGTGGTGGCTCTTGCAACACCAGCATGCATTCATCTCTCCTCTGCCGGCGCTGATTTGCCTCTGGGCTCACGCAATTTGTCTCACTTCATTTCAAGCAAGACAACACCGCACAATAGCCCAAAGCAGCGAAGCGCAAATAGCATCAGCCAGACAATTTCTCTTCTCTGCCCTCTCCATGCTCACCACTATCCGGCATGCCGAAACCGGTGCCCACCAGCAGCGAATCCAGCTCTATTTGCACTCCCTGGCAATCGCCCTGTCAAAAAAGAAATCTTTTGCCGACGAACTAACACCTGAGAACATAACCCTGATGGTTCAGATCGCCCCAATTCACGACATCGGCAAAGTCGGCATTCCAGACCAGCTCCTGCTTAAGGCTGGCCCACTCACGGCCACCGAGTTCCAGCTCATCCAGCAACATGTCACCCTGGGAAAAGAAATTCTTGATCGCGCCCGAGACCAGTCAGAACTCAACGATGAACTTCTCTTTCGGCTAGCCTCCGCCCTGGTCTACAGCCATCATGAACGCTGGGACGGCTCTGGATATCCACTGGGGCTGGCCGGCAGCGACATTCCTCTCGTAGCAAGGCTAATGGCCGTTGCAGATGTCTACGACGCCCTGGTCAGCAAGCGTGTCTACAAAGAATCCCTCTCGCATGAAGCAGCCAAAAGCATGATCCTCGCCGAACGCGGTCGCATGTTCGACCCTGACGTCGTGGACGGCTTTCTTGAAGTAGAGCCGGAATGGCGCCGCATTCGCGCTGAATTTCAGGAAGGGAAAGCGATTGGGCATCATGGCCTGGGTTAAGACGCTCTGGGCACTTCTCCATGAGCTTCCTGCAACCAGCCACGGGCAGGATCTTCATTCGGTAGAAATCCTTCTGTCCCTGCTTCGTGGCTCCATCTATTGGTTGTGCCTTCAGTTGCTTGTTGTCACCCCCATCTTTGCGGTCCGCAAGCTGGAGAGTTCGGTTCTGATCTTCCTCGGAATTGTAATGGCCCTGGCATCACTGTTCCTGCTCAGGCGCGGCAAATTCCGTCAAGCCGCCTTCTGCTTCCTTTCCGCAGTCTGGCTGGGCACCCTTATCTGCTCCCTGCTTTCCGGCGGAATCCGCAGCGTCTACATGATTCTCCACGTCTGGATCCCGATTGTTACGGCCTTGCTTCTCGGCACCAGAGCTGGCATTTCGGCCATCTGTGCCAGTGCATCCACCACCTTTGTCCTTGCCCTCCTCGACGGTGCCGGCTTTCAGTTTCCTCGTTACTTTCCCACCGCGGGTCTCAACGCCTGGATGGTACTGATGCTCAGCCTGATCACCACAGCGCTCCCGATCAATCAAACATTGAATGCCCTCACCAAAGCTCTCTCCTCCGCACGAAAGCAAACCGAGCTCTACTCCCACGCTGCTCTTCACGATCCGCTCACCCAGCTTCCCAACCGCAGCTTCTTTCTCAATCGCCTCACCCATTGCCTGCAGCGAGGTCAGGGTAGTCGAGGCCACGGCTATTCCCTTCTCTTCATAGACATCGATGACTTCAAAACAATCAACGATGGCCTCGGCCATTCCGCAGGAGATCAGGTACTCAAAGTCACAGCCACACGCATGTTAACCCTCATGCGCCCCGTCGACATCCTCGCTCGTTTTGGCGGCGATGAGTTTACTGTTTTGATCGAAGACACCACAGACCCCGCCGAAGCCATCCATCTCGCCGATCTGCTCTTGAACGCAATCAACCTCCCCATCCCACTCGCTTCAAAGGAAGTGAAGCTCACCGCCAGCATCGGCATCGCTCATGGCAAACCAGCCTACCTTCATCCGGATTCCATACTCACCGACGCCGACACCGCAATGTACTACGCCAAGACCCTGGGCAAGAATCGACACGCCACTTTTCTCGAAGTAAATACCCGCTCGGCTTCAGGCGGACTTGGCTCAGCCTGACAAATGTGAAGGTAACCAAATCTTTGGCTCGCACGCCTCTTCATGCAGTGATAAGATTAAGGCCAAAATCGCCTGAAAGTGTCTATTTTTGAAAGCTTTATGAGAAGCCTCTTTCTGCTCGCAACCACAAGCTTCGCATCCGTCTACGCAGCGGGCCCAACACCGCTTCCAGTAGCAAAACCAGTACTCGAACAGTTCTGTTTCCAATGCCATGGCCAGGCAGCCATGGGCGGCCTGAATCTGAAACATCTATCGAGCCAGGCGTCAATGGCAGAAGGCTTTCAACATTGGGAAAAAGTAGCCAGCGCCATTGAAGAAAAGCTGATGCCACCGCCCAAAATGCCGCAACCGAGCGAAGAGCAACGCAAGCAGGTTGTGTCATGGATCCGCACCAATCTCATCGCTGCCGCACTCAAAAACGCCGGCGACCCCGGCCGCGTTACCGTCAGAAGACTCACTAGCGGTGAGTACGCTTACACGGTTCGAGACCTAACGGGAATCGAGGTCAAGACCGACTTCGCTGGCGATTCCGTCGGTGGCGAAGGCTTCACCAATTTCGGTGACGTGCAGTTCATGCAGGATGCCAACCTCGAGCGCTATCTCGAATCGGCCAAGCGCGTTGCCTCCCACGCAGTCATCGGTTCAGGCCCACTCCAATTCTTCGCCGACCCCGGCAAAAGCGGTCTCGAACTTTCCGCGATCAGCAGAATTCAGGCGATCTATCATGCCAACGGCTTTCGATCCGCCTCCGGCGAAGGTGGCATGGCCTACAGTCTCGACCGTTACGGCAAAGCAATCTTTGCCGCCTGGCGTTATGACAACCGCATCCGCCGCGGCGAGCCCAAACTCACCATCGCCCAGGCAGCCCAAAAAGAAGGCGTCAGCACCCGCTTCGTAGCCCACCTCCTCAAGGTCTTCCAGGAAACCAACGCAAGCTATCCCACCCTCGAAGCCGTCAACCTCTGGAAGAAAATGCCTCTCGAAGAAGCACAGGCCCGCACCGCAGCCAAATCCTTGCAGGACTTCATTGTCAACTGGCCTCGCATTCTCTTCGGTGCCGGTGCCCCGGCAGAAGGCGGCCGTGGTGACGAGCGGAATTTCGTCCTCAGCAACGAATCCCTCAAAGCCACCACCGAGCACAAGTTCCGCCGCTATCAGGCGCGTCCCGATGAGACCGACAAGAAAGTAGCCAAACTCTACCTCTCCGCCGCCAACATGAATCCCAGCGCAAAAGACCAGCCCTACGTCATCTGGCGCAACGCCAGCATCCGCAAGGTAGGTGCCAATCGCGCCCTCGGCGAGACTCAAACTCTGCGCTCGGCCCTCAGCCAGGAAACCATCGCCCGCCTCAAATTCGGTAAACTCCCAGACGGCACCTCCATCGACCCGAACGATTTCGCCCTGGCAGCCGGAGAAAAAGCAACCGTCGACATCCCCATCGTAGAAGGCTCGGGCGGCGCAACCGTACTCTTCGAAGTAGCCCTCGGCCCGTCTCCTAACGGCGATGCCGTAGTGCGCGCAATGATCTCCAACAGCGATCAGCCCTTCACCGGCGTCCCCCAGTCTGTTCTGCTCGCGCAACCCAAGTCGCCAGCCTTTGCCGCCTGGAAGTCCAACGTCCTCGCTTTCAATTCGAAGCTCCCAGCCGGCTCTCACGGCGAGCCCACGCCCTCTGACAAAGATCCCATCCCGCCCATCTTCGACAACACCATCGACATGCCCGAGCGCAACGCTTATCACGTCAAGGTGAAGTATTACCGTGACGACCGTTTCATCACCGAAAACATCCTCGATGACAAGACTCGCACCGAACTTGAACAAGCCTGGACCGACCTCCTCTCCAGCTTCGGCTATCACGATGCCCTGCTCCAGCTCTATAGCGACAAACACAAACTAAACATCAAAACATCCATCGGTAAATTGACGCCGGCCGAAATCGAAGCTCTCCCCGCCGAACAACGTCAAGTCATCAAGACCTGGCGCACCGAATACGACGGGCTCGAAAAGTCCATCGCCGCCGCCCAACCCGGACACGTCGATGATGCCATCCGTTTCGCCGCCAAAGCCTGGCGTCGCGATCTCACCTCCATCGAGAAAGACCGCCTGCGCGGCTTCTACGTCAACGCCCGCGAGATCCAGAAGCAGGATCACGAAAGTGCTCTCCGAACCATGCTGGCCAGAGTACTCGTCTCGCCCTCCTTCATCTACCGCCTCGAAAACCAGCCTCAGATGACGGCCGCCAAGGCCCTGGCCGGCCAGGAGCTAGCCTCAAGACTCAGCTACTTCCTCTGGTCCTCCGTGCCAGACGCAGAACTCACCAGAGCCGCAAATTCAGGCGAACTCGCAAACCCGGCACAGCTCGACAAACAGGTTCGCCGCATGATTGCAGACCCCAAAGCCCGCCGCTTCGCCACCGAATTCTTCGGCCAGTGGCTCGGCTTCTATCGCTTCGATCAATACAGCGGCATCGACACCGGTCGCTACCCCGAGTTCAACGACGACTTGAAATCCGCCATGTACGACGAAGCCGTTTCCTTCTTTGAACACATCGTCCGGCAGGATCGTCCAGTGCGCGAGATGTTCTCCTCCGACTACACCTTCCTCAACCAGACCCTCGCCAAACACTACGGTGTAACCAAAGAAATCAACTCGAAACTCGCCACCGAAAAAGTCGAGGGCACCCGCCAATTTGGCCGCGGCGGCATGCTCAGCCTCGGTGCCGTTCTCACAGTGACGTCCGCCCCCCTCCGCACCAGCCCCGTAAAGCGTGGTGATTGGGTTCTACGCCGCATCCTCGGCACCCCCACTCCCCCGCCCCCAGCCAATGCCGGAACCATCCCTGCCGACGACAAAAACTTCGGTGGCCTCTCGCTCAAAGACCGCCTCGCCGCCCACCAGCGCAACGCAACCTGCGCCGGCTGCCACTCCCGCATCGATCCCCTCGGCTTCCCGCTCGAGCGCTTTGACGCCGTCGGCCGCCTTCGCGACAAATACACCGATGGCAACCCCATCCACGATTCCAGCACCACCTACGACAAACAGCAGATCGCCGGCGTAGACGGCCTCTCCCAATACCTCAAGTCGCAGGAAAAACTGGTACTCAAAAACTTCTCGAAAAAACTCCTCGGCTACGCTCTCGGCAGAACGATGCTCCTGTCAGACCAGCCGCTAATCGATCAACTCTCTCAAGCTGGCAGCGATGCTACCATCTCCAAACTGGTCAGCCAAATCGTCAACAGCAAGCAATTCCGCAACCGCCGTGAGACCGGCGAAACCATCCAATCCAAGGCCCCCGAGGCCAAGCCCAAAGAAGGTGGCTTATGAACCGCGTTGTTCGCAATATGGCCTTGCAGCCGAAATCCAGAAGACACTTCCTCCGCGCAGCCGGCGTTTCACTGGCACTCCCATGGATGGAATCAATGCCCTTGTTTGCCGCCGAAAAAGCACCAAACAAGCCGCCCGTCCGCATGGCCACCATCTACTTCTCAAACGGCGTAGAGCCCATCCATTGGTGGGCTAAAGGCCAGGGCAAGTCGATGGAACTCGGCCCCTGCCTCGAAGCCATGAATCCCCACCGCGGCGAGTTCAGCTTCATCCGCGGCCTCTACAATCACCAGGCCTTCAAGTCCACCAGCCCGCACCTCGGCCGCATGCCAAACGTCCTCTCTGGTGCCTGGGTCAGCCTGGACCCAAGCGACATCCGCGTCGGCACCACCTTCGATCAGGTCCTCGCCCGGCAAATCGGCGGTCAAACCTCCGTACCCAGCCTCGTGCTCGGCGTCGAACCAAACGAACTCCGCCTCGAAGACGGCCTCTCGATGATCTACGGTTCGTCCCTTTCCTGGACCTCACCCGTAAAGCCGGCTACTAAAGAAATCTACCCCGCACGCGCCTTCGACCTTCTCGTCGGCGACGGCACCGGCCGCAAGATTGACCGCAGCATCCTCGACGCCGTCCTCAAAGAAGCCCACGACGTCCAGCCCCGCATCAGCCGTGGCGATCGCGTCAAGCTCGACGAATACCTCGAATCCATCCGCGACATCGAAAAGCGCATCGAACGCGCCAGCCGCGAAGAACGCATCGAGGGTTGGCGGCCCACCATCAGCAAGCCAAACATGCCCCGCCCCGCTGACGAGATCCCCCAGCATGTCCCGGATCACATGAAGCTCATGCTCGACCTCGTCGTCCTCGGCTTCCAGATGGACAAAACCCGCATCGCTACCCTGATGCTCAACAACGACCTCTCGCAGATGAACTTCAAGTTCCTTGAAGGCGTCAAAGGTGCCCTCCATCTCGACCTCACACACAACGGCAAGGCCGCCCTCGCCGAAGCCATGTACCTCAAGACCAACCAGTTCCACATCCAGCAATTCGCCTACCTCATCGACCGCATGAAGAAGATCGACGAGGGTGGCCAGTCCCTCCTCGACAACTCGATGATCATGCTGTGCTCCAACCTCTTCGACGGCGACACCCACAGCGCAGACCAGATGCCGATCCTGCTCGCAGGCAAGGCCGGTGGCAGCCTCGAGACCGGTCGCAACCTGGACTACACCGACAAAGGCGACGACAACCGCCGAGCCTGCAGCCTCTATCTATCGATGATGGACCGCATGGGCGTCAAGCTGGATCGCTTCGGCGACTCCGACAAACGATTAACGAACCTTTAGATTCTCTTTGATTTCTAAGAATTAATGCAACATTGATCTGCCAGCGGCCATTTCGTCGCGTATATGTTAGTACCCGCTAAGTTCAGTGCAACTTCCTGAACGCGGCGGAATCTAAAACAATATTGGAGATTTGGCATGGAGATCATTAGAGGAAATCAGACCACGGGCGATAGTGCCAGTCCGATTTCCAGTAACCTGCCGCCCGCTCTCCTCGAAAAAGCCGCAGACCGGCTCTGCTCGATCACCATCCTCTGCGCCGTATCGACTGTGGTCTTTTTCGGCCTCGAACAATGGCTTCAACCAGAACTGCACGCAATGGCCAACCTGCCTGCAATTCGTCTCTGCCTCCTTGGGATATTCTTCATGGCCGCAGCCTTCTTTGCCGTCCAGAGAAACGGTTGGGTAAAGAAGCAAACGCTCCTCGATCTCGGTATCGTCTTCCAGGTCTACGTAGCTTTCGCCATCTCGATGATGGAAACATCTCTCCCCTGGAAAGACGACGTCGTCATGGGCCATTCTGCCGTCGCGATCTGGCTTTCGATCTGTGGCCTGGTTCTCCCGAATTCGCCTCTCAAGGCAGGAGTCGCCGCACTACTATCGGCCGCCACCTGGCCCGCAGCTTACTTCTTCAACCTCTACCTCTACAACCTCGACCCCTTGCCCCTCAACCGCTTTGCGGTTTGGATTTTCCCTAACTTCGTCATGGCCATCTGGATGTTCATCCTCAATAAGCGCATGTTCCAGATGCAGCTCAAAGAAGTCAAAGCCGAAGAACTTGGCAGCTACCAGCTCGACTATTTGATTGGCAAAGGGGGCATGGGTGAAGTCTGGCGTGCCCGTCACAAAATGCTCGCTCGCGATGCCGCCATCAAGCTGATCCGGGCCGATGTCCTGGCAGGCGTAAACGCCCGGCAGGAAAACGTGATGCGCAAACGCTTCGAGCGCGAAGCACGCGCCACCGCCAGCCTCCGTTCACCCCACACAGTAGCTTTGTTTGACTTCGGCCGCACCAAAGACCATACCTTCTACTACGTCATGGAATTGCTCGACGGCATCGACCTTCAGTCGATGGTCGAGCGCTACGGGCCGCTGCATCCGGGCCGCGTCATCAACATACTCATTCAGATTGCCGAAAGCCTTGAGGAGGCACACCGCGCCGGCCTCGTCCACCGCGACATCAAGCCACGCAACCTCATCCTCGCCAAAATGGGCATGCAGTACGACTTCACCAAGGTGCTGGATTTCGGCCTCGTAAAGACAAACATGGTACAGGATGCTTCGATAATGACCCTCGACGGCGTCGCCACCGGTACGCCCGCATACCTTCCTCCTGAAATCGCTTTGGGAGAATCCAAAATCGACGGTCGCGCAGACCTCTACAGTTTGGGCTGCGTCGCTCACTATCTCTTAACCGGTCAACTCGTCTTTGCCGAATCCACGCCTACGGCCCTTGCGCTTGCACACGTTCAAAAGCCAGTCGTGCCGCTGAGCGAGCGCACAGAGCTTCCCATTCCTCCGGCTCTCGAAATGATCGTCATGCAGCTTCTCGAGAAGAAGGCTGAGAACAGGCCCAAAAGCGCTCAGGAATTGCAGCGCCGCCTGCGGGCCATCGCCCCTGAGGTCCAGGCCTTCACTCAGGACGACGCCTCCGCCTGGTGGCATACCAATCTCCCGGAGACCGCCGCCCGCGTACAACCCACGCTCGAAGAC
>JBIPMY010000239.1:0-9422 GCA_044376335.1 Bryobacter sp.
CAAGCTGGAGTCACTCTCGCCGGATTGGCATTGCTCACCGGGCTGAGTGCCTACGGGTCAGAGCGCCTTCGAAAAATGCTGGAAGGCTGTCTTGATAGCACACTCAAACAGAGAGTGTGGCTTGCCTGGCAAAGTGCCCCACCCTCGTTTCGGGCCCGCTTCGGACTGGATCGATTCGCAACACAAACCATGCCGTATTGCAGTGCTGCGGGTGATTTCGCCGGGCGGTGCGCGATGGAGGCAATGGCGGCCGCATCCCGCATGGCCTATCCGGTTCTCATGCTGCTCTGGATTGATTCTTTGCTTGCGCTGATCCCGCTTGGCTTGTTGCCACTCCAGGGCTTGTTGGCATATCTGGCGAGCAGCCATGGCCAGCAGCATGCTGAGGCAGAGCGCGAGGCAAGACGGAAAGCCAAGAAACTCCTTGCGCAAAGTCTTGGAGGCGCCGACACCATTCAATCGCTCGATGCCCAATCTGCCCTTGCAGTCTGGCTGGATCAGGCGGAGCAAAAACTGGAAAGCAAGAAGGAAGAGAAGCACAAGTACGAAAGAATTCTTGGCAGCGCTGTCTGGGGATTTGCTGCCCTCGCCCTGGCTGCAAGCTGGTGGGTTGGAGCACATCGAGTTGCCGCTCAACAGATATCGCTCGGACAATTGGTCACCTTCGCCGGCTTTGTTGGCTTCCTGGGTTTACCAATTCGCAGTTTCGCGGGCATTGTGCGCAAACTTCGAAACTCACTCGCGAGACTGGAGCAAGTACAAGACTTTCTCGTACTCACCGATCTGGCAAAACAAGGGCAGATGAGCCCGGTTGTGCCAATCAACGAAGGCGCAGCGATCCAGCTTCAGAATGTCTCTTACACGGCTCACGAACTTGCCGTGCTGTCGAAAGTGTCTGTAGTTTTTCCAGCAGGAGAATTCATTTGGGTGCGAGGGCGTAGTGGCTGTGGCAAGACCAGCTTCCTGCAGCTCCTGGCTGGCTTTGAATCGCCAACAAAGGGCAGAGTGTGCAGCAAAAGCAAAGACATCCTTCTCGTACCGCAGCAGTCTGAAATTTTTGCAGCCACTTTAAGAGAGAACCTCACGCTTGGAAGGCCTCAGGCGACAACAGAAGAAATTTGGCAAGCCCTCTCGAAGGTAAAGCTGGACGGTCTGGCCCTAAGCCAACCCAAAGGGCTCGACGCTCGCCTTGGAGAAGACCTTCGGCTTAGTGCTGGAGAGCGGCAACGATTCGCCATTGCCCGTGCGCTGCTACATCGACCCGACGTTTTGTTGCTCGATGAATCGATGAGCGCACTGGACGAAGAAATGGAACTGCATGTTTTGGAGGAGCTGGTGCGACTCAAGCCCCAGGTCACAGTAATTTTGGTAGCCCAACAGCTTCGTTCACTCTCAGGCTTTGATCGCGTCTTCGAACTGCGTGATGGCCAGTTGAACGATTGGGCAACAGAACACAAACCGTATCTCGACGAAAGGAACCAAACGCTATGAACGTAGAAGTCTCAGAAAAAAGGCGCGGACCGGTGCTGCTAATTGCTTGCACACTCCTGGTGGTGCTATCGCCCATCGCCCAAAACTGGAGCGACAAGCCCAAAGATAACTTCCCGCTGAGTTATTACCCCATGTTTTCGGCTCTGCGGGCGGCAGAGTATTCGACGCCTACCCTCGTTGCGTTCAACGCAGAAGGCAAGCCCACAGTTCTGAACTATGAACTTGCCGGAAGCGGAGGCTTCAACGAGGTTCGCCGCCAGGTGCGCTCGCGCATAGCCAAGAACAAAGCAAAAACTCTGTGCCGTAAAGTTGCCAGGCGTGTGGCTCGCGAAGAAGACTTGAAATCCCTCGACTTGTCCACCGTGCAAGTCATTACTGCAACCCACAACATTGATGCCTATTTCGCAGGCAACAAAACGCCAGTTCGGCAAAAGGTACACGCCACTTGCCCCGTTAAAGAAGAAGTCAGCCAGGAGGTGCGCCCGTGAATCGAGTGCAACAATTTTTAGACAAAATCTGGTTTCCATTGCTGTCGCCATCCCGTTTGGCTGCGATCCGCATTCTCTGTGGCCTTTTCGCACTGTTCTACCTCGCGAATCGCTACAACATGCTGCTTAAGATCGCCGCAACAGACAGTTCTCTCTTTGAGCCTGTCGGCGTTTTCGGATTTTTGTCAGCACCCTTGCCTGTGCTTTGGGTGCAGACCCTCACCATCTTTACTTTGCTTGCCAATCTCGCCTTCATGCTGGGCTGGAAGTACCGGATTACCGGGCCCGCCTTCAGCCTCAGCCTGCTTGTCCTGATGTGCTACCGAAACTCCTGGTCGATGATTTATCACAACGACAATGCGATGGTGTTGCAGATTCTTGTGATCGGATTTACTCGTGCAGCCGACGTGCTTTCACTCGATTCTTACTTCAACCGGGATGCTGACAAGCCAGGCATCGAGACTCAACATTGGCGTTACGGATGGCCGATTCAGCTGCTGTCTGCCGCCACACTGGGCACCTACTTTTTGTCTGGCATTGCGAAATTGGCTAGTGAGAGTGGCTTGTCCTGGGTTTTTGGTGAGTCCTTGCGCAGCCAGATTGCAGTAGATGCCATTCGCAAAGAACTACTCGGAGCCGGCACCTCACCCTTGGCCTATCAGCTTTATGACCAGATCTGGCTCTTCACGCTGATCGGTGCAGTCTCTTTGCTGGTTGAAGTTGGCGCACCCCTGGCGCTACTTAGCCCGCGGCTTGGATACGCCTGGGTAGGAAACGCCTTCCTCATGCATTGGGGCATTTTCTTCCTGATGAACATTACCTTCCGCTACCAGCTTGCAGGTTTTGTTTTCCTGAGTTTTCTGCCCCTCGAAAGGATTGTCGAAAGAGTCAGCCGTCGAGCCTTACCTGCTCCGAAAGAAGGTGAGATGGCAAGCTCTGTGATTTTTGATGGGAATTGCCGCTTTTGCATCGGCCAGATGCGAATGATCCAGTTCTTCGATATCTTCCGGCAACTGCGCTTCGTTTCGCTGCACGATGAACAAGCGCGCCATCTTGCACCCTTATTCACATATGAGCAACTGATGGAGCAGATGGTGATCGTCTCGAGTGATGGCCGCACGCATGGTGGCGCCAGCGCTGTGCGATACCTTTCACGCCATTTGCCACTTTTGTGGATTCTGGCTCCTGTGCTTCATCTCCCGGGCTCGATGCCGCTCTGGGATTGGGCTTATCGCAAGGTTGCAGAACGCCGTTACCTCCTGGCAGGCAAGGTTTGCGAAGACGGCTCTTGCGCCTGGAAGCCAGAACACCGCCAAGGAGTAAGTAGTGTCTAATTGTGAGGAAAACAAATTCCGAGTGCAATCGATTGGCACCTCGCACCTGGGGCAACCGCTTCAGGTGCGACTGTATGACTCTTCCGTGCGGCCGTTGCGGATGCTGATCCTTTGCGGGCAACACGGTGATGAGCGAGCAATCCGAAAAGACCTGAACTATTTCCTGGACAACTACGCTGATGGTCTTTACCGCAATGTTGCTGCCCTGCAACTTGCAGTCATTGCTGATGCCAACCCTGACGGCTTTGCCGCACGCACCCGCAACAACGCACAAGGCATCGATCTTAACCGCGATCATCTTGAACTACGCGCCCCGGAAACCCGGGCAATTCATGACTTCATCCGCACCTGGCGTCCGCACCTGATTGTCGATCTTCACAACTACCCATCGCGCCGTAAACACCTTGTCGATCAAAGCTTGAGACTGGGCTGGGATGTTTGTCTGGAGATTCCCACCACCCCGGCCGCAGCGTGCAGTCAGGAGCAGGAGCCCTTTGCCAGTCTCTTTGAGGGACTGAACCGTGTGTCTGTCGACCATGGTTTCCAGTTTGGCCGCTACGGTTTGCATAGTGTCGATGGCAGCTTCAGGCATGGAACGCCCAGACTTGGAGATGCCAGAAACACGCTCACCTTGCGTTATGAGGTGCCCACCCTTTTGCTCGAGGCCCGCAATCCTTCGAGCAAGGATTGTCGCCAGGACCGTCTGATGGTGCGCGAAGCAGTTGCAGCTGCACTCCTGGAGATCTGTTTTTGGGCGGCACGGGAAGGCGGGCGGTTGCTGGATTTCGAGCTCCCCAGTCATGCCGGTTTACAGGTACCCTTTGCCTACCGGCGCCGGCCTTCCAATGGCGGACAGCTTCCTGTCTGGAACATAGAAAGCGACAGTGCCGACCAACTTTCAATCGCTTACGACCGACGCAAGATTCAGCCAAGACGCCACCGGGAATTGCCGTCCAGCTACACCGTACATCCTTCTCAGGCTGCTGCTCTCAAATTGCTTGAGGCTCAGGGATATAAACTCTCAAAGTCGCCGCAATGCACTTGTTGGGAGATTCCTGTAGATCAAAAGGGTGGCCGGTTGATCGCGCTGCTTCTGGATGAAAACTCGTCAGCCCGAAGGCTATTGCCTAGTGCTGATGAGTGAGGGAAATCACAATCTTGCCGAAATGCCCTGCACCCTCCATATGGCGCAGGGCTTCCTTTATCTCAGCCCCAGGGTAGACAGAATCCACCACGGGCTTCAACTGGTTTTGAGACAAAGCCCGGTTGAGATTCTGGAACATCGCACGAGAGCCAACATAAATCCCCTGCACCTGTAGATGCTTGTGCAGAATCGCAGCAAGATTTACATTGCCTGCAGCCCCCGACAAAATGCCAATCACACTCAAATGGCCGCCGCCGCGCACAGCGACAATCGATTGCTCCAGCGAGCCAATGCCGCCCACCTCCACAACATGATCGACGCCACCGGCCTTGGCAATTACCTTGCCCCACTCGGGCACTTCTTTATAGTTCAAAACCCAGTCGGCTCCCAATGCTTTAAGCCGTTCGATCTTTGCTGGTTGGCTAGAGGTAGCGATCACCCTTGCCCCTGCTGCTTTGGCAAACTGGAGCGCAAACACACTCACTCCGCCCGAGCCCTGCACCAAAACGGTATCTCCGGGCTTCACATTGCCGCTCTCAAAAAGCGCATTCCAGGCGGTAACGGCAGCACAAGGCAGAGTCGCTGCCTCCTCGAAACTCAGATGATCTGGAATCGCAACCAGGCCATGCGCGTCAAGCACCACCAATTCCGAGAGCAATCCATCAATCGCCCCGCCCAAAGCCGATTTACCGTAAACATCCCGGTAAGGCCCGTCGAGCCACGCCTGCATAAAGATCCCGGCCACGCGATCTCCGATGGCCCAATTGCTGACGCCTTCGCCCAGGGCTACAACCTCGCCAGCCCCATCACTTAGAGGCACCCGAGGCAGCGGCATTTTGGGGTTATAAGCGCCCTTGGCAACCAGATAGTCGCGGTAGTTGAGCGATGCCGCCCGCACCCGCACCAGCACCTGTCCCGGGCCTGGCAGCGGATCCTGCACCTCCCGCCAGATCACTCGCTCAATGCCAAATCCACCCTCAATTACCGCTTGTCGCATACTGGTAAGATTCTCACGCCATGCAAAAGTTGACTCTATTTTTCTTCTTTCTTTCATCCGGCTTCGCGCAGTATTGCTCCACTGCAACGCCTGAATGCACTGAAAAACTAATGCTGGGGGAGGCCAAAAAATTTTCCCTGCTTTATCGCAACTATCCGCTTGAGAAGCGAAATGAAAAGATTGAGCGCGCGATGATCATCATTCACGGTGCCGGCCGCAACGCGCATGATTACTTCTCTACCGGCATGGCCGCGGCCTTTCTGGCAGGTGCGCTTGAGAACACCCTCGTCATCTCCCCTCGCTACGCCGGTAACGATGGAGTGCTTTGCAAAGATGCACTTTCGACAGACGAAATCGCCTGGGATTGCGGCAATTGGAAGAACGGCTTCGAGTCCTTAAACCAAAAGAACGTCTATTCGTACGACCTTCTGGACAAATTGCTCATCAAGCTCACCAACGAAAAAATTTTCCCAAACCTCAAGGGAATCGTCGTAAGTGGGCACTCTGCCGGCGGGCAAGTTGCACAGCGCTACGCTGCGGCTAATAAAGTGCATGAAAAACTACGAGTCCCGGTGCGCTATGTGGTTTCCAATCCATCAAGCTATGTCTATCTCGACTCGTTAAGGCTGCCGCGCGATTTCCATTGCGACACCAGCGGCAAATGTCAGGAGGAATTCGGTGTTTATCTGGACGGCAACAACTGCACCACCTACAATTCCTGGATGCACGGCCTCGACAATCTGAAAGGCTACGCTGCCTCACTCACTGCCGAACAAATCCGCAAGCAGCTTCTTTCAAGACCCGTCACCTATTTGATGGGCGAACTCGACACACTACCGATTGCTGGTTTTGATTCGAGTTGTATTTCAATGGCCCAAGGGCCCACGCGTTATGACCGCGCCAAGGGATTCTTTGCTCATGTGACGAAGCTGAAGGCAAAAGACCACAACTTTGTCACGGTGCCACTATGTGGACACAATAACCGCTGTATCTGGACAGCAGATCAGGCACTGCCGGTGGTTTTCCCGAACTTCTAAAGCAGAAAAGCTCCAACCCTTTTCAGGTTGGAGCTTTCAGAAAACTTTAGTGGCGTCCCCACGGGGATTCGAACCCCGGTTATCGCCGTGAAAGGGCGGTGTCCTAGGCCTCTAGACGATGGGGACGCAAGAGAGAGGCGACCAATTGCTTGGTCACATTTCCTTATTGTAGCAGATTAAAGACTGCTTTAGAGAGTCTTGAGATAAGCGATCAGATCGTCGCGCTCTTCTTTGCTGAGCAGCTCTTCGTATGCAGGCATGCCGTTGCCGCCAGCATTGATGAGCGCACGCACATTGGCTTCGCTCGGTTCTTTGCCATTCTGCATCTTGGCCTTCTTGAAGAGACCCTTCAAGCCAGGACCCATTTTCTTCTCTTCGCTGTCAGGCGTGTGGCAAACCGAGCACTGCTCGAATACTTCTTTGCCCTTGTCTGCCTTACCGGCCTGAGCTGCCGAAGAAGGCAGAGAAATCAGGCTCAACGCCACAAGCGACGTCGCGCCAATCGAAAGAACAACACTCTTCTTCATTGAATCTAATTTTACAATGGCCATATGCCCCCCGTCATCTTGCTTTTCGCCAAAGCTCCTCTACCGGGCAGGGTAAAGACCAGACTTCAGCCAGTTTTAAGCCCAGAACAATGTTCTGAACTTCACTCTTCGTTTGTAGGAGACGTGCTTGAGAGCCTCAAGGGTTTCACCTCTCTTGCAGATGTCGAGCTTCATCTCGATCAGGAAACCCAGGCCTGGCCGGAATTCTCCTTTCCGCGAAAGCTGCAAACCGGCAACAGCCTCGGCGAAAAAATGTGGAATGCCGCAAACAACGCGTTTGCTCAAGGCCGTACACAGGTGCTGATTCTGGGCAGTGACGCACCCACTCTGCCTGCAGGACACCTCAAGGCGATCCTCAACTCAGACGCCGATATCAGCTTCGGCCCCAGCATCGACGGAGGCTACTATGCGATCCAGTTTCGAAAACTGCCTGCCAATCTCTTTGACGGGGTGGAATGGTCTACCGATCAAACGCTCAACCAAAGCGTGGCGGCTTCAGAAAAGCTGGGCCTGAGCGTAGACAAAGGGCTCACCTGGTACGACATCGATTCCCCGGCTGACCTTGTGCGGCTGGTGACAGAAGAGCCCCCGCGCCGCACCAAGGCATGGCTCAAAGCAAATCACTTTTTAGTCGATCCGCCCATCAGCAACATCTAAGCAAGCATGGCACTCAAAGAAGGATCCAAAGCCCCAGACTTCACTCTGGCCACCGACAGCGACGAAAAACTGAAGCTCTCCAGTCTCAAGGGTAAGAATGTTGTGCTGTACTTCTACCCCAAATCAGACACGCCCGGCTGCACCACCGAGGCCTGCGAGTTTCGCGATCAAAACGCCGCCTATGCCAAGGCAGACACTGTAGTGCTGGGAGTTTCTCCAGACCCCGTCAAGGCACAGGCAAAGTTCCGCACCAAGTTCGACCTTCCCTTCACCCTGCTGGCCGACGAAGAACACGCAGTCGCTGAGAAGTACGGCGTCTGGGTGGAAAAGAGCATGTACGGCAAGAAGTACATGGGCGTTGAGCGCAGCACCTTCATCATCAACAGAGAAGGCAAAATCGCAAAAATTTTCCCCAAGGTAAAGCCCGCCGGGCACGCTGCAGAAGTGCTGGCTGCGCTCGCCTCAATTTAGCTGTTAATCTCTCTGCATGCAGAGACTCCTGGCTCTAATCTTCACGATGCAAGTTGTCTGGGGCGCACCCAGAGCGCAGTTCATTCGTGTCGATACCAATGTGGAGCTCGAGGTGCTCGATTGGGGTGGCCAGGGCCGCCCCATCATCCTGCTTGCCGGATACCTGACAGCACACGCTTATGATCCGCTTGCTGAAAAGCTCTTGGGCTTGGGCCACGTTTACGGAATCACCCGTCGAGGTCTTGGGGCCTCAAGTCGCACCGAGACTGGTTTTGAAGCAACACGTTCGGCGCGGGATGTGATTGAAGTTCTCGATGCGCTCAAGTTGACGCAAAAGCCGGTGCTTGCCGGACACTCCTTCGGGGGTCAGGATATTGGCGTCATCGCTGCTACTTACCCTGATCGCATCGCCGGCATCGTGTATTTAAACTCCGTTGAAGACCCCACTCTGAAGGCTTCTGATTACGGAGTGGATTCCCCTGATGCAAAGCTACTGCCGGCGTCCATGCGAGCTCCCAATCCTCCAGACCTCAGCTCCATCGAGGCCTATCAGAAATGGCAACGCCAAACCCACGGCATCGCTTTTCCAGAGTCTGAAATTCGGCAACTCTATGAGATCCGTTCGGATGGAAGCCTTGGCAAATACCAGGTTCCGCGGGCGACAAATCAGGGGCTGTTCAAAGGATTGATCCAGCCGGACTACGCCAGCATCAAGGTTCCTGTACTTGCGTTTTTTGCCGGTCTCCCCACACTGGCCGACCAGACAAGAAAACACAATCCTCAAACGCCGCAGGAGCGCTTCGCGCTTGAGCAGAAAATTGCCTTCGATCAGGCAATACAAAACCGTCACCGGCAAGATCTTGTGAGAGGCGTTCCGTCAGCGCGAATCGTTGTGATCCCCGCTGCCAACTTCTACATCTTTCTCTCAAGCGTGCCCGAAATCGTTGGGGAAATGAAGCTCTTTCTTGCGCGCCTCTAGCCGTTGGCTTTGCGCACCGGCCGCGTCTTCACTTCGATACCGGGGAAGGTCTCTGAGATCAAGACACTGATGTCGGCCCCACGCACGGTTACCTTGCCACCATTCGAGAGGCCTGTAATCTCGTAGTGCTTCAGCTTGTTGCCCTCCCAGTCGGTCTCGACCGGAGTGAGGGCCAGCGCCTCACCGCGAGGCTTCAGCTTACCCTGCTTAAGCCAGGCGGCAAACTCTTCTGCCGTCAGTAGAAGGTCTACCTTGACGTTCTGCGCCTCTTCGTCC
>JBIPMY010000219.1:0-9925 GCA_044376335.1 Bryobacter sp.
GACACATACTTTGCCAACGGTGCCGCCGCCATGGATCACTACAACCGTCGTCTGGAAAAGTCCATCGGCCAGAACGACCAAACTCACTCCCTCAAGTTCTCCACCATCTACGAACTCCCCTTCGGCAAAGGCCGCAAGTGGTTGACCGGTGGCTTCCTCAATCAGGCCCTCGGCGGCTGGCGCATCGCAGCGATACAGACCTACTCCAGTGGCCTCCCGATTGCCCTGCAACGCAATAATCCCCTCCCCATCTTCAATGGCCAGACTCGCCCCGTAGTCGACAGCTACACCGACTGGCGTGCCCCCATCGCCGGCGACAGCTTCGACCCCAACGTCGACCGCTTCCTCAAACCGGCCAGCCAGTTCCCTGCTCAACCCGCTGCCGCCTTCGGCAACGTCACCCGCTTCAACCCCAAGCTGCGCAGCTTCTGGAACCAGTCCGAAAACGTAAGCCTCGCCAAGACCTTCCGCGTTGGTGAGAATCTCCGCATCGACCTCCGCGGCGAAGCCTTCAACATCTTCAACCGCACCATCTTCGGTACCGGCAGCACTAACTTGAACGCAGGCACCTTCGGCGTCGTCCAAAACCAGGCTAACGATCCCCGCCAGATGCAGGTTGGCCTTAAGATCTACTGGTAACTTGAATTACGATGAATTCGCGGTGGTTTCCTAACCTTTTGGAAACCGCCGCGTCTACACATTCATCCTAATTCCATGCCGCAGTCCAAAACTCCGCCTACCGCTACGTCAACTCTCCTCAAGTCTCTCGAAACAGAGATGGAACGCAACTGGGCTGCCTTCAAAAAGCTACCCACCCCGCCTTTCTATCTCGCTTACGAAATTACCCAATACGAGTCTGCCAATGTAACCGGCAGCTTTGGAACCCTTGTTTCCTCCAGCGGTCCCGATAAAACCCGCTATCTCGACATAGATCTCCGCGTCGGCTCCCCCACCCTCGATAACTACCATCCTGTCCGCGGCAGCATGTTTAACATGCTCGATAACTTCAATCCGGTTACAATCCCGGTCGAAGATGATCCCGCCGCCATCCGCGCCGCCATCTGGTATCAAACCGACCAACGCTACAAGCGCTCCATCGAGCAATGGATCGCCATCCAGACTAACGTCAAAGTCAAAGCCGAAAACACCGACAAATCCGGAGACTTCTCCTCAGGCCCAGCCGAATCCTTCGTCGAACCCGTAGTCAAACTATCCGGCTTCGACCGAAAACTCTGGGAAGACAAAGTCCGCAAATACACCAAACCCTTCCGCCGCTTCGGAAACATCTACCAGGCCGAAGCCCGCCTCTCCATCTCAATCGAAACCCGCATCTTCGTCAACAGCGAAGGCAGCCGCATCCAGACCTCACAACCCTATTACCGTCTCGTGGTCACCGGCTTCGCCAAGGCCGACGACGGCATGGAACTCCCCAAAGCCGAAACCTGGCACAGCTCCACTCTCGAAGGTCTCCCCAGCGACGACGTAGTCCTCGCCAAAGTCGATCAGATGACTAAAGACTTGATGAAGCTCAAGCTAGCCCCGGTAATCGATCCCTACACCGGCCCAGCCATCCTTTCCCCCCGCGCCACCGGAGTCTTCTTCCACGAAATCTTCGGCCACCGCATCGAAGGCCAGCGCACCAAGAATGAAGACGACGGCCAAACCTTCAAAGACAAAGTCGGCCAGAAGATCCTCCCGGAATTCCTCAACGTCTACTCAGACCCCACGCTCAAGAAATACGGCTCCATCGAACTCGCCGGCTTCTACCGCTTCGACAATCAGGGCATCAAAGCCCGTCGCGTCACCGTCGTAGAAAAAGGCATCTTCAAAAACTACCTGATGTCCCGCACACCCATCGATGGCTTCCCCGCCTCCAACGGCCATGGCCGCCGCCAGGCTGGCTACAACGTCGAAGCCCGCCAGTCCAACCTGATCGTGGAATCCACCCAAACCATCACCCGCGAAGAACTCAAGCAAAAGCTGATTGAAGAAGTAAACAAAGCCAAACTCCCCTACGGTCTCTTCTTCGACGACGTCCAGGGTGGCTTCACCCTCACCGGCCGCCAGAGCCCCAGCGCCTTCACCGTCATTCCAGTCATGACCTACCGAATCTACCCCGACGGCCGCGAAGAACTCGTCCGTGGCGCAGATCTCATCGGCACCCCCCTCACCACCTTCGGCAAGATCACTGCCGCAGCCAACGATCCTTCGGTCTTCAATGGAACTTGTGGAGCAACCTCGGGCGGCGTCCCAGTCAGCGCCGGCGGACCTTCGCTCCTCGTAAGTCAGGTCGAGATCCAGAAGAAACCCAAATCTCAAGAACGCTCCCCCATCCTGCCACCACCCTTTGACGACCCCAACATCGGCACCTGGCGCGAATTCATCTTCGGAGGCAACCTCTAATGCGACGCAGATCCTTTATCTCAATCCCAGCCGTAGCCGCAGTGATCCCAACCTCACTCCCCGGCGCACTCCCTGAAGACACGCTTCTCAAAGCGATGCGTGATGAACTCAAACGCTCCCTCAAGAAGCTCCAACTCGAGAACCTCGAAAAACCCTATTTCCTGAGCTACCGCATCTCAGAAACACAAACCGTTTCCGCCGCAGCCTCCTTCGGCGCTCTTTCTGCTTCCAACGAATTCCGCCGCCGCGTCCTCGCCACAGAATGCCGCGTTGGCTCCTACGAAATGGACAACACCAACTTCTACTCGGCCCGCAACGCCATGTCGGGAGTCATCCGTGTCCAGGCCAGTTTCGGCATCACCTTGCCGCTCGATGACGATTACGACGAGATCCGCCGCCAGCTCTGGCTCTCCACCGACGCCGGCTACAAACAAGCCCTCGACGACCTCGCCAAGAAACGTGCCGCCCTCGAAAACCGCACCCGAACCGGCGCAGCCATCGCTGATCTCTCGAAGGAAGAAAAAACCGAAACCGTCGAAGACCAGCCCGCAACCCTCCTCACCAAACAGAAATCCGAAGCTCTCGCCAAACAGCTCTCCGCACTCTTTCGTGACGCAAAAGGCATCGACAACTCAGGCGTCCGTATCGAATCTACAAACATCCTTACCCGCTTCGTCTCGAGCGAAGGCACAGAGTTCTGGCGCAACTCCCCCAGCATCATGATCAACTGGTACGCCGAAGCTCAGGCCTCTGACGGCATGCCCATCAGTGACGTCGAAACTCACTACTTCAACTCAGCCAGCGAAATCCCAGACCTCGCACCAAAGATTCGCGCCTTCCAGAAACGCCTCCTGGACCTCACCGCCGCCAAGACCCTCACCCGCTACGCCGGGCCCGTACTCTTTGAAGGCCAGGCCGCCGCAGAGCTCTTCGCCCAGGGCTTCGCCACCGCCCTCCTCGGCACTCCCCGCATCGTCGTCGACGATCAGCGCTTCGAAGGCATCTTCGGCGCAAACACCGGCGTCTTCTCCGACAAGATCTCCACGCGTGTCCTCCCCAGCCACATGCGCCTCACAGACGACCCCACCCGCCCCAATCTCGCCGGCTCCTACAAAGTCGATGAAGACGGCGTCAAAACCAAACCCACCGTCGTTGTCCAGGGCGGCATCCTCAAGCGTCTCCTCAACACCAGAGCCCTCGTCCCAGGCGTCAGCGATTCCACAGCCAACCGCCGCGCAGCAGGCATCGCCCCCTCCAACCTCATCCTCGAATCCTCCAAGGCCGTCCCAGCCGCACAACTCAAGCAGGACCTCCTCCAGATCGTCAAAGACCGTGGCCTCGAATTCGGAGTCATGATCCGCAAAATCGCCAACCCGGCCGATCAGTTCGCCAAACCCCGCGGCCGCATGGTCATCTTCACCGGCGGGCCTGCCGGCCAGGCTCTCCAGCTATCTCCCGTAATTGAAGCAGTGAAGATCTTTCCCGATGGCCGTGAAGAGCTCCTCCGCAACATCGAAATCTCAGGCTTCAACACGGCAGCTTTCCGAGACCTCTCAGGCGTCTCGCAAGAAACAACAACCTACACCGCCCAGTTCAGAAACCCACGCATGTCCCCTCTCATGGGAGGCATGATCATGCAAGGCAGAGTCCTCACAACTTACATCGTGCCCTCTCTTCTCTTCGAAGATGTCACGCTGCAGTTGCCGGCCGGGGAAGTACCTAAACTTCCCTTCATCGCCCACCCCAGCTTCGCTTAGAACTTTTTGATTCCACTGCAACAAAACTGTGAAAGAATCCAAGCTTAGACTATGCAACGTCGAGTAATGGCTTTCGTTTTAGCGGGTGGCAAGGGTACCCGTCTTTATCCCTTAACTAAGGAGCGGGCCAAGCCCGCAGTCCCCTTCGGCGGGCGCTATCGCATCTGCGATTTCGTCCTCTCGAACCTGGTCAACTCAGGGATCTATTCGATCTATGTTCTGATCCAGTTCAAGAGCCAGTCGCTCCTCCAACACTTACGTGACGGCTGGGAATTCTCAGGCCTCCTCAAGAACCATTTCTGCATCCCCGTGCCCGCACAGATGCGCTCCCCCGGCGAAAGCTGGTACCGTGGCACCGCCGACGCCATCTATCAAAACGTAAACCTCATCGAGCAGGCAGAACCCGATGTCATCGCCATCTTCGGCGCAGACCACATCTACCGCATGAACATCCGCGAGATGATCGAGTTCCACATCGACAAAGGCTCCGACGTCACCATCGCCGCCATCCCGGCCGACAAGAAGTACGCCAGTGAATTCGGCGTCATCGAAGCCGCCCCCGGCGGCTCCATCATCGGCTTCCACGAAAAGAATCCCGACGCCCCAACCATGCCCGGCGACCCCGATCGCGTCTACGCCTCCATGGGCAACTACGTCTTCAGCACCGGCCTCCTCCTCAAAGAACTCTACGCCGACGCTCAGGACGAAAACTCCTCCCACGACTTCGGCCGCGACATCCTGCCCAAGCTCATCGGCAAGGTCCCCATGTACGCCTACGACTTCCAGCGCAACCACATCCCCGGTGACCCCACCGATCAGGAACCCTACTGGCGCGACGTCGGCACCATCGACTCCTACTACGAAGCCTCCATGGACCTCCGCAGCGTCCACCCCAACCTCAACCTCTACAACCGTAACTGGCCGCTCCGTACCGCAGGCTACGAAGATCCGCCAGCCAAGTTCACCTTCGATGAAAACCAGGTCCGCGGTTCAGCCGTAGACTCCATCGTCTCCGGTGGCTCCATCATCTCCGGCGGCACCATCCGCAACTGCATCATCGGTCGTGGCGTTAAGGTACACGGTGGAGCTGAAGTCGACGATTCCATCATCTTCGACAACTGCGAAATCGGCCGTGGCGCCAAGATCAAAAAGGCCATCCTCGACAAGAACGTCCGCGTACCGGAAGGTGCCCGCATCGGCTACGATCTCGAAGCAGACCGCAAGCTCTACAGCGTTACCGAGTCTGGTCTGGTGGTAGTTGAGGGCCGTCGCTCTCGTGTGGACGTGGCGTCGATGCAGATTGCCAGAAGATACTAAGCGCAAGCCCGGTCAACACAACCACCCCGCAACCAATCACGTTGTACCAGAGAAAGCCAACCTTGCCGGTCGAGTGCGTGTAAAAGATCGCCGCCTCACCGGCAAGTACGCCTAGAAACGCCGCCGTTCCACCCACCCGAGGGAAGAAGAACGCCAGCAGAAACACACCCAGCAAGCCCCCATAAAACAGGCTCCCCAGCATGTTCACAGCTTCCACCAAACTCCCCAGCCCGCGAGCCAATTGCGCACTCGCCACAGCATAGATCCCCCAAAACACAGTAGCCAGCCGCGAGAACCAAAGGTAGTGGTTATCGCTCGAATCCCGCTTCACAAAGCGCTGATAAAAATCCACCATCGTCACCGTAGCCAGCGAATTAATCTCGCCCGAACTCGCCGACATCGCCGCCCCAAAAATCACCGCAATCACCAGCCCCACAAAGCCCGCAGGCAGATGCTGCGTCACAAAGGTCATAAACACATAGTTCGTATCGTTAACCCCGGAAGTCGCTTCCTTGTGCACCGCATCCACATGCTTCTGCGCTTCCATAAACTTCGCCTGATGCGCCGCATCCCGGTTCTTAAGCAACTCATAAGCCGCCGTCTGCCGCAACGCCACCGCATCCTTATGCTTCTGCTCCACAGCCGTCCCCACCAGCTTCTTCATGTTCTCTGAGTGAAACGTAGCCGGAGGCACTGTAAAGATGTAGAACGAAAACACCATCGCCCCGGTAAGCAAAATAAAGAACTGCATCGGGATCTTCGCCACAGCGTTAAACAGCAAACTCACCCGGCTCTGCTGCAAATCCTTGCCAGTCAAATAACGCTGCACCTGGCTCTGGTCACAACCAAAATAAGCCAGCGCCAGAAACGTCCCACCCAACAAACCGCTAAACAGGTTGTAACGGTCATACCAGTCAAAATTCGTGGTCACCGCATTCAGTTTCCCGGCGCTAGCCGCAAGCAACAAACTATCCCCAAAACTGATCCCCTCCGGCAGCCCCAGAATGGCAACCAGCAAAGCAGTAAACAAACCCACCAGCATGATCATCATCTGTTGAAAGTCAGTCCACGCCACGGCCCGAATCCCACCCAGCACCGTGTAGAGAATCACGACAAAGCCCATCAGAATCGTGGTCGTACGATCATCCCACCCCAGAATCACCGTCAACACCACCGCCGGCGCATACAGAATCATCCCCACCGCAAGCCCGCGCTGAATCAGAAAGATCAAACTCACCAGCGCCCGAGTCTTCGCATCAAACCGCTTCTCAAGATACTCATAAGCGGTAAACACATTGGCATTGCGAAACCTCGGCGCAAAGAACGCACTCACGATGATCATCGCAATCGGCAAGCCAAAGTAGAACTGGATAAACCGCATCCCGTCGGCATAAGCCTGGCCCGTCGTAGAAATGAACGTAACCGCACTCGCCTGCGTCGCCATAATCGACAACGCAACCGTATACCAGGGTAAGGAGCGATCGGCCAGCAAGTACCCCGACACAGTCGAGGTCTTGCGGCTCTTCCAAAGCCCATAGAGCACGATAAAACCGATCGTCGCCACAAGGACGATCAAGTCAAGAGTTCTCATAAACGGAAGGATGCGGTAAACACCGCCAAAGCTGCAATGATCACGATCAAATACACAACCACAGCCAGATAGATTCGCTTCCAGCTTCCAAAGAACGGCGCGCTCTCTGACTCAGGCGGCAGCATTAGTTTTTACCTACACTCAGGAAATTCGCAAAAATCCGGAACGCCCCGGGCACACCAGCAGGTAACTGCCGGAACCACGCTTCACCCGTAAAGATGTAATTGCCCTTGCCATACTTCGTATAAAGCGTCCCACCCATCATCGGCTTCTCGCCAGGATCATTGGCCGAGAACAACGGCTCATACTTCTCATCCCACTTGCTAGCGTAATAAAGCCCTCGCTCCTGCACCCAGCCCTGAAAATCCTTGGCGCTCACCTGATTCGGATACTGCAAAAGCCTGTGGTCGGGCTTCGGAAAATTCATCGTCGCCAGCTCATCGGTAACGCGATCCCGAGACACCGTAATCGGATAAGGCCCAACCTTGCTCAACAACAGCGGGTCACCACCAAAGAAGCCACCCTCCTGCACGTTGTACTGCACAATATAGGTCCCGCCCTTGGCCACATACTCTTCAAAGATCCGAGTGGCATTCGCCCGCAAATCCGGCCGCGTGTTGTAGGCCCTAACTCCTGTCACGATCGCATCAAATTTCGACAGATCCCCAGTAGTCAGATCCTGCTCGGTCAGCATAATCACCTCGCTACCCAGTTGCCGCAAAGCATCCGGAACCTCATCGCCAGCACCCATTACATAACCAACGCGCTTGGCGAGATTCTTTCCCGTAAACCGCACCAGCTTCGCCGTAGCCTTCGGTGCCAGCGTCTGCGGAGGGATATGCGGATACTGAATCACCCGCGTACCCTGCGTGATCTCACGTCCTCCAACAACCGCGACAGCCGTTAGTGTCCCCATGCTCTCACCAGCCGGCGGAGTCACCACAAAGCTCAGCGTCTTCTCTTCCGCCGCTGCCTTCACACTAAACTCAAGCGCAGCCGGCTCCACCCGCCAACCCTGCGGCACAGCCAGTTTCAGGCTGCCCTTCGTATCAGCCAGGTTCGAAGTCAGAATCACTTCCACCTTGCGAGATTCAACCCCCGGAAACACCAGCGCATCGAGCGCTAGTCTTACCGACACCGGCGGCACAATCGTCACCGGCCGCGTCAGCTCACCCACGCCACGATCCACATACCGGTGCGTGATCTCACGAGTCAGCTCAATCTCAGTCCCGGCCACCAAAAACTTCATCGTCGCAATCACCGGAGCAGGGCTCTGCGGCCGCCCCAGCAAACTCATATCCGAAACCTTGAACATCGCATCACTCCGCGGCTCCACCAAAAAGTAGGGCTGCGTCAAAGGAGCATCCGCAGCCACGGCCCAATCAAGAGGCACCGTCAAAGTTTTGTTCCGCTCCAGCTTCGTCGCCTTCGCAACATTCGCCACTCCAGGCACACCACTAAACGCAACGCTCTGCAAGCTCACCTCTTCGCCATTACGCTGAATCGCCGCAATCTTGATCTTCGCCGTCGTACCCTGCACCGCCAGATACTTGTCAGCCTGCAACTCAGTCCAAAGCCCGGCCACCATCGCAATCGCTTCATCCAGATCCTTCAGCTTCAACACGCTGTAGTGATCCTTGCGTCCAGCCAGCAACTTGCGAGCCTCAATCAAATGCGGCAGCACAGCCGTAGGCTTCCCACCATCAAACTCCTTCGCCGCCTTGGCCAGCAACTCCCCAATCTTCCCCGCCCCCGGAACTCGGTTCCAGGTCGTATCAATGCCTTCCCACAAATCCTTCTTCATCGGTTCACCCTTGATGAACGAGAAGAAGTTCACCTGCGCACCCTTACGCTCTGCCGCACCCATCGCCTGGCTCTTATGCTGCGAACGGCTCCATCCGGCAATCTCCCCGTACCCGTATCCAAGATAAGGATCAAACTCACCCACATCCATTGCAACCTTATCCGGCTGACTCGCCGGATCCACTTCAATCTGCCGCATCGAACCAAACGAATTCCACACCAGACGCTTCGCCTGCCACACCTCAACAAACTTCAACTGCTCCGGAAACTTTGTAGGATCAGCCGCCGCCGCAAAAGCCTCATCCGCAATAATCGCCGACGTCTGGTGATGTCCATGCCCGTCATCAGGCGTACCCGAGAATCGGCGAATAATCACATCCGGCCTATACTTCCGAATCACCCAAACCACATCGCGCAGAATATTCTCGCGGCCCCACTTCTCCATCGTCTCCTTCGCGGTCTTCGAGAAACCGAAGTCGATCATCCGCGTAAAGAACTGCTCCCCGCCATCAATCCGCCGCGCCGCAAGCAATTCCTGCGTACGAATCACACCAATCTCCACACCCTGCTCAGACCCAATCAGATTCTGTCCACCCTCACCACGATTGAGCGAAAGATAAGCCGTGCGCACCTTCTTCCCCCGCGCCAGGTACGCAATCACGCCCGTATTCTCGTCATCCGGGTGTGCGGCAATCATCAACACACTGCCCACCACATTCAGCTTGTCTAGAGCTTGCTTGGTTTCAGGGGCACCACTAAAAGGACGCTGGGCAGACAGTGACATCACTGCGGCCAAAAATAAAACGGCGGAACGCATACGTATCAGTGTATCGTTCCGCCGTCAAAACTAGGAAAGCTACTTAGGCGCCTTCTTTTTCAATCTGGGCCATCAGGTAGTTCGGCAAGCCCATCTGCTCGATCATTGTGAGCTGCGCTTCAAGAAAATCAGCATGGCCTTCTTCGTCCTTGAGAATGCTCTCAAACAAATCCCGGCTCCCGTTATCACCAGCGGCAACAGCAGCAGCCACAGCCTTGTTCAATCGGGCGATCGCCT
>JBIPMY010000220.1:0-9905 GCA_044376335.1 Bryobacter sp.
TGCCGAAATCGCTCTTGGCAAGGTCAGCAACCCAGTGGCCGGAAAAATCAGGTTTGTCTGCGGCCATCAGCATGGCAGCGGGAATAGATAGCAAAAGAAGTCTTCTAAGCATGTCTTCACTCTAAAGCATTTCGTAAGATTGTGATGTGAGAGCAATCCTGGTTCTGCTGGCAGCCGTGTGGACAATGCATGCGGAAGACTGGCAGAAGATCAACGCGGGTCCTTTTGAAATCTACACGTCCGGTGACGTGAAGGCGGCGAAGGTCTTGCTCGGTACGCTCGAGCAGATGCGCGGGCAACTGGGCGATCTGTTGGGGCTGACAGACCCGAAGCCGCTTTGGCCGGTGCGGATCGTAATCGCCAAGGGTCAGCGCCCGGGCAAGCTGATGCTCACCTCAAGCGTACACAGCCTCTTGCTGGGTGACGCCATGATGACTCGAGGGCAGAAGCGCGAAGTGTTGCAACTCTTGCTCGATACCAACGCTGGGCCGCTTGAGCCGACGCTCGAGGATGCGGTGCTCACGGTATTGAGCAGCATCGACGCTGAGCGGGTTCGTGTGACGGTGGGAGCGTTGCCTGCGGCAGACAAACAGACTCCGGATTGGGTGCTGATGCAGTACCTGGTAACCAACGATTCTTATCGAGGGCGAGTTCGTGTTTTCTTGTCGAACCTGATGAAGGGCACCGACAAGCCGACGGCTCTGCGCAATGGCTTTGAAAAAGAAGAGGCTGAATTGCGAGCGGAAGCAACGGCCGCAAGGGCAGCATTTGCGCCGGTCACCTATAGCGCTAGGCCGATTCTGCCGGAGCGGGATTACAGGGCTCGCGAAATCGAAGTAGGGATGGGCCGTTTGCAGTTGGCGATTGCTCAGTTGACCGACGAGAAGTTACGCGACGGAGCGCGGCGGGTTTGTTCTGCGCAATCTGCGGCAGAGCCCGAAGCGCAGGCTTGCGTTGCTGCGGCATATGCGCTGGACGGCAAGCCTGACCTTGCAGCGATTGAAGCGGAGAAGGCGCTGACGATCCCTCGCATGCTTTACCTTGCGGCAGTGGGCCAGCCAGACCGCCTCAAGCACCAGCAACATCTCTTCACGGCCCTGCAACTGAAGGTGATCTATCCGGAAGCAGCACTCGCCTTTGCGTCGAAAGAGAATGATCCCATCAAGGCGCACAAAGCATTGAAGGATGCCTCCAGCGCAGCGCTGAGGGATGCAAAGTATCAGGGGCAGCTAGCCAAGTGGGCGCAAGCGGCTGGGTTGTTTACCGAGGAATCAAAGGCTTGGGCGGCGGCAGAGCGGGCGGCGTTTGATCCAACCGAAAAGGAGGCCTTGAGGCAGTTGCGGCTGGGCGCGCAAGATCGACGCTACGAGGCCGAGGCGCAAGCCCGGCGCGAAGCTGAGGCAGCGAGGATCAAGGATATTGAACGGGTAAAGCAGGAGAGCTTGCGGCGCGTAAGAGAAGCTGAAGCCAAGGCACGTGGCCAGATGGTGCCGCTCGAACCGGGCACAAAGATTGAGCAGTGGTGGGACGGTGAAACACCGACCGGAACTCTGGTTGGTGTTCTGGCAAGGGTGGATTGTATGGGCGGCGGCAAGGCTCGTTTTGCTATTCGGGATAGCGCCGGCAAGGTGGTGCTTTATGATGTGGAGAACCCTTCGAAATTGGTATTGAGCGGAGCGGGTGCGGAGACCTTCAGCTTCAGTTGTGGAGTGCAGAAGCAGCCACGCAAAGTGAAGGCAGGATTCAAGGAGAAGAAATTGCTGGCTATGGAATTGTTGCCTTAAATGAACGTTGCGAACCGGTGGTGGGTTGTTGCGATCTTCTACTTATCTTCAAGCATCAACTATCTGGATCGCCAGATTCTGGCTGCTGTATCTCCAGCCTTCATGAACGAGTTCCATTTGAACTATGAGCAGTATGGGTGGATCCTGACCGGCTTCGGCTTGGTTTACATGTTGAGTTCTCCGTTGATGGGATGGTTTCTAGACAAGGTGGGGCTGAATCTTGGAACCTCAATCGCGCTTGTCTGGTGGAGCATCACTGGAATGGCACGCGGGTTTACATCTGGGCTGAGCGGACTGATTGCCACTCACGGTCTGATGGCGGTAGGAGAATCAGCAGGAATCCCTTCTACGGCAAAGGCAGCACAAACCTACCTCAAGCAGGAAGAGCGCGCTATTGGTAGCTCAATGTCGCAGTTGGGCCTGGTGCTTGGTGGTTTGCTTGCGACGATGATTGCAAATTACTGCATCAATCATTGGGGTTGGAGAAGTGCCTTCTTCGCTGCCGGCTGGTTGGGCATTCTCTGGATTCCGTTGTGGTGGTGGGCCTCAAAGAAGGCACCAACACAACCGGCCAGTGTTGAGTCCAGCGGCTTTGACGTACGCAGTATCTTGAAGCTACCTCAAACCTGGGGCTTCGTCGCAGCCAATATCCTCTCACTCGGGATCTTTCTTTTTTGGACCTTCTGGACGAATCACTACTTCGTGAAAACCTTTGGAATGTCGGTACAGGATGCGAACAACCTCTCACCCCTGTTGCAGGCAATTTCGCTAGTGGGCTCCTTTCTGGGTGGTTGGTCTTCAATGCAACTGATCCGCAGAGGTTGGGCTCCCCTGGCAGCCCGGCGGCGTGTTTATCTTTTCGGTGCAATAGGAATGATGTTGTCGGCAGTAGTTCCACTGGCCCCGAGTGTGACGTGGGCCGTAGTCTTCATCTCGCTAAGCTACTTCGCGTCCTCAGCCGCAAGCGTAAATTTGTATACGATGCCACTTGATGCTTATGGGGGGAGCAGTGCGGCGTTCAGTGTTTCGCTGCTTACTGGCGGCTATGGCCTTTTGCAACTCTTTGCGTATCCTCTAATTGGAAGAATCGCAGACCAACATGGGTTTGCGCCGATCTGTATCGCCATTGCTTTTCCTCCGCTTCTTGCCTATCTCATCCTGGAGCTGACCAAGCCTCGTGCCGCGCAGACGCTACGTACTTAGCTTCGCCAATGGCCCTCAAAACCGCGTGGCCTCGATGCGGCGGGAGCTCAAAGAAATCCTGCCGGGCTTCGAACATCGCGAAGTGGATCTTATGCCGGGCGAGAGCGCTGGCAGCCTGTGGCTTCGTCTGATGCGTGAGTTTGCTCCCTTCTCGATTGCCCACACTGCCGCACTGATTGGGCCGGAGACAGACGCAAGCGTATTTCGGTCAGCACTGGCGCTGGCACCCACACGAATGCTTGCCTACGACTCACACGGCGAACGTTTGCACTTAAGCTGCAAGGCACCCTTGAGTTCCCTGCTCTTCCTCAAGGGCTGGCCGGTCGACAAAATCTACTTGCGGCCCTGGCGGGATGACACGGTTCACTTTCCCGAAATCCTCAGCTTTTCTGGTTGTCCTGTCGACTCTACAAAGAAGACCGTTGCTGTCTTGTCCCCTTATCTGCCCTGGCCGCTGAGCCACGGCGGCGCAGTACGAATCTACAATCTGCTGAAGGTTTGTTCGAGCCGTTACAATCTGCATCTGCTGGCCTTCACCGAGTCGAAAGACGCTGCCGAAATTGGCCCGCTCCAGGAGATCTGTTGTGGAGTGACCCTTGTGCAAAAGCCTGAATTTCGACGCTTGCGCTGGGCGAGCCTGCTTCCTGCGGAAGTGGTGGAGTATGACACTCCAGCGATGCATGAAGCCTTGCGAGATGTTAAGCGAGACCTCTTGCAAACCGAGTTTACGCAACTTGCCGGCTATGGCGGGGATGTATTGGTGGAACACGACGTAACGATGGATCTGGCGGCGCAGGAACATACGCGGCTGAGCTCTTGGGCAAGCTGGTGGAATCTGCGACGCTGGCAAAACTTTGAGCAAAAGGCTTTGTCGAATTTCAGAGGCGTTGTGGTGATGAGCGAAAAGGATCGACTCGCGATTGGGGGCCGGGTGATCCCGAACGGCGTCGATCTCGAACGATACGTTCCCGAGCCAGAGCAAGATGGAACTCGCATGTTGTTTATCGGGAGCTTCCGGCACTTCCCGAATGCCCTTGCGTTTCGCTTTCTGATGGAAGAGTTCTGGCCGAAGCTCAAGAACTTGTTGCCACAAGCAGAACTCGATATAGTTGCCGGGCCGAGCCCTGAGCTCTACTATCCGTTTGGAGCGATTCCGTCGGCTCACGGCGTGAAGCTACACGCGTTTGTGAGCGATGTCCGGCCGCTCTACAATGCGGCCAATCTGGTGCTGATTCCAACTCCGGTATCTGCGGGAACCAACATCAAGGCGCTAGAGGCGATGGCGATGGAGCGGGCCATGTTGAGCACTCCAAGTGGAGTAAATGGATTGGAATTGAAGCACCAGGAGCATGTATGGATCGCTGAGGGGGCTCAAGCCTTTGCCGACAGTGCGTCACTCTTGCTGAAGGATGCTCCTTTGAGACAAAGCCTGGCAAAGCGAGCTCGAGCGGTTGTTGAAGAAAAATTCGACTGGCGGGCAATTGGGCGAGAACAGGAGGCCTTATGGGAGAGCCTATTGTCCTGAGAGAAGGCGTAGCTGCAGACTGGCTCAGCTTTCGCGAGCTAATCAAACAAAGCGCTGGAGCCGCGACATGGGCCGATGGCTACCCATCGATAGTGGCGGAGACAGATGGCAGGATCCTTGGATTTGCGATGTATCGTGTGGTTGCGGGCGAGGGCGAGCTGCTCAATCTCGCAGTTGATTCCTCGGCGAGGCGCACAGGCGTCGCAAGAGCGCTGCTGCAGGAAATGATGCAACAGGCTGAGATCTGGCACCTGGAGGTGCGTGAGTCGAATCTGGCAGCAATCGCCTTATACGATTCCCTTGGCTACCAAAAGGTGGGCCGCCGCAGCGGGTATTACAGCGATGGAGAAGCAGCCCAGCTTTTCACCTTTACAACTGCACATCGGTAAAGATTTGCCGTACTTGATCCGCGCGTTTGCCAGCATCTCCAAACAGGTATGCCTGTAGAGTAAAGAAACATTTATCCCCCATTTTTTCTGTAAACAGGGCGAATAAACTGTTACTCCAGTTGTCGACCGTCAGAAGATAATAACCTGGCTTGTCCGGCTCAAGACGCGTACCCCTAATATCGAGATTCGACTTGTAGCTTTGGCCTTCGCGCAGGTCTTCAAGAGCTGGCTGGATATCAAGGGCGAGGCTGAGGCGCGGCGTGATCTGATCCCGGGTCATATCGAGTTGCCGGAATACCGAGACAGGAGTGCACGTCTCACCCAGGTGGTGTTCCAACCCAAACTTCAGGATGCGGAAGTACGTGCGCCAGCCTCCATTGGTTGCCTCAAACTCATCCTCAAAACTCGCTCCTTCACCAAAACCACTCTGCACCAAACGCAGGATCGTCACACCATCCTTAGCTTCGATTTCAAACTCCACCAGCTTAGGCCGGGCACCCTGCTCGGTCCAACCGAAGCGGTGATTGGGCTCCCACAAGTGGATCGGGCTTTCCCCCTCCATCCCAGGCCCCCAACTCAGGAGCACCTTGCCTCCTACGCCAGGTTCAACTTTGGCCTCTGGAGCAAACCAGCGGGTAATCTGGTCTGCTTCGGTCAGGCAACGCCAAACCTCTTCTGGAGTGGCATCAATTGTGATTTCGTGCAGCTGTTTACGCGACATGTTTTAGTCCTCTATGTTTACGGAGTCGTTGGTTTGTGGATGTTCTTTGGTGATTTGCGGATAAGCCGCAATCGTAAGGCGGAAGGCCCGGCCACCTGCTGCTTTTTCGTCGTGGTACTTCGCAATCTGGGCCGCCACAAAGTTGGTAAGTTCGTCTGAGAATCTAGCTCGATCCTCGGCGGTGGCAAAACGGATTTGGGTTTCAATCGTAAGCGTCGACAAACGCTTGCGTGCCTTTGCAGCCAACAGCGAAAGAATTCCCACATCGCGGATGATGCGCGATGCGGCCGAAATGAGAAAGGCAATTGAGAAGCGGTCCCGCTGCGACGCCGAATCTTGCCCTAACTGGCCCAGCGCTTCCGGGCTGATCAGGTATTGAGTGGCGCGAGCTCTTACGATCCGCTCGCTAACATTCCCTTTTCGCTTTGTCTCTACTTCTTCGATCAGGCCGGCACGCTCGAGTTCGTGCAGGTGGTAATTCACTTTTTGCCTGGGAATTTCGAGGATCTTTCCCAAACCAGAAGCGGTATTGGGCTTCGATTGCAAAAGATGAAGCAGCGCCTGACGTCGGGAGTCGAGAAGCACAGAAGCGGATTCGGGGTTGCGGATGATCTGCAATGCCAGTGCGCTCATGTAGAATACTTTGCCACCGACAACTATTTTTGTCAAGGAATGAAATTCGACCCAAAAATGACCCTTGTAACGGATCTGAAATGGTGTTAACAATATGGGCAACGGCAGGCCAGACAGCCTTTGCCGGTGGATTCCAAATCAAGGAGGAACCATCCAATGACGTTATTGAATGACGAAGAAATAAAGACTCAGCTCATGAATCTAGACCCGGAATTTCGCCGCCTGGCGACGCAGCATTCCGACTATTCGCGGCTTCTGCATGAGCTTGAGACGAAGTCCCATTTGAGTGAAGCCGAATTAGCTGAAGAAGCACGCTTGAAGCGGATCAAGCTTGCCTTCAAAGATCAGATGCAAGCGATGGTGTCACACTACGCGACCCAACCTGTTTAAGGATTGAAGCAAAGCCCGGCCCCAATCGATTGTTTGGGGCCGGGAGTCTATAAGGTGGCCGGTGGTGCGGACATCGTACAATCAAAGAAATCCTAACCGAGAGACTAACCATTGTGAAGAATCACTGGATCGTGTTCAGTCTGCTCTCGGGTCTAGCCCTGTCGCAAGTTCCATCGAGCAAACCTAAAGTTGTAAGCGGCCGCCTGTACAGGCTGCAGATTAGTGCCTGGCCTGAGAGCCCGAAGCGCGTCGCGATTCGCCATGGTGGCAAAGAAGTAGCCGCAAAAACTCTGAGCGCTTTCGACCCGGACTGGACGATGTTCTGGCGTGCAACTAGTGATGAAGCTCCGGTTGCCGATCTTGCGATGCAGGTAGAAGCAGTTGCTGATCCTCTTGCAATTGAATCTTCTCCTGATCCAGTGCGACCTGTCTCTGTGGAACTGGATCGTGACTATCATGCCCTTGCCGACGAGCGCCCATTCTTTACCGGGAAGCCTGAAGAGGGGATTCACTGGTACCGCTTGAAGAACTCGAAGAACGTGCCTCTGGTTGCCTATTTGAGTATCGAGGTTGGCGACCGTGAATTGCCAAGCGACATCGAAACCTTCGTCCGGGGTGAAGATCAAACGCTCAAGCCGTACCGGGTGGGCGGTTATTCGTATCTGCCTGAGGCAACGCAGACGATGCCGGGGCTATCGAGCTTTCGGGTAAGGAAGCTCGAAGCAGGTGGCGAGTATTTGTTACGCGTGGCCGCGAATCATCCGGCCTACACGTTGAGGCTGAGAACTTACGCGACTAGCGAGAAACGGAACGACCTGGAAGCGGTGAGAATGGGAATGGACTTTCTGGCCAGCATGGGTGCAGCCTGGCATGCCAATATTCCCCGTCGCGGTGCGGTAGCCGCGAGGGAGACATTGCCACATGGGGAAATTCAAGGTTGCGTGGCGTGCCATCCCACCGTGTTTACGATGCGCGGCTATGACTCTGCCCTGAAGAACGGTTTTGAAGATGTGAATCCGGCTGCTCGACAGATGTTGATCGATCAGTTGAAAAATCATCCCAGACCATTGCCTGGGCATGAAGGTGTAAATTGGACGCGTACCATCTTTTCTGCCCGCGCCATCTCTTCTCGAACCTCCGCCTGGACCGATGCGCTGTTGCCCTACCTGAAGTTGACCGGAACTTCGCATTGGGAGGAGGAAGCCGATGGAGCCGCACCAAATGTCAGCCCTTTCGAAATCGCCTACGCGCGCTATACCTCGCTGAAGGAACCGGAGATCGCTCGACAAATCGAAGAGCAGCAAGCCCGGAACGTCATCGATCTCAACTGGAAGATTGCCGGCATGGCCGCGCTTGGCAAACCCACCGGGACACTGATCGAGACCCTGTTTGCATGGCAGCGGCCAGATGGTTTGTTTCCTTACCATTTCGACAAGACCGAAGAGGGGGCTGAGTTCATTACCTGGCACGCGCTGTGGGCGCTCGCAAAAGCGGATCTGAGATTGAATGACATACGAATCAAGCGTCTCTACGACTTGTGTCTATCGAAGCAAAAACTGAGCGGGGAGTGGCAGGGAGAGTCCCGGCATAAAGCCTTCGATACTCCATTCCGCGATACTCAGTTTGCGGTTATGGCTCTGAGTGAGTTGGCAATGTTTCACAAGATTTCGAGGGTTTCGGGAGATCCGCTGGGGCGCCTGGGCACGGTACCCAAATTTTCAGTTGACAGCAAGGTTTCGGCCATCTCCATTGCCAGAGCCTTACGCAAGAGCGGAGACATCCGTGAGATCGAGCGGCTGCTCGAGAGCAAAGTCCCGACGGAGCGGCTGGCTGGCATACGCGTTTTCTGGAGCCATTTTCGAGATCTGAGCACGAATCGCGAATTGCTCGGTAGAGTCATCAAGCTGTCTGAAGACAAAGAGCCGCTGCTGCGCTTTTATGCCGCAAATGCTTTGGCGCGGTGGTACGGATGGCAAGCCGATCACATCGGGATGGCCACGGCCATATTGAAAACAGTGACGAGCAGCATCGCCAATGAGACCAACGAGACCGTCAAGGGAGCCTGGAAGCAGGCCCTCTACACAATGATCGACGAGAATGAAGGTTACCTCGCCACCTGGAATGCCCAGATCGCCGATGAGGCGGCACAGGAGAAAACAGTGGCTGGCCTCGCGGCTCGGCGTGGGCGGGTGCAGGACGCTTTGGCGACTGTGTTGAGCTCTGCGGCACCTCGAGCGAAAGAAGCGCTGCTCCAGGCCCTCTGGGATCATCCACAGCGGCATGCAGGCTTGCCCCCGGATCTGGCCGAACGCAGTGAAGTTGTTTTGCCCGCTTACTTCACCGAGTACGCCCGCGGAGTCGACAACTTGCATCGCGGAGGTTACGAACCACACCAGCAAAGTGCATCCTTTCGCTATGGAGCAGCCAACCGCTTCTTCAAGACTCGCGTTGGCAACGATAGCGAGTTGCCGGATCTGGGCGAAGTGAATTCGAAGCTCGAGCAGGAACTGCTGGCTTGTTTGAAGAGTGGAGACACAGCTCTCATCAGAAGCACCATCAATGCACTTAGCGTTTTTCCCGCCGGCTTGAGTGGGAGGCTTGCCGTGGCCGTGGTAGCCCTGGCTTCAGGCCCACATTCGCAGGATGTGCGATTCGTATTTGAAAACGACGTTCGGGGCAGATTGAAACTCGAGCAACCCATCGAGTTTGAGAAAGACCTGGTTCGAGCGCTTTTGGGCGTGCTGAAGGCTGGAGATCAGGATGCACTGGAAACCTTGTTGCCCGCCCTGGCAGCTGTGACCCCGGGCGAAGGGCTCACGAGGAATCCCGATCTGCAGGGCCGCATGGAAAGCCTCTTGCTGCGTCCAGAAGGAGTCCCGTTGGCCAAGGCCTTGGCGGCCAGTGCTGTCTTCCCGCATATCGCCGACGGGCCGCTGATTCGTACCACCATGATGGAGGCCCTCACATCGGGCGACCGGACGTTGGAAACTGCAGCGGTTGAGATTTTCGTCAAGAGTTACATCGCTGAACCTACGAATCCGGTCCTGGGCAAGCAATTTGCCGAGAAAGCACAGGGAGTCGTGCGGCGGCGCATGATTGATTCCCTCGACCCTTCACGTTTCTCCCTACGCTTATCGGCACTGAACCGCTACAACCCGGGAAGAGACGTGGTGTTGCCGGAAGATGCCAATTTGTTCAGCTCCGATGTAGCTCAACATTTGATTTCTCTGGGCATCAAAGATCAGGATCCGCAAGTGAAG
>JBIPMY010000221.1:0-9903 GCA_044376335.1 Bryobacter sp.
AAATAAGGGCGCCTCACTAAGGACTAACCACACCATGAAACTCCTGCTCACACTCGTTCTCAGCATCGCTTCTGCCAGCGCCACGTTGGTAAAGACAGACTTCCTCAACCCCAACGATGGCCTCATCGTCAAAGACACAACCACCAATTTTGAATGGCTCACGCCCCTCTACACCAAGGGGATGAATCGCAATGCCCCATTTGTCCAGGACCTCATTGCCAATGAGGGCTTCCGCTACGCAACTGCGGTGGAGCTGAGTTTTCTTTTTCAAGACAACTTCTCTCCAGCGGCGACCAACTATCCCGGAGATGCCGCTGGCTTCACCGCAGGCACCAAGTTTCTTTCGCTTTTTGGTGTAGCGTTCAACGGCGTTTCGGGCGGCGTTCCATATCAATACACCGTTGGACTATCGGGCACTTCACCCGGGAATCCTTTAACATTCCGACAGTTCGGGTTTTATGTCAGCTCTTCTGGTGTCGGTGTCGCTGAAACAGGGAGTGGCGCGAGTGGGGGCTTTGAAGGAATCAATACCCACGGGAGCTTCCTCGTCCGCACCGCCGCAGCAGAAGCCGTCCCCGAACCCTCCACCACCGCCCTCATCGGCCTCGGGCTCGTCCTCTTCGCCTCCCGCAACAAGATCAAATCCAGCTTCACCCGCTAGCATTTCCCTCCTGCAGTACAGTAAGGTTGGCCCGGCCTCAAAGCCGGGCCAACTATATTTTGGCGGCCTTCTGTTACCATCGACGCTACAAGAGAAGATGCTCGGCGATACCATAGCCCACTACAAAGTCACAGCAAAACTAGGCGAAGGCGGCATGGGCGCCGTCTACCGCGCCACCGACACCAAGCTCAATCGCGAAGTCGCCATCAAAGTCCTCCCCGACACCTTCGCCGCCGACCCAGACCGTCTCGCCCGCTTCACCCGCGAAGCCCAAGTCCTCGCCTCCCTAAACCACCCCAACATCGCCACCATCTTTGGTGTCGAAGACCGCGCCCTCGTCATGGAGCTAGTCGAAGGCAACGACCTCTCCGGCCCCCTCCCCCTCAACGAAGCCCTGCAAATAGCGAAGCAAATCGCCGAAGGCCTCGAGGCCGCCCACGACAAAGGCATCATCCATCGCGACCTCAAACCCGCCAACATCAAAGTTACGCCAGACGGCGTAGTCAAGCTCCTCGACTTCGGCCTCGCCAAAGCCACCGACACCGCGGCCACCGCAACCTCAGCCGACTCCCCCACCATGACGATCAGAGCCACCCAGGCCGGCCTCATCATGGGCACAGCCGGCTACATGTCTCCCGAGCAAGCCGCTGGCAAAACCGTCGACAAACGCGCCGACATCTGGGCCTTCGGCGTAGTCCTCCACGAACTCTTAACGGGCAAAAAACTCTTCCACGGCGAAACCGTCTCCCACACCCTCGCCTCCGTCCTCAAAGACCCCATCGACTTCGCAATCCCCCAAGCCCCACCGGCCATCCAAGCTCTCCTCGCCCGCTGCCTCGATCGCAACTTCAAGCACCGCTACAAGGACATCGGCGAAGCCCGCATCGCCATTGAGGACTACCTCGCCAACCCCCAACAAAAGGAACAAGCAAAGCCGGCAACCCGCCCCACACTCTGGATCGCACTCGCCGCCACCTTCCTCCTCGCATTCGTCGCCGCTCTTCTGTGGCCGCGAGTCACCCCATCCGATAAACCCGCCAGTCACTTCAACATCTCAGGGGCCCCTGGATCGTTTATCGTGCTCAGTCCGGACGGCAAGTGGCTTCTGAAGCTGGGAGAGAGTGAGTACCAGGTGCGGCGCCTCGACAGCCCCAATTGGAGGGCTCTTTCAGGAACCGGGGGCGAGAATCTTTTGGCCTTCTGGTCAGAAGACTCCACTGCGATCGGCTTCGTCTCGGCCAATCGCTTGCGTGTGATTCGTCTGGACGGCTCCCCTTCGCGAGACTTGATGGAGGTTAAGGATTTCCTTGGTGCCTCGTGGCGGGGTGGCGTGAGCGATGGCACCATCTTGCTTGCCTCGCACGGCAAGCTCAAAACCTATGATTTGCGCTCCGCAACCATAAAGGACCTCCCCATCGAATTCAAATCAAACTCGTCACCCGCAGAACCGGTCTTCCTGCCAGAGGGTGATGGCTTTGTATTTCTTCAGCAGAGTGACGACGGCATGCGCCTCTTCCGGGCTTCTCTCAATTCTTCAACCATCGAGCCGTCGATCCTTACTCATCGGATGGTTCAATTTGCCAGGAATCCCACCACAGGCAAATGGCATATCTTCTACCTTGCCGGTGAGCGCGAACTACGCAGTAGCCGCATCTTGCTCACCGCGCAGATCGACCCCAAATCCGGCAACCTCCAATCCACTCCCGTCAAGTTGATTCAAGGAGTTTCCACAGTTCCACCTCCAAGGTTTTGGTCGCGATTTTCAGTTGGTGGCGGCGGAGTGCTGTCGTGGACCCACATCTCCGGAACTCTGCCCATTTGGCACCTCAATTGGGTCGATCTCAATGGCAATCTGCTTGCCAGGGTGAGCGAAAACCGCAGCTTCGTTTCTTTCGCTCTATCCCCTGACGAATCCAAAATCGCCGCTCAAATCGATGATCCGGATTCCCATGTCTGGATCCTGGACAGCAAAACAGGTGTAGGCAGCCGCATCGCCAATTCGACAGACCAGGAATCCTACCCGCTCTGGGCGCGCGATGGCAAATCCGTCTTCTATGTTTCCTCCGGTGCGGGCGGACCAGAGATCAAGCGCCACTTCCTCGACAATGCGACCCAGCCAGAATTGCTCTGGAAAGCGGCTTCGGGATTTGGCACATCGACCACCATACTTGCAGGCCTTACACCCGAGGGCCGCTACTTGCTGGTTCAAACGGCAACAGGTTCGCTCAGGCGCCTGGATCTCCAGGCGCCGTCACCCAGAGAGCTTGAACTCCTAACGCAAGGTCTTGGCTTTGCCACTCTCTCCCTCGATGGCCGTTCCTTGGCTTGGGGCATGTCCAGAGAAGGTGGACTTGCCGCGCAAGCCTACCCTCCGACGTCTGCCCCCCCGAATCGCTACAAGCAAAGCGCAGATCAGATTACCCTGCCCTTTTTCAGTGCGGACGGCGGCACACTTTATGCGCACTCCAACAGAAACCTTCTAGCCTTCCCACTCTCTCAGGACCGCCGGCTCGGAGCACCAAAGCTCCTCCGGCCCTGGATTACTTCAACAAGAGTCGGTGCAACGTCGGGCGTAGCTTCTCGCGACGGCAAGCGCCTCCTTCTTCTCGAAACCGATCAGACGGAAGCTCTCAATGCCCAGGTCCTCACCGACTGGACCACCCTCCTCCCCAAGTAGCCGGCATAGCTTCACAACATCAACCAGCGCTGGTATATCTGTTATACAGACCCATGCGTTCTCGATTCCACCTAGCCAAGAGCAAAACCGTCTTGGCCAGGCAAGGAATCAGTCTTGATCAGGCCGCCGAAATTTTCGATCAGGTCTACATCGTCGACCAGAAGAGCGACGCCCTCGGAGAATACTTTCACCTGATTACGGCGTGGAAGTCCACCACGATGGAGCAGCAACTTTATGCCGAAAACACCTAAACCAAACATCACCGCCGACCAAATCGCCGAGATGGCCACCCGAGGCGAAGATGTCTCCCGTCACTTCACTAACAAATTCAAAGTGGTCCGCCCCATTCAGCGAGTAAACGTCGACCTCACGCAAGGCATGCTCCGCGAACTCGACAGCCGCGCTGCTCGCCTCAACATCAGCAGGCAGGCCGTCATCAAGACTCTTTTGGAGCAAGCAATGGCCGCCTCTTCTCACTCCAGAAAATCCCGCATTTGAAGCCTCAGCCCCGACGAACTAATGGAGGAACTTCAATGAGCACTCTTACTCTCCGACTCGCAGACGAAAAGCACGCCCGCTTGCGGCAGTTGGCGTCCGCCCAGGGCGTCAGCATGAACCACCTGATGGATGAACTCGCCACAATCGCCCTCGCTCAACACGACGCCGAACTGCGTTTCCGCATGCGCGCGCAACGCGGCTCCCCAGAAAAAGGCTTAAAGCTACTAGCCAAACTCGACAAGCATTTCGGCACCTAAGACTCAACCCCGATCCCTACCAGACCGCCTGAGAATACTTCTCCAGAATCACCTCATCCGCACTCACCAGCTTCGAATTGCGAACCATCGCCTGCGCCACAATCAGCCGGTCGAAAACATCCTCGGTCCAACCGATATGCAACGCCTCGTTGGTCACCGCCGAAAAAGGAAGATCGCAAACCCCAAGTCCAATCCGTCCGGCCAGATCTCTGAGCACATCCGCAGAACTTACCCTTCCTCTGCGAAACAGATAGTTGAGTTCCAATTCCACCATTGGCGACACAAGCAGCGTATCAGCACGCTCAATGCTTCTGCGCGCCTCCTGACTCAGTCGCTTCATACGCCCTTCATAGAGCCAGACCACGACATGAGTATCGAGGTAAGTCAGATTCACGACCCGCCCCTATCTCTTCGCTTTGGGCTCGCCGAAAAACTGATTCATCTCCGCCTCCCACTCCGCAATTCCTTCTGCAGACCAACCGGTATCCCGCGGCCCAATCTCCAACCCAAGATCCCGCTCAACCAACCGGCCCAGCCTCGAACTCCGCTCCGCAGGTACGATCTTCAAGGAAGCCCCTTTGTATGTGATATCGACAGTTGCCCCCTGAGACACCTCTTCCAGAACTTGAAACAACTTCTTCCGCAACTCCGTCGCTTGCATCGCCATGCGTACAGTGTATCTCATCCAGCGTACATCCCTACCGCTATCCTCAGCGCATACACTAGCAAGCAACAAGCCCCCACCAACCCTAAAACGCCACCCCAATCCCCATCGTCACCACCTGATGCCGCAGCGCACCACCGCGCACCACAGGCCCATACTCCAGCCTCAGCACCTCAGTATCGGTCGACTCCTTCAGCCTCTGCGGCAACGACTTCCAGAAGTCCGGCTTGCGAGTCACCGTCTCCCGAAAGTCCACTCGCATAAACAGCCTCGGCGTCACATGCACCTTCACCCCACCCCCATAGTTCAATCCAAACTGAAACACTCCACCACCATCCAGCGCCGGCTTCGATCCAAAGTTATACGCCGTCACAAACAGCGCCACATCCCGCGCTGCAAACTTCAGCAACCCATTCGTCTCAGGCCTGGCATCGAGCAAATGAATCAACTGCACCGCCGGCCCAGCCGCCACATAAGGCCTCACCCTCCTGCCATTCGGCGTCAGATGCACCACCGTGTTGTAAGTAAACGTCCGCACCGCCGCCTTCGACCGTGAATCAAGCCCCATCCCGGTCAACTCATCCTTGCCCACCAGCCTGAAATTGGTCTGGCTCCGCGTATACGCGAATTCATTCGAAACATACTTCCACGTGTTCATCGTGATCTTTGGCGACAGCGTCCAGCCCCGCTCCAGCGTCGAATCAAAACGCAACGGGTCCCGGATCACCTGCCCACCCGAGTTCACCACCACCGTCGTCGGCAACGTCGTCACCGTCGAGCCCCCAAACCCCGTAAGTCCCCCACTCAAACTAAACGACAGCTTGCTCGAATAATTCTTCACTGCCGTCTCCTCGCCACGCATTTTCACTTTGTGTCCCGCATCCTTAGGTACCTCCCGATGCACCATGGGCTTGGCACCATCCACAATCAGAAACTCCTGCCCGCCATAGCGAAAGCTCTTCGGCTGCTCGGCATCCGCCGCCTTCGGCTTGCCCAGGATGTCCTTCGCCGTCCTGATTCCATGAAACGCCTGATACGCCATGTTGCCCCGCAGCAAATCATTGCGCAACGTCAGAATCGTCGATCGCAGCGGTCGCACATAAGCCGATTGCTGCAACTTCACATTTCGCCGCATCACATCCTCTTCATCTGCCCGTCTCGGCTTCACACAGTCATTCATCCGCAATACCGCAATCCGCCCATCCGTCCGCAACGTATCCCCCGTAGAATTCTTCGCATCCCGAGGCACCCACGGTCGCTCCACGTATCCCACCCCATCCACGCATCCCGTCAGCAGCAGATCATTCACCACCTTGCTGCGCTCCTCATCAATGTTCTCGTTGATGAGATGAATAAACGTCTTGGCCCCTTTCGAGAAACCAATCCCCGAATCATAGGTCGCCGTCGAGGTCCACACCGCCTTACCATCCACCATCGTGGGCTGCGAATAAATCCGCAAATGATGCCGCGAAAAAAACGTATTCAGCGTCTTCGCAAACGCCAGCTCCGGCTCCTTGCCATTCAACACCAGCACCGACATCGGTGCCGTCCTGTAGCCCTGATTCTCAACAATCGACCGCATCACCCCATAAGACGACTTCCCGTCCAGCTTGTCCGACCTCACCCACCCCGCCGCCTCAAACGCCCGCTCAATAGCTTCCTGCGACCCCAGATACAACAGACTCGTCAGATCCGAGAGCGTCCCGTCTGTCTTTGTCGCAGTGCGAAACGGAAGCTCCTTCACCACGCCTTCCAGTTCCGCACGATTGCCGCCGCCAAGCGCCGGATACTGTTCCCCAAACACCTCTTCCACTTTCAAATTCGCACCCACCCGAAACCGTAACTCCGTCCCCGCCGGCAACACCACCGACGAATCCGGCAAGCGAAACACACTCAGCGAAGACGAAAGCGAAAAGATCAATGCCATCGGATCAAACGCACCCGCCGACACAGCAAACCCGGCCAGCATCGAGGAAAAAGAATCCGACGCGCGAATCCCCCGAATCCGCCCTTGCCCGTCCACCCGCTCCCGCGCATCATCCAGCCTGCTCACCATCCCCGCAATCGGCCGCTCCGCCTTGCCCGGAAACTGGATCCGGTCGAACTCCAGATGCAACAGAGCAGTCTCCCGTGAGAACCCCAACCCCACCCGCCGGGCCTCTTTCACATACCCAATCAGTTCCGTCCGAAACGGCAACAACGTCCGTCCATTCACCTCAACCGGAGCAATCACCTCGGCCAGCACCGCGGTCCCCGCCTTGGTCACATACGACGACACCGTCTGACGCAACCGAATCTGCAGCACCGTCCCCGCCGGAATCGCATCCTCGCCCGCTTCCTCGGCAGCAGCCCCAACACCAAACAACAAAAGCAGCAAAACACAAAATCTGCACGGCTCCATACAACTCAAACTCCAGATACAAATTTCTATTGAGTGTAGCAATTGAGCCCCGGATTTTGGATCTGCAACACCTCCAGCAGGCCCTCCCCCCTGGTCTGCCCGGGGTTGACACCCCCCCACCCCCACTGCTAGCCTAGGCCTTTAGTTCACAAAACCCGGCATAGATCGGGGAATTTGAATTGAGCGGGTATCGTCCTCAAAGCCGTTCCGGAGGGGTCGCTGCCTGACTTGTTGGTTTTGTTCAGGTGCAGCAGCCTTACTTCATCCTCGTCGTCGCGCATTCCCTGCACGGTCGCCTGAGGCGCATTCATGTGCCATACAGCGTCCTGTACGGAGTCCTCGCCCTTGCCCTCCTCGGCACGGTAACGCTCGCTGGCGTCGCCGCATCCTACGCGCGGATGTTCTGGAAAGTCAGCAATTACAACACCTTACGCACCGAAATCGACACTATCCGTCAGCGCTACCTGCGTCTGCAAAAAGAGAACGAGTCCGGCAAGCAGCAGCTAGCCACCCTCCAGGTCCTCGCCAGCGAAATCACCATCGCCTACGGAATCAAGCGCGAGCTCGAAGCCAAAGAACCCCTCAGCCTCGAAGCCAAACTCACACCCACCCTTCACGATTCCATCGAAGACTATAACTTCCTCCGCAACACCACCTTCACCTCAACCTTCCGCAACGCCTTCAACACCTCCAGTCCGATTCGTCCCCGCAATTTCTTCGAAGACGCCCCCAGCCTCTGGCCCGTCCAGGGCCGCCTCACCAGTTTCTACGGCCAGCGCCTGGACCCCTTCAACGGCCACGGCAGCTTCCACTCCGGCATCGACATCTCAGTCCCCATCGGCACTCCAGTCATCTCCACCGCCGGCGGCCAGGTCAAATTCGCCGACATGTATTCCGGCTATGGCCGCCTCCTCGTCATCGATCACGGCAACGGCCTGGAAACCTACTACGGCCACCTCTCGCGCTTCAACGTCATCGCTGGCCAACGCATCGCACGAGGCGAAATCGTAGCCTGGTCCGGCAAAACCGGTCGAGCCACGTCCCCCCACGTCCATTACGAAGTCCGCATGTCCGGCTCCCCCATCAACCCCTATCCCTACCTCAAATCCCAATCCATCCTGGCCGAATCGAAAAAAACGGAAAAGCGTCCAGACCTCCCCTTCTAATAATTAAGGTTTGATACACTCTGGATCGTGCGATCCAAGATCATTCGTCTCTCCCTAGCCATGTCCTGCCTGGCCCTTCTCGGCACAGCCTACATGCGCATGACCGTCCAGAACCAACTCTCCGACGCCGCCAACGCCTTCCTCGCCTCGCTCAACGAAGAGCAGACCGCCAAGGCCACCTTCAAGTTCGACGATGACGAGCGCTTCTTCTTCCACTTCATCCCCGCCGAAGACGTAGCCAAGAACTATGGCCGTCCCCGCAAAGGCGTCCCCTTCGTAGAACTCACCGCCCCCCAGCGCCACCTCGCACACGCCATGCTCACCGCCGGTCTCTCGCAGCAAGGCGCAATCAAGGCCAGCACGATCATGAGCCTCGACGACGTCCTCCGCATCCAGGAGAAAGACACCACTGGCCGCCGCAACTCCGACAAGTACTTCGTCTCTGTCTTCGGCACCCCGTCCGAGAAAGGCACCTGGGGCTTCCGCTTTGAAGGCCACCACATCAGCCTCCACTTCTCCTTCGTCAACGGCAAGGTCGCCGTCAGCCCCACCTTCTTCGGCTCCAACCCTGCAGAAGTAAAAGAAGGCCCCCGCAAAGGCCTCCGCGCTCTACCCCGCGAAGAAGACCTCGGTCGCGAACTCGTCTCCTCCCTCACCCCCGAACAAATGAAGGTCGCCCTGGTCAACGAAAAGGCCCCCAACGACATCCTCACCTCAGCCAACCGCGTCGCCGCCCTCAACGGCCAACCCAACGGCCTCGCCTCCACCAAGCTCAACGCCAAACAAAAGGAAATGTTGAAGGCCCTCGTCGACGAATACGCCAGCAACTTCCCCGAAGAAATCGCCGCCACCCGCCGCGCTCAATTCGCCCGCCTCGCCAATCAGACTTTCTTCGCCTGGGCCGGTGTCACCACCAAAGGTGGCCCCCACTACTACCGTGTCGCCACTCCTGAGTTCCTCATCGAGTACGACTGCACCCAGAACAACGCCAACCACATCCACGCCATGTGGCGCGACCTCAAGAACGACTGGGGTCAGGACCTGCTCAAAGAGCACGTCAAGAGCGCACACTAATCCGCAAAATCGTCTAAGAAGGCCCGGACTGCCGTCGAAACATAGCACCCGCTAGCGACAGCAAATCCGGGCCTTTCTACAAACCGGTTCGCCATCTCCATCACACTCGGGTTGAACTCACACATCGGCGAATTCACCATCCCCGCACTCACCTCAATAGCAGCATTCAACTGCGGCGGCATCGCAATCGATACATGCGGCACCACCGCAATCCCCGCCCGCTTCGCCATCCTCCCCAACTCCATCGTTTCGCTAATCCCGCTCCGCCCCAAATCCGGCTGCCAGTAAGTCAGGATTTCTTTCTCAAAAAACGGCTCCGCTTCATAACGAGTCCGGTAACTCTCCCCAAGCGCCAGCCGCACCCCGCTCTCATGCACCAGCTCCACATGCCCCTTCAGGTCCTCAGGCAACAACGGACACTCCAGCCACAACACCCGCCGCTCGGCCAGTTCCTGAGCGCACTCAATCTCCCGGCCCTCCGGCAAATGCCAAAGCGCATCCACCG
>JBIPMY010000222.1:0-9899 GCA_044376335.1 Bryobacter sp.
GCAGCAACTGGTATCTCTTCACCCAATTCGAACCTACAGACGCGCGCGCGGCATTCCCCTGCTTCGACGAACCCAATTACAAAACGCCCTGGCAGATTACACTCCACATTCCGGCCAACATCACCGCCGTCGGCAACACAAACATCGTCTCCGACAAGGTCAACGGCACCGAGCGCACTGTCGTCTTCGCGAAAACTCAGCCGCTACCCAGTTATCTCGTTGCCTTCGCCGCCGGCCCCTTCGAATACGTCCCGGCAGGCAACGCCGGCGCAAAACAGGTACCCGTTCGCATCATTGTCCCCAAGGGCCATGCGGATGAAGCGAAGTACGCAGCCGAAGTCACCGCCGATATCATCAACCACCACGAGAAATACTTCGGCATTCCCTACCCCTACGAGAAAGCCGACCAACTTGTAATCCCAGATACTTCCGGCTTTGGCGCCATGGAGAACGCCGGCCTCATCACTTACGCTCAAAACATCATCCTCGCCAAACCCGAATCCGATTCCATTAACCGGCGTCGCGATTACGCCCGCACCGCCGCCCACGAATTAGCTCACCAGTGGTTTGGCAACCTTGTTACCTCGGCCTGGTGGGACGACATCTGGCTCAACGAGTCCTTTGCCACCTGGATGGAGGACAAGCTCCTGGCAGAGTGGAAACCCGAATGGAATACGGCCATCGACGAAGTCGACGCAAAGCTCAACGTCGCCAGCCAGGATTCTCTCATCTCCGCCCGCCAGATCCGCCAGCCCATCCTCGCCAAAGACGACATCAACAGTGCCTTCGATGGCATCTCTTATCAAAAAGGTGGTGCAGTCATCGCCATGTTTGAGAACTGGCTCGGCGAGGCCGAATTCCAGAAGGCCATCGTCGCTTACCTCAAACGCTACTCCGATCGTGCGGCCACCGCTGGCGACCTTCTCGATGCGCTGAGTTCCTCCACTAAAAAAGACATCACCCGCGCCTTCTCTACCTTTCTCAACCAGCCCGGCATCCCGCTCCTCTCAATCGATCTTCACTGCAAGCCCGGTAACACTACCCTCCACCTCGAACAACAGCGCTTCCTCCCGCTCGGCTCCAAAGGTTCCGCTAAGCAAACCTGGTCGTTCCCCGTCTGCATCAGCTACGAAGAAAACGGCAAAATCAAGCGCGAATGCACCCTGCTTACCGAAGCCAAATTCGACTGGAAGCTCAACACTGCCGCCTGCCCCGCCTGGTTGAACCCAAATGACGGAGCCAAGGGCTATTACCGCACCGAGCTACGCGGCAAACTCCTTGAGGCCCTGGCCGCACATCCGGAAGTTCTTTCAGCGCGAGAGCAAATCGACCTAATGGGCAACGCCGCCGCACTCGGCGAAGCCGGCAAACTCTCCCTCGACCAAACTCTCACGCTGGCTGCCAAATTCGCCAACGACCCTCAACGTCAGGTGCTCCAGGCCTCAATCCAAATCGTGGGTTTCCCTGCCGGCAATCTCCTCTCCGTAGAGCAAGGCCCCGCCTTCGCCCGCTTCCTCCGCAGCCTTTACGCCACTCGCGCCCGCCAGCTTTCCTGGACTCCTCGCCCGGGCGAGCCCGAAGACGACGCGCTCTTGCGCCAGTCGCTCGTGCCACTGCTCGCCACCTATGGCCAGGATGAGGTCCTCGCATCGCAAGCACGCCAATTGGCTGATGCCTGGCTCGCAGGCCAGGCATCCCCGGACGCCAACCTCCTCGGCTCGATTCTCCGGGCTGCCGCCTTCAACGGCGACAAGGCACTCCACGCCCGTTATCTGGCCAAACTCGAAGGCACCACCGATAAAGCGAATCGAAGCCGTATCCTCGGCGCACTTTCGGACTTTCGAGATCCAGCCGCCCTGCGCGCTGGCATGGACATACTCGCCTCAGGCAAGATTCCCTTCATCGAAGCCAGCGGGCTCCTATTTGCCGGCCAGACTTTTCCCGAAACCCGCAGGCTGGCCTTTGATTTCCTCAAGGTCAACTTCGATACCATCGTCAAACTCATGCCAACCGGAGGCGGCTTCGATTTCGGCTCAGTCCTCCCGGACGTCGGTAGCAGCTTCTGCGACATAAAATCCCGCAACGAACTCGAATCCTTCTTCACCCCCAAAGTCGCTCAATTCACCGGTGCTCCCAACGCGCTCAAGCAAACTCTCGAAACGATCGACCTCTGCATCGCCAGCAAAGCCGCCCAGCAGCCGGGCTTCGACAAATTTCTTGAGAAGTATTAGGCGTCCCTATGCGACGTCTGGCACTGCGCCGCCATCACCCAGACATCCCGGAACTCCCCGCGCTGCATCACCCCGTTGCGCTCCACCCGCTCCACAACAAACCCGTTATTCTCAAACGCCTTCTTGCTAGCCGCGTTCCCCGCAAACACATGCGCCTCAATCCGCGACAATCGTAACTCCCCAAACCCCTCATCCACCACCCGCGCAATCGCCTCCGTCCCATACCCTCTCCCCTGAAACTCACGCCCTAGCCAAACCCCAATCTCCCCGCGCCCCTGCCCGTACTTCAACCGCACAGACCCCATCACAACCCCGGTCTCCTCGCTCAACACTGTATACGCCCTTACAAGCCCAGCCTCAGCCATCTCCTCGCGATCCGCTAGCGCCGCCTCCAGGCCCTCACTCGACCCAGGCCCATCATCCACCAGCAAGGTCTCGGCCACTCCAGCCAGCAATGGAAAAAGCTCCGCAGCATCCGAAGCCTGCAACGGCCGCAGCACAATCATCCCTCAAGTCTAATGCCACACCCGCTGATAGGCCTTCCCCGGCAACTGCCGGATCAAACCCTCCAGTTCCAAATCGAACAGGATCGAGATCAGCTCCGACGTACTCACCATACCGCTCGAATTCAACTTCGGCAGCATCTCGTCAATCGTCACCGGCACATCAAACGGCATCACCTGCATCACCTTCGCCCGCAGCGCCTGCATCGGATGCTCAAACTCCGCGCCCTCATCAATCAACAAGCGCTGCTTCCCGCGAGCCCGCAACTTCTGCCTTGCCTCGAGCGGCAAATCACACAACACATCGCTAGGCTCCTGCACCAGCCTCGCACCTTGCCGGATCAACAGATTCGGCCCCCAGCTCTGCTTCGACGTGATATTCCCCGGGATTGCAAACACCTCCCGGCCTTGATCCAGCGCCAGCCGCGCCGTAATCGCAGACCCCGAATACTGCGCACCTTCGACAATCAAGACACCACTTGAGAGCCCGCTCACAATCCGGTTCCGCACCGGGAAATTCTGCGGATAACCAGGCGTCCTCAACGGATACTCACTCAAAATCAACCCATCCCGGGCAATCTGCGCCGCCAGATTCTTGTTCTCCGCCGGATAGATCACATCCGCACCGCAGCCCAGCACCGCCACCGTCTTGCCCTCTACCGCAAGACAGGCCTTATGCGCAGCCGTATCGATCCCCCGCGCCATCCCGCTCACAATCAACAAGCCCGCCTCACTCAGCTCACGCGCAAACCGTTCCGCTACGCTGCTCCCATAAGGGCTGGGCCGCCGTGTCCCCACGATGGCCACTCCTGGCGTTTCCAGCAGCCCCAGATCCCCACGGGCAAACAACAACACCGGCGGATCGTAGATCTGCTTCAGCAGCGCCGGATAGCGATCATCGTAGTAGGTGAGTATCGTCGTCCCAGTCGCCCGCATCAGCCGCTGCTGCTCCAGCGCATCTTCCATCGCAGAACCAGCCTCAATCGACCGCGCCACGCTCGCCGACAAACCCGCCCCCTCAAGCTCGCGCGAGTCCAATTGAAAAATGGCTCCGGGTGAGCCAAATTTCTCGATAATATCCACCGCCCGCCGCGCACCCAATTGCGGCGTCATCCGCAGAGCAAGCCACAATAGCTCCTCTTGCTCTGAAGCAACTGTCATTCTGAATGGATAGTCCGCCAGTACCGGAAAACTTCTCACCCAAACTCATTCCCTGTGAGATATTCGTCATATGGCCACGCAAGCTACCTACGACGACGCGAACCTCATTCTGCGTCTTTATGAAATCCGCCGCGAAGACAAAATGCGCGCTGCCCGCTCCTGGTTCGCTGCCAACTTCCGCCCCAAGACGGTGGAAGAAATGAACCAGATCGCCGCGCCCGGCACCAATGAGAACGCGAACATGCGTCAGGTCACCAGCTACTTCGAAATGGTCGCCAGCTTCGTAACAGCCGGTGTTCTCAACAAAGACCTCTACTTCCAGTCTGGCGGTGAGCTCCTGCTCACCTACCTCCGTATCCGCACCATCCTCCCCGGCATGCGCGAAATGATGAAGAACCCCACCGCATTCAAGAATCTCGAAACCGTAGGAGAGGAATTCCTCTCCTGGTACGACCAGAAAGGCCCGGGCGCCAAAGAAGCCATCATCGCCCGCCTCTCTTAAGCCACATGCGTCAGGAGCCGGAATTCTTTGGCGAGGCCGAACTCGACCTCGTCTACATCGCAAAAAAACTGCGTGAATCGTTACCTGTAGAGGAAGCATTCACAACAGCCGGAATCGACTTCGCAATCGAACTCGACACCTACACCGGTGGCCTTATCTTCCGCTCCGAACGCACTGGCGTATTCTTCTACGTCCTGCCTGAAAAAGTTGAGGCCGCGAAGGAAATCCTCCGCGGCCTCAGGCTCAAACCACACGATCTCTAACTACTGAATTCCAGCGTCCTTCTTCGCATTCTTGAGCGCGAAGGTCACGATGTTACTCACCTGGAAGCTCTGAGCAATCGTCATCTGCATCCGGGGATTTGTATCGAGATCTGTATTCAACTCAAGGTGCACTTCGTAGATGCCGATCAATCCGAGCTTCAAGCCTGAGAACAAAACGTTCGCAGTCTTCCCACCCGCAATCGACGAGACAAACTCTGTGGGCTCGTTGATCTCAGGCCCGGTATAGCCTTGTCCCGTAAACACAGTGTTATTCGCTGCCTCGGGAAAAATCGCACCCAGGCCAGTGGCCAACACAACTACGGTCTCACCAGGCACGGCCGGGTTCTCGTCAGTCACGCGTGCCCCAGCAACATTGGCGCAGCAGAGCTCGCTGTTAAACGCCGTCAGGATCACCCCTGAGTCGGCATTTGTCTTTACCGAAATCGGCGTACCGTTACCGTCAGGCCCCAACTTCTTCGATCTCAAACGGATACGTGTGTAGTATCCGCTGGGGAACGCTTCTACTTCCGGGTCACCGTTGCCGGCATTGATAATCTCAATCAGCTTGTCCTTGAGCTTGTAGTTTGCCGCCGTCGGATCATCAGACTTCACATCGCTCTCAAGAATTTTGTATTCGTACGAGCGGCCGTTGATCGTAACCGTCGCTAGGTCATCCTTCTTGCCTGTACCGTCGATGGAGATTGTAGCGGTCGCTGAACTCGAATAGTGCGTAACGATGCCAGGCCGAGGGTCTGGCCCCTCTTCTGCGAAGATGCCAGGATTCTGCAAAATCACAGGTACACCCACAGGAGCACTGTGAACAATTTCACCATTCGATTTGACTGCTCGAATCCAGGCGTTGGTACCCGTGGTGTCGCGCAATTCAATCGGCACCTGAGCCACGATCTGCGTCGGAGATACCGACTGGATCGGCGAAGAAATTCCGTCAAAGAATACTTCAACCCCTGCCAGACCGCGAGGCCAGTTTGATGAGGTGAGAGGAATGGATTCCGTGCGATCCGTAAAGCCTTCGCCAAAGATCGTGACAATCGTGCCTGCGGAGATCTGCGCAGCATCCTGTCCACCAGCAAGATTCGCCCCAGCCGCAGTTGCCTGCGTCTTTGGGGTCTCGCCTTCTTTCGCCGGAGCTACTTCAACCGAGTACGTCACTGCGTCACCAGGAGCCCCCGATGTGCGTGCCGTGAGCAGCAACACAAAGAACGAGCTGCGCAATACCGGTGTCGCGAGCACATTCTTGTTGCCGCCATTTTTGGTATTGATGTCATTGGCCAACGCGGTAACTGCATCGCTCAACTTCCCGTCTTTCGGAAAAGTATACGTGTAGCTCGTATTGTCCTTATCGTTTTCGTTGTAGTTTACCTTCACGGTGATCTTCTCGGCTTCAGTGGCCGTTCCACCAAAGCTGATCGAACCAACAGAGAAAATTTCGCGGCTGGCTGCGTTGCGAACTCCAGTATCCACAATCAAGCGCGGCGCAGGCGTAAACACCAGCACACGGCGATTGTAGGGGTCGGCAACATAAAGGTTGGTCCCGTCCCAAGCCAGAGAAGTAGGAGTTCGGATCACGTCCGCAGCCGAAACAAAGTTCGGGAATGCACCATCGCTCGTCAAATTCAGGCTGTCAGAGCGCTGCCCAAGTACGGCATCCGACTTGGCACCGTTCGTTGTCGGCAATGTGTTGTACACCATGACACGATCATTACCGCCATCGGCGATAAACAAACGCCGCCCATCACTCAGGGCATAACGAGGGAAGTTCATCGTCGCACCACAGCGCCCGGGGAAAGTGTCCTTGTTATCGGCATCCTTGCCCGTTGCAGCACACAACTTCGGAGAGTTATTCGCAACGGCACTCGTAAAGTCCGGCTGCCCAAGCACCAAATCTGCCGGAGCCTGATTCGAAGTCGGAATCGAATTCCAAACCAGCACGCGATTGTGGCCCAGATCCGACACAAACAAACGACGCCCATCGCTCGAAACAGAAACCGGATTCAACAGATTGTTCTGCTTCGGTTCCACCGCAACGCGCGAAATATCTACCTGCGGAACTGTCGTAAAGTTCGGCTGCCCCAACACCACATCTGCGGCCTGATCACTTGCCGTAGGGAAACGATTCCAGATCAACACACGGTGATTCTGCGTGTCAGCCACAAACAAGCGCCCATCCTGCACCCACACACCCTGCGGGCCGCGAAGCGATTTATTGTCGGTAGCGATCGGCCGCAGCCGGTCCAGCGAAGATTGCCCCAGCACTATATCCGCTGGCTGGCCATTCGAAGTCGGCAAATTATTCCAGATCAAAACGCGATTAAAGTCAGTATCAGCAACCACCAGCACCTTGCCATCAGAAGCCACGGCCGTCGCCAGGCGCATCGTCGTAGCGGCAACTTTACTCGGAAACATCTCTTCAGCCTTCACATTGAAGCTCGGCTGGCCCAACACAACCGTCGCCTTACCAACGCATGCAGGGCAACGCGGACCTTGTGGCGGCTGCGCATTCGGCTGCGGCACAAAGCTCGAAACACCATCGAAAATCACGATTCGGTGATTCGCAGGTGCGGCACCAATACGACTGGAATCAGCAACATAGAGGCGATCACCAGCAATGGCAATCCCCCCCACAGCACCCAGTTGCGTGTCGCTGTTGCCAGGAAATTGGTCTGTAAAACTCTTTTGCCCGATAATCAGGCGGGCGGCCTGGCCAGTGTAAAAGTCTTGGCCTGAGGCCAGACATACGAACACACAAAGGCTTGCGAGAAGCTGGTAAATCAACATTTTTCCTAAGATAAAACCCTGTGAGACTAAACCTTCAGTATAGCCGTTTGTTCTAGTGACGTGGTAGGGGTATCGCTGGTTGCACAATCGCCCCCCACGACACCTGAAAAACCTCAAGCTCTCCATTCAAGTCATACCCCGCTCGGACAAAGACCGGCCCCGTGCGATCCACCTCGCCCGCTGCCACTTCCCGCCCATCGCGCACAAACAATGTGTCCGCACGCAAGCGAAACCGCATCGTCCCGTCCTGTCTGGTCTTGATCTCAAGAAATCCAGTCTGCAAGTCGCGTACCACTCCCGTCACCCCTAAACTCCCGCGCGGTGCAAAACTCTCCGTAGCCCGCTTCACAGACCCCACTTTACCCCTGCCCCCAAACCGCTTCTCCACATTCACCACATGAATCATCCGCGCAAAGCAAGTTGCCCCAATCCCCTGCCGCTCCGTCACCATCTCCAGCAAATCCCCCGCTTTCAGATCTTTCACGTAAAGCCGCTGCCTCTCCCTGTCAATATAGGTGCGCCCATCCACACTGCAGATCAACGTATCCCCGCCTTCCAGCACTACCTCCAGCTTCCCGCCAGAAATTCCCGCCAGCCGCCCCTCAAGAATCCCCGTCGGCACCCCAGACCGCAGTTGCCCCCACAGCCCACCTGTGAGCATCAGACACACCACCAGTACTTTTTGGTACCACCACATCGCTGACTCAAAGTATAATCTTGAGTTGCGTCCCACCCAATTAATACCTGTATTACAAGCAGGCGAATGGCTCCTCCATTCTGGAATCCAGTCCGCTGACGGCGGCGTCTCTCGCTATCGCCTCACCGACACCAATCAAAATCTCCCCGCTTCCACCGAAATCACAGGCTATGCTGTATCGGGCTTCTGCTACCTCTTTGAAGAAACCGGCGACGAACGCTTCCTCGCCGCAGCCCGCCTCTCTGCCGACTATTTAACCCACAAAGCCTGGGACGCCGAATCCCGCTCCATGCCCTTCGAGCTCAGCCCCGGCGGCCGCTACAGCTATTTCTTTGATTGCGGAATCATCGCCCGCTCCCTGCTCTGGATCTACCGCATCACCGGCGACGAAATCTACCTCACCCGCGCTCGCGACATCGGCACCGCCATGCAGCGCGACTTCGCTTCCCTCACTGCCTTCCACCCCATCGTTCTACTCCCTTGCAAAAGTCCCGCGGAGTACGAAATCTGGTGGAGCAAAATGCCCGGTGCCTTCCAGCTCAAAGCCGCCCTCGCCTGGCGAGACCTCGGCGAAACCCTCGGCGACCAGACCTTCCTCGACCTCTACGATAAGTTGCTCCACTTTTCTCTCGAACACTACTCCGAGACCCTCGACAACGAAACCGTCGAAGTCAAGAAAATGGATCGCCTCCACGCCTGGGCCTACTTCGTCGCAGACCGCACCCCCATTCAATTCCTCATCAAGAGCGCCCTCGCCCACGGCGAAGCCCTCCGCGAAAAACTCGCACCCCAATTCCTGCGCAGCGACGTCTGTGCCCAACTCCTGAAAGTAAAACTCCTCGCCGGCGGTACCCCCTCCGAAGGAGAACTCATCCGGATTGAAGCCTTCCAATATCAATCGGCCGATCCCACACTCCACGGCGGCTTCGGCTTTGGCCGCCGCAACGGCGAAATGACACCCCACGTCAATCCCGTCTCCACCGTGTTCTGCCTCCAGGCCCTCCAATACGCAGCAAAGAACGGACAAGACATTGCCGACTGGCGAAAACTCATCTAGCGTAAAACTCGCCTTCGCCTCCTGCTCTCACGATCTGATCGATCAATTCGTCGAAGAAGTGCAAAAGATGGGTGGCCTCGACTTACCTGTCTACATCGTTGCCGAGTTCAAACCCACCGTCCCCTGCCACTGGATCCCCTGGCATCCCTTCGAGTCCCTCGACACCAATCGCAACCGCATCCTCTGGCACCTCTCCGGCAAATCAGTCCACTTCAACTGCATCCTTCTGCAGCCCAAACAACCTTATTGGGACATGCGCTGGCTCGGCCTCAAACTCTTTCCCACCAAAGTCTATTTCTTCAACGAAAACTACGGCCACTTCCCGCTCCACCCGCGCGGCATCCCGCAAATTCTCCGCCACTTCCTCTGGCGCACAAAAAACCTGCTCCGCTACCAAACCCGTCCCGGTGGCCGTCTCTACACGTGGCTCTGGCGTGCCCAACACCCCTTTGCCCTCGAGCGTCCTTACTACTTCCACTTCGCCAGTCGGCGCGAGGCGCTGGCCACAAAACCCCTTCGTTCAGAACCAGTCCCGAGCCTCACTGAAGGCATCACTGTCGTAATCCCCTCGCGCGAGGGCCGCGAACTCTTAAGCCAGCTTCTGCCTCAAATCGAGCCCGGCCTGGTTAAGCAAGTCATCATCGTCGACAACGGCTCCTCAGACACAACTCACGAATTCGCAAGCGACT
>JBIPMY010000627.1:0-2895 GCA_044376335.1 Bryobacter sp.
GTCGTAAACCAGAGCTGAGCGCCTGAGGGCTGCCCAGCTTCAGGTGTATAAAACCAATTGAGCAACCTGGGCAGAAGCAAAGGGTGAAGCCCTGCATCCAGATCATCTAAGGCGCAAAGAGATCCTTGACGGAGTGCGTCGTTGAGAAAAGGAAAGGCGCGTACGAAGGCGCGCGTCCCGCTGCTTTCGAGGCTCCAGGGGATTTCCTGCTTCATCCCGCTGTGGGTGAAGCGGGCCTGTGGGCCCTGTGGCGTGTATTGATAGGACATCCTCTCAACACCGAGGCAAAAGCGGGGAAGCTGGCGATTGAGCTGCATCAGCGAATCAGGCTCGCTCGACAGGATCTGGTGGACGAGTGAGTCAGGGGCGTGGCCCAGCAGCGGGCTGCGCAAGGCTACGCGTTGGGCCCAATCGTTGGGGAAGTTCTCGAGGCGCTGCCAGTGCCCGCGGCCTTCGGGCTTATGCCTTAATGATTCGTGTTTGATGCTAAGGCCGGTGCGCGTGGCAGCTTCTACAATCAGCAGATAGCGGAAGAGCGCGAACTGCTTCGAGTCAGGGATTTGAGCCGAGAACTCGATGGCAAAGCGGCTGGGCTGGTGGAATGTGTCTGGGCTGTTGAAGGGGAAGCAGGTGGAGGGGGAATCCTCGCGGCGGGCCGCCACCTTGAGTGCGAATTCGAGCGCAAGCAGGATGTTTGTTTTGCCTGAAGCGTTGGCGCCAAAGACACTCACCACTTTTGGGATGTAGGCGCCAGCGCCAGGGTACAACTCGGCGTAGAGGCGCGCATCGGGCGCAGTGCTCGAGTGAAAGTGCAGGTCGAGCACTTGAGCGTCCCGGAAGGATGCGAAGTTCTCGATTTCAAGGCGGTAAATCATGGGTGTAGAGACGGAAAAGCCCCGCCCGATGGGGGCGGGGCCTGCTTTCCTTTCGGTGCCGTAGTAGTTAGGCCTTGAAGGGCTTGTCGGAAACCTTCCAGGTCTTCTCGTCGAAGTACATCGTCTTGCCTTCGCGGAAGCTCTTGACGGCCATGGTGATCAGCACCTGGGCGCGTGCTCCGGTTTCGACATCCAGTTGCGGCTTCTGACGGGTTCTCATGCAGCTCAGGAAGTTGCCCACGTGCGTCTGCATCGTGTTGTTTTCCTTTACCGGGATCTTGATCTCGTCCTTGCCTTCAAACTTGGCTTCCAGCTCGGGCACAATAAACTTGCCCCGGCTCTTCTCGGCCTTCACCGTGATGTACGGTGAGTAGCCTTCAAAGCGGCCGTGCTCGACCATCGTCAGCGTTGCACCATGGCCACGGATCAGGCCAGGGATGTGCTGCGAGTTTGCCATCGAGGCCGAAAGCACCAGCGAGTGGCCCTTCGGATACTCGCCGATCAGGCTGAAGGTGTCGGGTACCTCACGGTCTGGCTTGGTGGGATCTTCAGGCAGTTTGTCGAAGGCATAGATGCCGCCGCCGGCCATGACCTTGTGGGGGAATTGCGGCTCGCCCCAGACGATGTTCATCGGGGCTACGACGTGATAGTAGAGGTCGGTTGCGATGCCGCCGGAGTAATCCCAATACTTGCGGAAACGGAAGAAACGATCCTGGCCCATGTCCTTTACCCAATCGCGCTTTTGCGAGGGGCCAAGCCACATCTTCCAGTCAATGAAATTCTCACCCTTGCCGTCCGGGCCAGCTTCCTTGTCGATCGGCCAGTTCCATTCGCCTTCGATGGAGTTGCGATGGTAGCTGCCCTGGGAAAGCAGGATCTTGCCCAGCATGCCGTCGGAGATTACCTTGCGGGCCTGGGCCCACTGGTCGCCTGAGGTGGTCTGTGAACCAACCTGCAACACGCGCTTGGTCTCACGCACGGTCTCTGTGAGGCGGCGAGCTTCGTCCACGGTGTGGCACATGGGCTTTTCGAGATAGACGTCTTTACCCTTGTCCATCGCCTCAAGAGCGATTGTGGCGTGCCAGTGATCGGGGGTTGCAACGATGACGGCATCGACGTCGCTGCGGTTCAGGATTTCGCGATAATCCAGGGTGCCATCGCACTTGAACTGTTCTTTGGCCCGGCTGACGCGCTTCTGGTAAACGTCGCAAGCGGCGACAATCTGGGCGTTGGATTCACCCTTGCCAGCTTTGTCAAATTCACGAGCGACATAGAAGCCGCGGCCACCTGCGCCGATTACGGCGACATTGATACGGTCATTGGCACCAACTACGCGGCCCGATGCGGGCTTGGCGGCGGCGAGAGACTTAACGGCGCCCAGTGCGCCAGCGCTCATCAGAAAGTAGCGACGGTTCAGATTTTCGAGAGACATACGGGGAGATTAACCTCGTTACATAGTCTATCGACACACGCCGCCTAGGTCAAAGAAGGATCGAGTTTTTTAGGCTGTGAGGCTTCTGCATAGCCAGGTTGGAAGGCGCTGAACCAGGTGTAGAGGCAGGCAAAGTGCGTTCCATACATGATCAGATTCGCAAGCAGTGACATCCATCCTTTACGTTCGCTGAACGATGCAATGCCGTCTCCGATCACCTGACCTGTCATCATCAGGCCGATGCCCGCGCTCAGTAAAAGTACGCGCCGGTCCAGTTGGCGCTTGCGTAACAAGAGTGTCCACCAATACAGATTCAACAGAACCATCCAGAAGCTCACTACCTGACGGGTTTGCAGCAGAATCTTCGTACTCATCGCTGCCCCATAGTAGTTATAAGCCGAAATCGCAACCAGAAAAGAAACGGCAGCCAGAGGCGCTACAATCCGCGGGCTGAGTCCGAGGCTGAGCAAAGTCTTGCGAATCAGTTGTAGCATCAATGCCAACAAAAGCACGTGCATAAACAAATCAGCCGCAGAGTATACAAGGATGAATGTTTGGTCTACAGAAGTGTTGGCGTCGCGGGGAAGC
>JBIPMY010000223.1:0-9855 GCA_044376335.1 Bryobacter sp.
AGCCATAAAGGTATGTGTGGGGTTCTTCTCAGACCCAGCTGGCAGGATGTTGCCGCCGAGGGTATAGAGATTCGCTACATCATGTGTGCGACCGAAGCTGTCTGTAACCGACTTGCGCGGGTCTTTGCCCATGATGCTGCCACCGATTTCATGATTCGGCCTCGGCTCCTGATAGACCTGATGGATCTCGGCCCCGGCTGCTTCGAGAATTTCGCGTGACTTGGTTTGCATGTCGCGGAAGATCTTCATGTCGTTCTCGTTCCAGTAGAGGTAGCGACGCACTTCAGGTAAACCAAATTTGTCCTTCTTGTCGGGGTCGAGGTCTACGTAGCTCTTCTCGTCGGGCGTCTTTTCGCCGTAAGGAGAGAAAACGAAATAGGACGGATAACGGTCTTTCACAGACTGCTTGTACGCATTGCCCATTCCGGGTAGCGTTCTCGCCCAGCCGACGCTGCGCCGGTTCTGATAGTTGAATTGAGCACCCCAGCTACGGGCATAGTCGCGCTTCTGGGTGTGCATGAAGCTGGGCAAATAGGCGTGATCGAGAAAGCCTTCGTCGTTGGTGATTGCTTTGCCAATCAGGGGCTTGAGGAACGCTTCGACGCCGCCAGTGAAGTGAGGCATGAAATCTTTACCCACCCGGCCGGACGAATTTGCGAGCCCGTTGGGATAGCGATTGGACTTTGATTGCAGCAGCAGCGCGACGTTTTGAACACATGCTGCCGCCAGGATCACAATTTTGCCTTGCACTTCGCCGTGGGCCAGCGTCGTACGGTTCACAAACTTGACGCCCGTCACGCGGTTCTCCGCGTTGACTGGGATGTCGTAAACCACGCTGTCCAGTTGCAGGGTGATCTTGCCAGTCTTCATCAGGGGACGCATGTGGCCGTCCCAGGAGTTGTACTTGGCTGCCACATCGCAGCCTGCCATGCAATTGCCGCAATAGTGGCAGGCGGGACGGCCAAACTTCGGACGGGTCAAGGTGGACTTGCGAACGTGAATCACCTTGCGTCCCAGCTTTGCTGCGCCACGCTGGATCAGGATGTCAGAACACTTTAGTGGAGCTGGGGGCAGAAAGATTCCGTCGGGCAAATCTTCGAGACCGTCGAGATTCCCGCAGACGCCAACTTCGCGCTCGATGCGGTCGTAGTAGGGTGCGAGATCTTTGTAGCTGATGGGCCAATCGTAGCCGACGCCGTCGCGTGTGTAGCCTTCGAAGTCACGCGGGCCGAATCGCCAGGCCACGGCATTCCAGAGCATCGACTTGCCACCCAGGCCACGCGAGCGTTCGGTGTCAAAGCCCGGTTTGTTGTTGCGCATCTTGGGGATGCCGCGATTGGGAAACTCGAAGGGCATCGCATGCGTGTTGAAGTCTGTGCGGGTTTCAATCTTGGGGCCACCCTCTACAACACACACGTTTACACCGGCCTTGGCCAAGTGCGCCGCGACGGTGCCACCGCACGCACCGGAACCAACAATTACGACATCGTAAACTTCTTTCGCCATTTTGAACCTCATCCTATCGCATTCGAGACGGAATGACCCTTTTGGGCTGGCGTTTACGCTACTTCCTTAAAGGGCGTATCATTCAAGGCAAACATGAAGCGAATTGCAATCCTGCTCGCGGCCGCGATGCTTCTTTCGGGACAGCGTCGCGAATCCATCCTCAAACGCGATCTGATCCTGGCACCGAACGAGGTTGACTATCAAAGCGAAGTGAAAGTTCCTCGGGGCTACGCGGTGATTATTGGTGTGAGCGGATATGCCAATCTGCCTGCAGATGCTCAGCTGAAGTTTGCCGAAACGGACGCTCGCTCTGTCTATCAAACGGTGATCTCCCGTGAGGGTGGGCAGATTGAACCTGAAAATGTACGCACCTTGTTTGGCGCTCAAGCGACTCGGGCCAATATCGCCAAGCTTCTTGAAGAGTGGCTGCCGAGTGTTGCGAAAGAAGAGGATCGCGTCATTGTCTTCTTTGCCGGTCATGGATTCGTTCATGAAGGTAAGGGCTATCTGGCCCCGCATGATTTTTCGATCAACAAGACAGTTGAAACCGGTTATGAGATGGCGAGGCTGGGTGACACGCTGGCGAACAAGGTCAAAGCGCGCAACAAGATGCTGCTCACAGATGCCTGCCATTCGGCCAAGATTCTGCCGGGGTTGAGCTCCAAGCAGATCAACGATCAGTTTAAAAATCTGCCGGGCACATTCTTTACTCTCGCTTCGAGCCGTGAAGCAGAGTCCAGTTTTGAGGATCCGAATCTTGCGACAGGTTCAGGCGTCTTCGCTTACTTCCTTGTGCAGGGTTGGAAGGGGCAAGCCGATGTTGATCCTGAGGATGGCATTGTTACCGCTGATGAGCTTGTTCAGTATGTGCGGAGCCAGGTTCGTCAATATGCGAAGGCTCGCGGGGTGAGTCAGAACCCGCAGGAGAGTGGTAGCTTTCCTGCAGACATGACTCTGGGTTTTCTACCCTTGCGGCGGGAGAAGGTGAAGGCAAACGCGAAGCCGGTTCTCGAAGGCTCGATCGTTGTAACCAGCAATCTCGATGATGTGGAAGTGTATGTCGATGGGAATCGAATCGGAAAGATTGGGGCAGGGAAGCGGCTGCTTGTTCCTGGCTTGTCCAGCGGCGAGCATGAGGTGCGTGGGGAACGTCAGGGTTATGATCCGGCAACTCGTACGGTGAGCGTGCGACCGGGGCAGGAGATTCATGTTGAGCTTCGCATTCAATTTCAACGCCGCATCGGTGCGGAGGCGAAGGAGGAGTTTCTGAAGGGGCAGGCTATTTATGCGCGTCGCAAGTCTACGGCAGAATTGGATCGTGCCGTCGAGTGCTTCAAGCGTGCTCTCAAGATCGAAGACAAGTATTCTGAAGCTGCTGAATATCTGTGTCTGACCTACCAGATTTTGGGAAAGACACTCGATGCGGTAAAGGCTTGCAAGAAGGCAGTATCGTTGACTCCGGATGGGGTTGAGTTTCGAACCTACTACGCATCTGTGCTGACTGAAATGGGGGATTCGAGCGAAGCGATTCGGCAATTGACGGGGGCTCTTGAGCGGGATCCGAATTCTTCAGAAGCCAATGTAATGCTGGCCGATGCTTTTCTCTTTGCGAGGGACTTTCAGAAGAGCGAAGAGGCTGCCAATCGCGCTTTGGCGATCAATCCGAAAGACGCGCGTGCTTATCTGTTTCGCGGCGATGCGAGAAGGTTTAGCCAGCGATACGCTGAGGCTATGGGCGACTATCTGGCGTATCTTCGCATCAATGATTTTCGGCCACCTGTTGCTGAAGTATTGGGCTTTTATCTGATTGGCAGCGGTTTAAGCAAGCGTAATGCCGGCCAGAAACGGGTTCATGAGATTCAGCAATGGAGCGCCTGGTTTGGTGTTTGTGACGCAGCCCGGGGTATGGATGAATACGCCAAGGCTATCTCTGCTTGCGAGCGCGCACTTCGCTTTGACAATAAAGATGCTGGTACCTATTTTCTGCTCGGCAAAACTTATACCGAGTGGTTTGACCAACGGAATTCACGAGACAGTTTGCTCAAGGCAGAAGACAAATTTCAGACGGCGCTGCGATTGAATCCAGATTTCGAATACGCCAGTGAGGCGAAACGACAGCTCACCATGATTCGCGAGTTTAAAGCGGTGGTGCGCTAGATGAAGAAGTTCGAGATAGAGCGATGGCAGGCTTCTTTCGACAGCAATACCGCCAGATTGCTGTCTATCGGTGAGAACCATCCGGGTAAGCTTGGTTCCATCCGGCCCTTTCCGGGGGCATGGAGTGTTGCGGAATGCATTGAGCATCTGGCAATTACCGCTGACGCTTTTCTTCCAATATGGGCCGAAGCCATGTCCGCTCAGGATCATCACTTTGGATCTGAATATCGCTTCTGGTGGCGATGGTTTCTTGCCGGTATTGAAAATCCAGCCAGGATGCGTTCCAGCACTCCATCGAGCTTTGTTCCACCCTCAAACATTTCTCTTGAAAATGTTCTTGAGCGCTACATGGAATTGCGCTCACAGGTTAGAAGTGCTGCCAGCGAAATGTATGCCAGCGACATTGGGGGAATCAAGATCCAGTCTCCCTTCGCATCCTGGATGAAGTATCCCCTCGATTTTTCATTCGACCTTTGGCTGGCCCATGAAAGCCGCCACCTTTTTCAAGCAGAAAAAGGATGACTCAAAATTGCTGAAGACTACGCCATTACAAAAGAGGGCTGTCATGCGAATTGGAGAAAGATTATGAACTGCACATTAAAAATCATGTGTGCCGCCACGACAAGTTTGACTTTGCTTTATGGGGCGGAATCCAGTTCCCTAAGGCCGATTCCATTCAGCACAGAGCATCTGGCGGCATTTATGAGTCAGGGCCCGGGCCCAGCGGCACCCGTTGAAGGCTATCGCATCAATGTGGTGAAGAGTGAGGCTCAAAATAATCTCCGCAAAGGACGGGCTACCAAAGCTGTGGTTGAAGTGAGGGATCGCAACAACAAGCCCGTCGCTGGAGTGGCCTTGCTGTTCTTACTCCCAGGCTCAGGCCCGAGTGGCTCCTTTGCCGGCGGAGGTCAAAGCCTGACCTTGATCACGAATTCATCCGGGCAGGCGATTGCTTCTTACACGCCAAATCAGGTTGCAGGCATGTTCAACGTCACGGTAAACGCCCAGTTGAATGGTGCACCGATTGGAAGCGCTACGATCTCGCAAGCGAATATTGCCGCTGCCGCCGGTGCGGCTGCTGGAATGAGCGGAGCAACCATTGGAATTATCGCCGGGGTTGCGGCCGCTGCGGCTGTTGGAATCGGAGTTGGTTTGGGCGGAGGTGGTTCAACGCCATCCAGCCCGGCCATACAGCCACCTGCACCACCAAGCATCCGGATCGGCGTTGGCGGCCCGCCCGTGTTTGGCCCACGATCAGTGATTTCTTCAGGGAGGGTTAGATAACCATGAATCGAATGATTTGGATCTGCCTGACAGCGTCTGTACTTGGCGCCAGTGAAATAGATACGCCATCCCTCGGTTGGATGTGGGATTCCTCCACTAAGTCGATACGCCGGATTGCCGGGCTACCGGGTTCGTTACGCAATGAGTCTGGCCCTCAATTACCAGAACAGGTTGTTGATGCCTGGGTATCGCCCAATGCAATGCAGTGGGTGGTTGCCTTGCCTGACAATCGTTTGGCACGTCGATTCAAAGATGCTGAAACAACGGATGAGATCTCTGGCAGTAAACCAGAGCAAGTGTTGTTTTCTCCAGACGGACGTTTGACGGCCCTCTGGTGGGAGTCTGAAGGCAAAGTTGCACTGTGGGGGCAAGCATCACAGCAAGTAGTTGCTAAAGCAATCCACCTTGAAAATGATGGTGAATTTGTACTGCTCGAAAAGGATGGTTTGCTCAAGACCTCTGCAGGCAATTGGATCGGGAACTTTGGGCCGGAGGCGCAATTTGCGATTCGTGACGGGCGATTGATTGTTGCCGCTCCGGGTGCATTTATCTTGTTTGAACGAAGCGCCAATGAGTGGAAGCAAATGGCTCGACATGAATTCGAATCTATTCCCGCATTCCGGCAAATTGCGATTGAATCCGCTGATTCGGTTTTGGCTGTAGGCGTCGAGGGCCAGCTTGGCCGATGGCAGATTTCGAATGGCTCATCTGACAGCATCGCCAGTTCCGGTGTCGATCGACTCAAACCACTGCAGCAGGCTGGCTTCTACATTGCCGAAGGGGAAAACTCGCAGTTGCTCTTTGCCCTCAGCCAAGGCCAAAAACTCTACTCCATGCCTGCACCGGAGGTGCGCTAATGCTTAAGGCTATTCTTGGATTCGCTTTCTGTACGATGGCTTTGTGGGGCCAGGCCAGCCGCGGAAACGTAGGCTTCACAACAAACAAGCTTGCCAACGGCGACGATAACTTCATCAGCTCGAACATCGGCTTCCCGATCAACTTCTTTGGGCAAACCTATCAAAGCACCTTTGTTACTAACAATGGCAACATCACGTTTGGAAGTGTCAATACCGTGGGTGCAGCTGCCAATTGGGTGCCAACTTCGCTTCGGACCCTCAATACCCCGATGATCGCTCCGTTTTATGCCGACGTTGATACAACGAAGTCTGCGGAAGTGACTTATGGTAACGATACAGTGAACGGCCGCCGTGCATTTGCCGTTAACTATTTCGGTGTTGGTTACTTTGCAGCCAAGGCAGACAAGCTAAACAGTTTTCAAGTTGTCCTGATTGAGAGAACCGATACCGGTGCAGGCAACTTCGATATCGAGTTTAACTACGACAGTATCCAGTGGGACCTTGGCGAGAATACCCGACTTGGCAGAGCATATGCCTCTGTCGGTTACACCAATGGACTCGGCGGTGGGCAGAACGCGTCTTTTGAACTTCCTGGTTCACTGACGATGGATGCGTTTCTGGACAATGGTGCTTTTGCTTTGGTGCGTCAGTCTCGTAATAGCGGCGGTGTTCTGGGTCGTCTAGTGTTTGAGGTGCGTAATGGCAGCATCAATAATACGACTCTTGTGATTCAACCGGCGAACACGATCAATCTCTGCCCTGAACTGACTGTGGTTGCTCGAGGCAGCGGATATGTGACAGGGTCTTCGTTTACCCTGCCGCAATTTCAGGCAAGCCTGACAGAAAACGGACAGTCGCGACAGATTACAAACTTTACGGCAACCCGGGTATCGAATGCAGCTGATGGCACGTATGAATTTCGAGCCACTTACCGCAGTATTCCTGTTGTGACCGAAAGTGGAGTCCAAACCAATAGCAATATCAATATGACGGTATCGCTGCCCGCTTCGCCAAACTTTCCTGTCTTGACTGCATCGGACGCCAAGCCGATACGCAACTGCGGTGTGGCGGCCGATTGCGGCACTTTGCCCAAGGAAGGTCGCGTTGGTTTCAGTCTCGCAGGCAGGGCAACCGCCTCAGGGGGCTTTCCTCCCTATGTGTTTTCGGCTCCGGCAGGTGTGCCCTCTGGATTGTCTTTATCAAGAGAGGGTGCTTTGAGTGGGGCTCCAACAAATCCCGGCAACTTTACATACACCATTCGAGTTGATGACAACTCAACTTCACCGGTGCAATTTGGACTGGTTAGTTGCTCTATCAATGTTCTTGGCACTGCGACGCCCTTGACGGGTGCATGCAGTACACCGGCAGGTACTGCGGGATCGGCTTACTCAGGGGCAATCACCGCGAGTGGCGGCGCGGGCCGCTATGTGTTTACACTAACTGGCGGCGCGCTGCCTCCTGGCTTGACGATGAATTCCGCGGGAGCGATCAGCGGGACTATTGGCTCAACTGCCTCTGGCAATTATCCCTTTGCAGCAACCATCACGGATGCGGCCAATGCGACCGTTGTTGTGAATTGTTCCATTCAAGTGACTGGGCTGGTGATCCCGCTTCCGTCTATCACCAGCTTTAATCCCAGTGCGGCTGTTGTTGGTGCTCCCGCCTTCCGGCTTGCGATTACGGGCTCGAATTTCAATTCTGCCTCTACACTGGTCTGGAATGGATTCGATCTTTCCACTACGTTCATAAGCTCTACTTCGATTTCTGCTGCAATTCCAGCGAACCTGCTGGGGGCTGCCGGAGCTGCAAAGTTGCGCATTCGAAATTCGAGTTCCATCCAAAGCCCGGAATTCGACTTCGAAGTGTTCAACCCGATTTCGATCAGTTCCATCAACCCGGCTTCGCTGCCTGCTTCTGGCACGGCCGCTGAGATTACGATCAATGGCGACGGCTTCTTTCCGCAAGCGGTGCTCACCCTGAATGGTGCTAGTGCCAGCGTTGTTCGTAACAGTGCCCAGCAATTGATTGCCACCATTCCAGCGAACTTGCTGCAACAGCCCGGTAGCATCGCCCTTCGAGTGAGCAACCCGAATGGGGCTTTTGCCGATTCGCGAATTACTGTTGCAGCTTCAATTACGGTGAACCCGAGTGTGTCGCTGGACAAGCCTGCTTTGGTAACAGATCAATCCACTGCAGTCGTGCGACTGACACAGGCTCCAGGGCAAGCACTGACAGGAGTTCTTGAAATCAGTTTTGTGCCAGCAGCCGACAACAACCCGAACAACGGTGCCAATGACTTTCCGCGATTCAGCGCTGTTTCGACTCGCCGCCTTAGCTTCACCCTTGCGGCAAATGCCGTTGAGTTCCGGGCTCCGATCGATCAGGGTTCCGTGGCCGGTACGGCTACAGTGACGCTCGTCAGTCTTAGCCTCAACGGAAGCGACCTCTTGACTCAGCGTGTTACCCAGACGTTGACGATCGATGCGGCTGCTCCGCTGATCCTGCCTGGCAGCGTTGCCATGGTGCGTACCGCAACTGGCTTTAATGTAGAGATCACGGCACTCTCTACACAGCGCAGTCTTACCGGGGGCTCGCTCACCTTTACGCTTGCCAGCGGCGTGAACAACAGCGGCTCTGCCACGTTTTCGATCGATAATCTTGCGGCAGTCTCCACTGCCTGGTTTCAATCGGCACAAGGTAGAACCGAAGGCGGCGGCTTTAAGCTGAGCATTCCTTACACGCTGGAAGGGGATTTCAACAATCTCAGTTCTGTCCAGGTGACGCTATCGAATGCTCGAGGCAACAGTACGCCGGTTAGTGGCGGACGTCGCTAGCTTTTCGTTCGGAGAACAGACTTGCAAACGTGAAAGAATACGTAGTGCAAGTATGCAACGTAGAACGCTTCTGGCTTCAATTGCAAGCCCTGCACTTTCGTTATGGTCTCAGGACTATCCAAGAAGGGTGCCCTCCTATGAGGCACCCCTCTTTGGTTTGCATAAACAGTTTTCGACACCCGTTCGGATCAAAAGTGTTGAAGTGCTGGAGCGCGACAAGGCGACTTTTGTTCGCGTGCATAGCGCTGAAGGTGCCATCGGAATCGTACGAACCAAAGACATCGATGACTTCCTGCCGATTCTGCTGCACAAGGTGATTCCAGCTTTTGTTGGGCAGGATGCCCGCGATCTTGAATCAATCATTGATGAGGTCTACATCAAGAACTACAAGTGGGCGGGCCAGCCATTCTGGAGCCCGGTAGCAGCGGTGGAGCAGGCCACCTGGGATCTGCTTGGGCGCATCGGCAAGAAGTCTGTAGCATCGCTGATGGGTGGGGCTTTGCGGACAGAGATTCCCGTTTATCTTTCTGGTTCGGGGCGCGAAACTACCGCCGAAGAAGAGGTTGAAGTTTACGTTCGTGGCCTGGCTGAGACTCAAGCCAAGGCAGTGAAGTTCAAGATTGGCGGCCGCATGGGCCGCAACACCGACCAGTATCCCGGCCGAACCCGCAAGATGCTGGAGTTGGCACGGAAGCGAATGGGCGACCAGATCACGATCTACGTGGATGCCAACGGCGGATACGATGCTGCTGCTGCGATTGACCTTGGCAAGTGGATGGCTGGTCTCAAGATTGCATTCTTTGAAGAGCCTTGCCCCTGGGAAGAAGTGAGTGAAACCAAGAAGGTGGCTGATGCACTGGATATGCCTGTTGCCGGCGGCGAGTGTGACAGCACTCTCTGGAAGTTTAACGACATGATCGAACGGCGGGTGGTGGACATCATTCAGCCGGATTTGAACTACTGTGGGGGCATTATCCGGGCTTCCCGCGTTGCGCGTATGGCTGCAAAGGTGGGGATGAAGATCACCCCGCACAATACGCAAATTGATGCGGCCGGCGTGAAGATGCTGAACTTCGCTGCGGCCACACCGAACATCGGTGCTTATATGGAATTCCCGCATCGCAACCAGCCGAAGCCCGCCTCCTGGTATACGCCGAATTTGCGCATCACAAACGGCAAGTTGCCCGTGCCCAATGGTCATGGCCTTGGTGTTGATT
>JBIPMY010000628.1:0-2884 GCA_044376335.1 Bryobacter sp.
CACCTTGCTGCTTGAGTTTTGTTTCGCGACTAAATCATAGACGCATCTGGCCTCACCCTTCAACTCTTTTCTCCGATTTTCCTAATGTTTTCAGAACTTTGCTGTAGGCGCTTTTTGCAAGTGCCTCGTGTGAACGACAAAATTCTCATCGGCGGAAGGGGATAGGCAGGCGAGGGTGGGGGAGGCGGCAGGAGATGTCGAAAATGTTATTGAAAAGCACAGTGGGGAGTTATGTTTTGACTGTCTTTTCCCTTGGCCTGGTTGCTGTTGGGTGATTTGGGAGTTGGTGCGGATATACCCGTCCCCACCGTGATTTGGTCGAAATTTGGGCTTTTGGAGTTTTGTGCTAAGTTATGGATTCTATGCGACTTGCGGCATAGTGCTGGATTTTGTCTGGAAGTCTGGAGGCATGCTGTGGCTGAGAATAGGTGAGAATACCTCAAAAAATTGAGGAAAGTCGAGTGATAGCGCTGGGACAGGTCAGGCTGAGGGCTTTCCGAGGGCTTTCCTTGTTCATGCCGGCGATAAAGCAGTTTTGGTGCACCGAAGATTTGCATGCAACCGGGTGGGGTGGGGGACAGCTAATCGCCCTTCTGCCCCCGGTCAGTCGAATTTTTCCACACTCAATTCAAAACCCATGGCGTAACACGAAGTATCCCTTATGCTGATTACGCCATGCCCAATCAAGAGGCGCAACCAGCCGGAATCTATCTACACGACAAGGGCCGATCCATCTGCATGCAAGTCTGCGGGCCACTAGAGGGCGCCATGGTGCCGGAATTGTTGCAGCTTTGGAAGACTTCGTGCTCGATCAGGCAAAGGACATTTGTCGTCGATCTCAAGGCAGCGGCCCCGGTCTCGGTCGAGGGAATGGAAGCACTCGACTTGCTTCGCGCCGCTGGAGTCCAAGTGCTCTGGCCAGATGATGCGAATCGGTCAACGCGACGCAGACCGCTGTTATCCGTGCTGCGGAACCTTTTTTGCGAAACTGTCTTTTGATCTGGATTTATGGATAGCTTTTTCTCCCCCGACGACGCGCTGCTGTTGATCCAGTTCCTGGGCTTTTCCGCTGGTTTCGCAATTTCGCTCGTTCTGCTGCAATTGATTCGGAAATCCTGGCGATTAGAGGAGCAGCGGCGGCCCAGCCTGCTGCTTGCCGCGTCGCTTCTTACATGGAATTGCGGTGGCGCTGTCAGTACCGCTCTTATGATTTGCGGCTATAGTCTGCATTCGCCCGAGGTGCAGTTGGCTTGTAGCGTCGGCTATAGCGGTTTGCTCATCTTTTCTCCGGCAATGCTGTCGATCTGGCGTCTATCTCATCGTTCGGACAGGCTGAAACGTGCGTATGGTGTACTCATCTTGCTCGCGACAGCCGCCGGGCTACTCATCGGCACACAGTTTTGGTCAAACCTTGTTCAGGGTAGCTCTCACTTGTCGACCTTTGAAATGCGCTATTGGGCTTTCTCGAGCTTCTACACCTTCCTGGCGAGTTCCATCCCAATCCGCCTTCTCGAATCAAGATCCTCGATGGTGAATTTTTGCGTCTGGCTTTCCGCCATCGCCTGCGTAGCTTCATTCTCAGCCGTAACTCTTCTGTCTCATTCCGGATTGGGCCCTATTGGCAACGTTTCGCTTCAGTTCATCAGCGAACACGCAATCTTGCTGCCCGCCCTGGCTTCGTTTTTGCTTTTGGCGCACTTCCGGTTCAGCGATGTCATGGTTGCCGGCAGCCTGCGCATCCTCGCCGCACTGTGGATCAGCTTCCTGACCTACCTGTTCCTGACCGGCCCACTGCCGCGATGGACGGCTTGGGTCGACGGGTTTCCCATTGCCCTTACGGGCGCTCTCATGGTTACGCTCTTTGCCGGGCTGCTACTTGTTTTTCACGTCCTGGAATCTGCGATCGGGGCGGGCGTGCGGCGCTGGCTCTTTCAGCAGCCCGACTTCAGTGCAGAACTCAGCCGATTCGCATCCTCGATTGCCACCACCACTGAAGAACTTGAGCTGTTTCGACAGATGGAACGCTCAGTCATGCGCATCTTCGAGCACACGCGGGCGCAAGTAATCTCAAGTGCGGCTGTACTGTCGAGTGAAGCGGGAGAAGACCTCCTGGCTTCGGATTTGATCGAAGCGGCCAGCCTCACCCACCGCAGTGCCGTTCCCGATGGGCCTAAACCGGAAGTCTACGTCGCCATTCGCGCGAATGGGCGCGTTGACCATCTGCTCGGAATCGCCGTCGACCTGCAGGGGCGCAGTTTTCTCCAGAACGAAATCGCCTTTCTTCATGGTCTGGCCTCATTGCTCAGTGCCCGCCGGGATGGGCTGGCTGCGGAAGCAGCCCGGCTGGAGGTGCAGAGCCGTGAGTTGAACTTGCGCCAGCAGGCCACCATCGCTGAACTGCAAGCTCTGCGAGCGCAAGTCAATCCGCATTTTCTCTTCAACGCGTTGAACACGATTGCGGATCTGGTGATTGTTGATCCGCGAAAAGCAGAGCGGGCCATTGAAATGCTCGCTGAAACCTTTCGCTATGTCTTGATGAACCATCACCGGCACATGGTATCCGTGGCGGAGGAATTGGACTTTATCCGCCAGTATCTGGCCATTGAGCAAGTTCGCTTCGGTGCACGGCTTACGGTGCGAATTGAGGCGGATCCAGCCGTCCGATTGTATAGCATTCCAGCGCTGATCCTGCAGCCGCTCGTTGAAAATGCCATAAAGCATGGCTTGGCGCCAAAGGTCGGGCCTGGGCTACTGAAGATCGAGGTAAGCGAAGCCGACGGTTGTCTTTGCCTCTCCGTTGAGGACAACGGTGATGGCTCGCTTGGACCAAGAAAGCAAGTTAAGTCAACAGGGACAGGTTTGCGCAACACCTCGGATCGGCTGA
>JBIPMY010000629.1:0-2882 GCA_044376335.1 Bryobacter sp.
CAGAAATCACTTTGCAAGACACAACGCTGATATCAAACGTCTCATCATACCTACGATATGTAGACGCTCTGGATCAGAGCACCGCAGACGAAAAGGGGTTCTTGACATCGTTCGTTAAATCTGGAGGTTCAGCCTTTCTTTCACTGCTAACGAAACGTGAGAAGCCTGCTACCAGGACAGATCTAATCGAATTTATCGATTCGGAGCTGATGTGGGTGGCTTGGGACGACTTGTAACCCTTCTGTCGCAATGAACACAATTGAATTAAGATCTTGATGGTTGTCTTGGTCTTAACCTTTGCTGTCAATTCAATCACCCCCGTGTTCCGAGTCAGAAACATTTTCAATCAGGATGATCCTTTATGCACAAAAAAGGCAAGGCTTGATGGTCTCACTTTCGGCTTATCTTCTTTCCATGCAGATGCTTAATCACAACTGCCATTCCATCACAATTCACCCAGTGAGGTACTATCTATGTCCAGGTTAGGCTCTATTTTTTTGTTGATCATTGCGGAAAGTGCGACTCACAGCATTCAAGCACAAGTTCGATCACAGATCGACGCTTTGTTGCGAGATGTCCCGAGCAAAGTACCGAAAGCCACAACAAAAGACAAAAAGCAGTTGATGGCCAATACAATTTTGATGATTGATGATTTATCACGAGACCGCCTTCTAATCCAAGAGGCAGTTTCTGCGGCGAAGCGAAAGATTCCAAATCGCGAATCTATCGCCTCAATTCTTCTTCAGGCTCGATACACCTCTTTGTGTTCATCAATGAATTCATTTCTACTGATCATGATTTCAGAAGCAGCAATCGACATTGACAAATCCTTTGACTCATTGAAGATAGCATTATCTCAAATCATGCCAAAAGAGCTCGTCGTTCGACGAATTAGAGCAGCGCTTTTGTTGGAACTAGCCAGTCAAATGAGCCCTCCGTCCAAGAAGAATGAAATAAAAGATCGCAATCTCCTTTTTGGACAGCTTCGAGAGAGCCTACAATTTGTGCCCTGGGAATCCCTATAGGAAAGTGAATGTCTCCACTGCAAGCGATTCTTTAGCAATTGGAATCGGAGCTTCAAACTCAGATCGTCCTTGACTCATTGATCGGGAGTGATCTTGGCCGTTCCGGATGTCAATCTATTAACACCCTGCTTACCAGCAGGCGCGAATTTGAAGTTTCCTTGACAGAGCAGACCGGAGGTATCGATGACACATCGGTGGCCGGCAACCCATATCGGGAAATGTCCTGGAAGTAGCAATGCAAGGTGATGAAAAAAGGAGCATTTGTGATGTCTGCTGAGGTCAATGAAGGCAACATAGCGGAAATGTGCCAGCGTTTTGGGACAGCTCAGCAGTCCGCCTATGAGGTGATGGAGGCACACTGCAAAACAACCTATATAGGACTGAGGGCGCTGAGCTCCGAACCGCTCGCGAAGCCGCGTACGACGAGAGAAGCGCTAGAGGAGACGGTCCTAGAACTGAGGCGAAAGCGCCTGAATTGGTGGCTGACGAAGCTGCAGGCATATTGGGGGCGGTTGGGGGGGGCAAATGGTAACGCAGAACGTCAGCGGAAGACAGCGGCAAGCAGCATTAGGGACGTAAGGAATCATAGAGATTTGATCGTCCATCGAGCGAAGCGACGCGGTGGACAAAGGCGACTCTTTGAAGCTCTTGAGCATGCCGATGAGGCAAGCCTCTCATGGCGAATTGACTACGAAGGAACCTTCACACCCAGCAATTATAGACGTGGCACACGGTTAACGCTGTCCAATAGCTATAGTTGTTCTTCGCTGATGATGGTCGCGACGTCTGGGATCCAAACGGAACGTGTGCGCGCGGGCCTGCAAGCGTTATTCCGGAAAAATAAACTGCCGGCGGCTATCTGGTTGGACGGCGAAACGCCCTTCAGCCGTAATGTTCCTGTTTGTAAAATAAAGCGATCGCTCTACTGGGAACGGCTGGAGAGCCGGCTTGATGGAATCGAACCCACTTGGCGGCAAAAGGATAGACGTCATAGGTGCTTTCATTCGGACAAGTCAAAAGGAGGCGTGACTTGCGATCTGAAGGCTCAGGAGCGCGTATTTGAAAGCTTCCAATGTGAATTCAATGAAGCGTTGGACAAGAGAAAACTTTATGCGCGATATCGGATTAGCGAACGGTGCTATGTAAGCCAGAGTCAGGACTTCAAATTCGGTGAAGGGTTGCAGTCGCCCAGACTACATGAGCAAATGACGATCTTGTGGGCAGCCGAACGGATTCCGATTTCATCCCCGCTACGGCGAGAAAGCGTAGGGCTGGATAAGGAGAAAGCAAATAACGACCTTTCGGTCGCTTCCGGCCGAATCCTACAAGGTTGTCTTCAGATTAGGGCCAGCATTTCGGTCCCTAAAGACCCAGTGGATCGTTTGGAAAAGAAGAAGAATGCAGTATGAGGAGCTTGTGGAAAACGCGGACACTCAAGGGAAAGCAAACACAGCTCTCCAACCGCTCCCTCAGTCCATGGAAATTGAGAGGCGAATCCCCCGTTTCCATGCGACGGTGGCGGTCCCTGCACATCAATTTCCAGCCGAGGCCAAAAGCAAAAGCCACAAACCTAAATTGTGAACGAACTTTTGATTCAAGGCAGTGGTGCGGATGGGAAACAAGCCAACAAAACAAACAATCTAAAGTGTCACCCGTCGCTCCCGTCGCGCAGCAATCCGAAGGTAGAACACACAACTCCATTCATGGCCGCTTTCGATACAGAGCCGAAATGCCCCCTGGAACGCTGGCGCTATTATTTCAGAGATCAACAGCACTGTCCTGTCTCAAGCCTTGTATGTCCATCTTGCTAAGCATCACTCACTCATTCTTAGTGAAGACAACCATAATTCAAGACTT
>JBIPMY010000224.1:0-9794 GCA_044376335.1 Bryobacter sp.
AGTAACCGAGGGCGGACCGCATCGGAGGAGGATCTAGCAAAACCCACCCACCCGAATCCGATGCGGTCTATCTAATGAGAAGCGCCCTGCGGAACCACAGCCTTTAGCTGCGCGTTACGCAGTCTATCGGCAAACTCAAAGAATCCATTAATTTAGCACGATTTTGAAACGCTACCAAGCCAGCGTCGCCGTTCGCGATTTCTCTTCCGGGTTCGGCAGATAAATCGCCTTGCATTTTTCACAGCGGTAAAGTTCCGCATCAGCCCCAAATCGATCCGCAATATCCCCACCGAATGTGAACCACCTCTTCAGGTGACCCGCACAAATCTTGCCCTTTTCGTTCTTTTCATTGCACGCCCGCTGCTTCAGCAGTCGCGTCTTGATCAGTGGTTCCAAATCATCAGTTTACATTGAGTCAGATTGCCACAGGCACAGAGTCCCACTGACACAGCCACCAATCTCACCGCAACCAGTCCACCACCAAAATAATCGCAATCCCCACCACCGAAGTAATCACCTTCATCACCGTCCACGTCCGCAGCGTCTCCGGCACCGTCAACCCCAGGTACTGATTCACCAACCAGAACCCCGCATCATTCACATGCGATAAAATCGTCCCGCCTGCGCACAGCGACAACACCAGCAACTCCGGCGACTGCCCCGGAATATCCTTCACTAGCGGCGCAACAATCCCTGCCGCCGTAATAATCGCCACCGTAGCTGACCCCTGGGCCACCCTTAACGCCGTCGCAACAACATAAGCCACTAGTATCGGCGGAATCGCTGACGAAGCCAGCAGCTGCCCCGCATACGGCCCTACGCCCGAATCCACAATCACCTGCTTAAATGCCCCGCCCCCACCCATAATCGCGAGCAACGCCCCAATCGGCGCAAGCGACTCATTCGCCATCGACGAGATCTGCGCCCTGCTCATCGCCCGCTGCGCACCCAGACAAACCAGCGTCACCAGCGTCGTAAGCAACAACGCACTAAACGGGTGCCCCACCAGCGTGAACCAGTTATCCGCCTTCGGATTCTCCAGGTTCATAAACGTAGCAATAAAGATCAGCGTCACCGGCATCAGCAAGAGCAGCAACACCATCGGCACACTCGGCGGATTCTCCACCCGCACGTCCTTAGTCGCAATCTCCGGCACCGGAACAAACATCCGCTTCGCAATCCACAACCCGTAGCCAATCCCACCCGAGATCGCCATCGGAATCGAGATCGCAATCCCCCACAAAATCGTCTTACCCAGATCCGCATGAAACATCTGTGCAGCAGCAGCCGGAGCAGGATGCGGCGGCACCATCGCATGCACCACCGTCAACGCACATCCCATCGGCAACCCGTAATACAGCAGGCTCTTCTTCGATTCCCTCGCCAGGCTCCAGGCCAGCGGCACGATGATGATGAAGCCCACCTCAAAGAACAATGGCAGCCCCACCAGAAACGCCGCAGTCAACAAAGCCCAGGGCGTGAGCTTCGATCCAAACTTCTCAAGCAACCACTCCGCAAGATGCCGTCCCCCACCCGAATGCTCAAGAAAGCGCCCAATAATCGCCCCCAGCGCAACAACAACAGCAATAAACCCCAACGCCTCACCAAACCCAACTTGAATCGACTTCAGCAACTTCGCCGGCGACATCCCAGTCATCAACCCAAGCGAAAAGCTGGAAATCAGCAGCGCCAGAAAAGCATGTAGCCGCAGATAAAGGATCAAAAAAAGCAGCAACGCCACTGCCGCGAGCGTAGCTATCAGCAGTGGCGTTCCAGGTGTCATCGTTACAGATTACAGCAAGTTGGTGGGACGGCGAGACCAGGGCTTGCCCTTCTCTGCTCCAATACCTTCCAGAGCCGCAACATGCGCGCCCGTCTGCGTCAGGATGTGATGCAGATCGTTGCCGATCGAGATGAACGTAAAGCCCTTGTCGAGGAACTCACCCACGCGAGCCGTCCCAAACAGGAACAACCCGAGAATCACATTGTTCTTCTTGGCTTCTTCGATCAGCGTTGTCGTTGCCGCAAGCAACTCGGGGCTAGTGTACATTTCGGGGAACACATAGGTCTCAAACAAACCCATCGACATACAAAGATCGTTCTGGCCCAGGAAAAGAATGTCTACACCGGGAACAGCCGCAATCTCGGTCATGTTCTTGATGCAGTCATGTGTTTCCACCTGCAGCGCCACGATCACATTCTTGTTGGCCGCACCTGCATAACCAAGCAGCCCGGCCTTGTTGGTGGCACGCTGCGGGAAGTAGACACTGCGTGTCCCAGCCGTCGGGTAATGGCAGCAGCTCACTGCCTGCCGTGCTTCTTCTGCCGTGTTGATGTAAGGCACCAGCACCCCATCTGCGCCAAGATCCAGCGCCTGCTGAATCCCCTGACGGTCGCCATAGCCAGCAACACGCACCATCGACTTCGCACCGCCACTGGCGATCGCGCAAAGCATCGCGCTCAGCTTCTCATAGCCCATCGGGCCATGTTGCGCATCGACTAGCAACCAGTCGTAACCGCTATGTGCCAACTGCTCAGCCACTGTCGGCGAGGCAGAATTCAGAAAGAGGCCCATCTTGGGGCTGCCATTGCGCAGTTCTGCTTTGAACTCGGCGCCGGATTGTGTAGACATAATTAGAGTGCTCCTGAAAAAATCGTTGAGGACAACTCCAAAAGGATATCAACGCAACGACAAGGTCAGGTATGCACCTACCGGACTAGTCTGCCCATCCACCGTCACCGAGATCGGCTGATTGCTTGCCGGAAGCCCCGCAGGCACCCGAAAATTGATCTGATAAATCAGCGAACCCGGCGAGAATCCGGCATACAAAATATTGCTCGGCGCAATCACCTGCCCTGCCAGTCGCAACTCCAGATTGCCCCTTACCGTCGCCTGTCCTGTAGCGATCGCCCCAGGCGCAACCGCAGGCGTCGTCGCCCCAAGCCCAGTCAGATAAAGCGTAACCAGATCCCCCGGCTTGGCAGGCTTGGCATTGCCTTCAAACAAAGTAAGCGGCCCAAAGAACTGCTGCGTCACCGCATCCACCGCCGCAACAGGATTCACCCCGCTCGCCGTTGCATCAAAGAAGAAAAACTCAGGAGCCGCACTAGCAAGCGCAACCGTCTGCGGATCCGTCCGCTCTTCATTCGGTGACCCGCAATTCTTGGCAACCCGAACCTCAGCACTAGCCCCACTCAGTGCAGGCACAATCACATTCAGCTGCGTCGGATACGCGTCCAGCATAAACGCCGGTGTAGTCCCAAAGTAAACACAAATACCTTCCAGCATCGTGGGCAATCGCCCATCCCTCAAGGTCGCACGCCGCCCCACACTGGCCGGAACAAAGTCTGCCCCATAGAGCGACAAAATCGCCCCCGGCGCAGCACTCCTCACACTAGGCACGCTCCCGCCAACACCCACAATCCCACCAGGAGTCAGCTTCGGATCATCACCACGAGCCGTAGCCGTAAACACTACCGGAGCCGCCCCCACCGCAGCCGCCGTTACGCGCACCACTCCAGACCGCGCACCCAGCGTCAACCTCGCATAGGCAACCCCAAATGGATCCGTCAATGCAGATGCAGGCTCAACCGTCCCCGTCCCATCACTCACCGCAAACTGCACCAGCACGTTCGGCACAGGCACACCAGAAGCCGTTCTCACACGAGCTCCAATCCGTTCAGGCAATGCCGTGCGTGTAGCTCCACTCTGTTGATTTCCAACAAACGCATCGAGCAGCGGCAGAGGAATCGGGCTCAATTCCTGCGGTGTCAAAAACAGACAAGTCGTATTCGCGCCAGAAGAAAAATGGCTCAGCGGCCGCTTGGAAAAGCCCGTCAATCCAACTCGCGATTTCAACCGGTTGGACAATGTTGTGTTCGGAAACCGGGCGAGATAAATCTCGATCCAGGCCGCCGGAGAACTCGATGTTCCTGAGAGATCAAGAACCCGCCGATCCAAAGGAACATTCCCCAACTCACACTCTGCCGAAGGATTGCTATAACGCGCAATCAGCGCCCCATTGTCATAAGCATCAAGTAGAAATTCAATCGCAGTATCGAGCGACCGCCCATTCACTTTCAGCGAATAAAGATCATAACCTTGCGCAGCCGCAGACTCGGCAATCGTCACCAGGCTCGCAACCGCACGATTGCTGTAATTCAACGCACAAGCCCCACGCTGTGCCTCAAGCGGCATCGACCCATCAGCACGCATCTGCTGCAAACCAATAAAGAACCGCTCTACCGACAAAGCAAAACCCGCGTCATCACGGCGCTGAATCGAATCCATCATTCGAATCGAAGCCGCCTCCAAACCCCGGTAATCCGGCAGCGAGATCGATCCAGCAACCGTCCCATAAAACGGCCGCAGCCAGTTTGTAATCGCAGTCCTGTCGGCTGCCACCACTGCATCCCGCTCAAGCACAGGCCACAGCAGCGTCAAAGGCTTCAGCACCGTCATCAGATTCGCAACGGTCGTATTCGCGAGCGCTCCACCCCTGGCCCAGCTCGCCAGATTGCCGCCAATGATTCGCGCAGTCGTAGCCGCGCCAGTGGCCAGATACTCAGACCCATTCCTCGACAAAGCCTCACCAAAGCTCTCCAGCGCATCCTGTGCCGCACAAGCCTGAAACGGCCCCTTCACGCAGCTCGCATCAACAACCGGCGCAAACGTAGGGCTCGCATAATTCAGCACGGCCCGCGAGATCGTCACAGCGAAGCCTCGCACCTCTTCCGGGGTAAATAGAAGACGCCCAAACGGCGTCGGGTCCACTGCCTTGATATCAGCCCGCTCATTCAGCAAACCCGGCAGCCCAACCGCAACCGCCCAGTAAATCCGCAGCACCTGCGTATTCAAAGGCAGCTCAGTCGGAAAGCTCACCCGCCCGGTCAAACTATCCACAGCAAGCGCATGCGTAGACGTATACTCCGGAATCGTCACCCCATTCGGCTGATAACTCGCACTCATCGTAAACAGCAGTTGCGTTGTACCCCGGCTACGCGATATACGAAACACGAATTGTGGAATCGAAAACCCGTCCGACATCACCAGATCCCGCACGGTCGTCTGCGCCAGCACTTCCTGATTCAGCTGCCCTGCAACCAGCGATTCAATCTCCGTCACCTGTGAGCTCACCGAGCTAAATCGAATCGTTGGTGCCGATAGAATCGCTGCCGCATTCGGGTTCACGGTGCAGATCAGATTCCGGTTCCCCAAAGGAATCTGCCCCAGATGCGCCCGCCGCACATCCAGGTTCACCAGCGGTGCCGCCGGATTGGTGACACGATAGTCTTCAAATCGCAAGTTCCCGATCCGCGACGTCTCAATCGTGGTGCAAGTATTGGCATTGCCATCCGCCCCGCAAACAGTCGCCGTGCGTTGAGCAAGCACTGGCATCGCAAACAAAAACAGGAGTAGGGAACGCATGATGATGACTATGATGAATATACCGAAAGGACTGTTTCCAGAATGAAAAAAATGATTCTCCTCGCTGCCGGCATCTGCGGCGTCTTTGGTTTGGGCTACGTGAGCGGCGCTGGCGCTGCATCAAAGAACCACGTATTCGAGCTCCGCACCTACACCACCCCTGATGGCAAGCTCGATGACCTCAACGCCCGCTTCCGCAACCACACCCTCAAGATCTTCGAAAAGCACGGCATGAAGAATGTCGTCTACGGTGTCCCCGCAGAAGGCCCCACCTCCAAGAACACCCTCATCTACCTGCTGCAGCACGACAGCCGCGCTGCCGCCGATGCAAGCTGGGCGAAATTCCGCGCCGATCCCGATTGGGCCAAAGCCCGCACCGCCAGCGAAGTCAACGGCAAGCTCACCACCAAAGTCGAGAGCGTCTTCCTCGAACCTACCGATTACAGCCCTATGAAGTAAGCGCCCGCTCGGCCATGGCGACGCCGCCTTCCAGCTCCGGCTGGATCGCGGCGTCAGCCCCAATCTCCATCAGCTTCGTGACATGCGGCTCATTCACAGCCCGTGCCACGATCCTCAGCCCCTCCTTCAATCTCCGCGCCCTCTCCATCGCAACCTCTACCGTCACCGCATTCGGCATCGTCAGAATCAATGCCCGGGCCTTCCCCACCTGTGCCGCATGCTGAATCTCCGGGCTCGTGATGTCTCCCCAGATCGCTTCCACACCAATGTCTGCCAGGTCCGCATACAGCACATAGTCAGATTCAACAACTACAACGGCCACCCCCGCTTCGAGCAAACTAGCCACTGCCCCTCGTCCACTCCTCCCATACCCTGCCACCACCACGTGCCCCTCTGCCTGGCTCTGCTCAGCCGGGCTACCCACTACAACAGCCTTACGCCGGAAGAACCTCCCCAGTGGCACTGCAAACGAAGACACCACCGGAGACAACGCCATAGTCAACACCGTACAAGTCAAAGCCAAATCATAAGTAGGCTTCGTAAGCGCCCCAGACGACAGCCCCGTTCGAGCCAGCACAAACGAAAACTCCCCAATCTGGCTCAACCCCAATCCCACAATCCAGGGCGCCATGTTCACATACCCAAAGGCCCGCGTAGACAAGCCCATCACCAGCGCCTTCACCACAAAAATAATCAACACGACAACGGCAATCTCTCCAATATTGGCCACCAGATAAGCCGGCTCAAACAACATCCCCACACTGACAAAAAACAGCAACCCAAACACATCGCGCAACGGCACCACATCACTCAACGCCTGATGGCTAAACTCTGATTCGCTCAAGATAATCCCGGCAACAAAGGCACCCAGCGCAAACGACAAACCCACAGCGTGAGTAGCATAACCAACCCCCATCCCCACAGCCACCACCGACACAAGAAACAACTCGCGCGATCCCCAGCTCAGCACACGCTTCAGCAGCAACGGCAACACCCGAGTCCCCACAAAATAAACACTAGCCAGAAAAATCGCCGCCACCCCAATTGCCTTCCCCATCTTCAGCACCACACCATCGAGATCATTGAGTTGCGGCAAGATCGTCAACATCGGAATCACCGCCAGATCCTGCACCACCAGCAACCCCACCATCACCCGGCTCGCCAGCGTCGCCGTAACTCCTGCAGCCGACAAGGTCTTCAGCACCACCATCGTGCTCGACAATGAAACCATCGCACCCAACCAGATCGATTCCGTAACCGCAATCCCCAACAACCGGTTCGCAGCCACAGCCGTCAGCGCGCAGTTCACAACAATCTGAATCGGCCCGCCAATCAGCGCGATGCGCTTCACCGGCCCAAGATCGCGAAACGAAATCTCAAGCCCCAGCGAAAACAAAAGCAGCGCCACACCAATCTCAGCCAGCAGCTCAATATCGCGCACCTGCACCACAGTCGGCCCTGCCGTATGTGGCCCCACAATCACACCCGCAGCAACATAGCCAACCAGCAGCGGTAACCGCGCAAGACGCGCCAGCATCCCACCAATCAATCCCGCCAAAATGATCAATACAAAGTCTGCCGCAATTCCCAATGATTCTGCTTTCTAAAGCAAGCTTAACCAATCGCAACAGGAATAGAATGGAAGCATGCGAAATGTCTTCTTGCCCCTGATCATGGTCGGTCTGGGCTTTGGTGCCGATTTCGCCACTGACGTACAACCGGTGCTCACCAAGCGCTGTGTCATGTGCCACGGTGGTGCTCAACAACTCGCCGGTGTCCGTCTCGACAACAGCACCGACGCCATGAAGGGCGGCTATTCCGGCCCCATCATCACCGCCGGCAAAGCAGACGCTTCCAAAATCATCGAGCGTGTCACCTCGAAAAAAGACGGCTTCCGCATGCCCCCGATGGGCCCACCCTTGACCGACGCTGAAGTCGCCGGCCTCAAGACCTGGATCAACGAAGGCGCCACCTGGCCCGCCGGCCTCACCATCGGCAAGGCAACCGCCCGCAAGAGCACTCACTGGGCCTTCCAGCCTCTCTGGCAAGGCGCTCTGCCACAAGTCAAGAACGCTGCCTGGCCAAAGAATCCAATCGACAACTTCACCCTCGCCAAACTCGAATCGCAAAACATCGCCCCTTCCCCCGAGGCAAGCAAACTCACTCTCCTTCGCCGCGCCGCACTCGATCTCACCGGCCTCCCACCCTCGCAGGAACTCACCCGCACCTACCTCGCCGACACTCGTCCCGACGCCTATGAGCGCGCTGTCGATCAACTCCTCAAGTCTCCGCAATACGGCGAACGCTGGGCCCGCCAGTGGCTCGATCTCGCCCGCTACGCCGACACCGACGGATTTGAAAAAGATCTCGCCCGCCCCTACGCATGGCGCTGGCGCAACTACGTCATCGACAGTCTCATCGCTGACAAACCCTTCAATCAGTTCACCATCGAGCAACTCGCCGGAGACCTCCTTCCCAACCCAACGCTCGATCAAAAAGTAGCTACTGGTTTCCACCGCAACACCCTCATCAATCGTGAAGCCGGAGTCACCCGCGCCGAAGACCGCTTCGACACCCTCGTCAACCGCGTCAACACTACATCTACCACCTGGATGGGACTCACCATGGGCTGCTCCCAGTGCCACGATCACAAGTACGATCCCATCTCGCAGAAAGAATATTACGCAACAATGGCGGTCTTCTCGAAGTCTTACGACACCACCATCGATGCCCCGATGCCCGGTGAACTCGGCCCCTGGCTGGCAGACCGTGCAACCTACCTCAAGAAGCGCGAAGAGATCTTGAAGAGCGCTCCCATCGAAGAATGGTTCGCCCGCTGGCAAACCAAAATGCGAGCCGCCATCACAAACCCCGGCGTTGACGGCGAATGGGATTTCTCGGTCACCAGCTTCCGCGTCATGTTCGATCACGCCGAACGCGTCATGATGATGCCCGCCGAGCAACGCAGTGAGCGCGACGCCTGGCGCCTCCTCACCTACTTCCTCAACAATCCGAGCCACACTGTACGCGGCGAAAAAGAGAACATCGAAAAACTCAAAACCGTCAAAGAGCAGATCAAAAAGCTCGAAGACGAAACCGCAAAGCTCACCCAGGCATACGTTGTCATCCCCGATCCCACCGCTCCCCCGCAACGCCTCGCCGTCCGCGGCGATTGGAAGACCCCCGGCATCGAAGTCCAGCCCGGCACCCTCGCTGTCCTCCCCGAATTCAAGCCCGGCAACGAACCAGAACGCCTCGCCTACGCCAAATGGCTCGTCAGTGATGCGAATTTCCTGACACCGCGAGTCATCGTCAACCGCTACTGGCAGGAATTCTTCGGCCGTGGCATCGTCAAAACCAGCGAAGATTTCGGCCTCCAGGGCGACAAGCCATCACACCCCGAACTCCTCGATTACCTCGCTCGGGAATTCCAAACCAAAGGCTGGTCCGTCAAGCAACTCCACCGCGCCATCGTCACCAGCGCCACATACCGGCAAAGCTCCAAGGCCCGCCCCGAAGTAGCTGAGATCGATCCCGACAACGCACTCCTCGCCCGCCAGAGCCGCATCCGCCTCAGCGCTGAAGCGATCCGCGATTCCGCCCTCGCTGCCAGCGGCCTCCTGAACACCCAACTCGGCGGCCCCAGCGTAAGGCCACCCCAACCCAAAGGCGTCTCCGAGCTAGTCTACGGCGGAGCCAAGTGGAACGAGAGCCAGGGCACCGACAAGTACCGTCGCGGCCTCTACATCTTCTTCCAGCGCACGGCTCCCTACCCGATGCTCGGCAACTTCGACGCCCCCGACATGACCGTCGCCTGCAGCCGCCGCCGCACCTCAAACTCTCCCCTGCAGGCCCTAAACCTCCTGAACGACCCGGTCTTCTACGAATCCGCTCAGGCACTCGCCTA
>JBIPMY010000630.1:0-2872 GCA_044376335.1 Bryobacter sp.
CTCAAGAGTGCGCAACAGGAAAAGGCAAGCAGAAGCAGACGGAACTTCATGGATTCTCCTTGGAGCAAAAGCTGATGCGAAAGCTATCACACTTGCCCTGAACAAAGAAAATCAGTAGAGATTAAATTTTAGAAGTGAAACCGAAAACCACCCGTACCCCAGAAGCCGGGGGTCTGATATCCGGCTTCATAGTAGGTGCGGTTATTGATGTTTTCGAGGCGCGTAAAGAGTTCGAGCTTGTAGCGATCTCGCAAGGGGATGCGGTAGCGGGCAGCGATGTCTGCCTTGCGTGGCCCTTCAAAACGGAAGGCCCGGCTGCCTGTAGAAACAAAGAATGGGACAAGGTAACTAGAGGCATGAAAGTAATCAAAGGTGACATCGAAGTTCTTGGTAAAGAAGTAAGTGGCCGTCATTGAGTAGGTGTGCGGGAAGACTCGCTGCGACTGTAGCTCGCCGGTGAGAAAGATCGGGCGGCGCTCAAGCGTACCGGTGAAGGTGTAGGCAGTTTGGAGAGACAGTTTGCGAGTGGGCTGGAGCGAAGCAGACAACTCGACGCCGCGGGCCAGGCCGCCGCCGGTGTTGAAGTAACCACTGGTGCGACCGTAAGGCTCGCGTGGTACGGGGCCGAAACCGACTACCTGTTGGAGACGAGTGTAGAAGTAAGTAGCAGCAAGTTTAGCTTTGCTTCCGAAGAGATACTGGTCTACGCCAAAGTCGATTGAGAGAGCGCGATCAGGTTGCAGGTTAGGGTCGCCGTAAATGCTGTAGCGACCGCTGAAAAGGGCGGTACCGAAGCGCTCGTAAAGTGATGGGGCCCGGTATGCTCTGCCGATGTGAGTGCGGAATTTGGTGCCGGTGCGGGCGATGAGATAAGCAAGCGAAGCGTCGCCGGTGAAGGCGCGGGGCGGAGACGAAAGGTCGCCTCTTTCGTAAAAGGCAGGGGCTCCAAAGAAGTTGGGTTGGCGCAGATTGAAATCCTGAATGCGACCACTGAGATTCAGAATCAAGCCACTGAAAAGCTGAAACTGCTGCTGGGCATAGATTGCGCTGGATCGCTGGGTGATGCCGACCCGGCGGGTATTTCGGGCCGCCGGATTGGGGTTGTTGTCGTCACCAAAATTGTAGAAGTGTTCCCGCTCGAACTCGTATCCGATGAGCAGGTTTTGACGTTTGGCCCAGGCGTAGTTGAGCCGAGCGGCAACGGTATCGAGTTCGCCGCCGAACTGATTGAAGTCGCGGAAGCGGGCCTGGAAGCCGGAGCCACCAGGGCCGTTGGCATCATAACGATTGGTGTAGAGGCGGTTGTATTGCAAGCGGAGGCTGAGCTTGCTGGTGAGTTGCCTTTCGAGACCAACAAGGCCCATGATGGTGCGGGTGGCGCGGCGGGCATCGGGGTCGTTTGTCTGTGGGTTATAGAAGGCTAGTGTGCCGGGGATGATCCCTGATGGGAAGACGATGCCGGATCTGGCACCAGGACCCTGGTTGTATTGGGAGAAGGCTTCGGTGGTGAAGAGGCGGGTGGAGATGGATGTCTTGGGATTGAGGGCGAAGCGAGCGAAGCTTTGGGTGCCGGAATTGCGGTAGCGGTCTGTACCATCGACACCATCCAGGACATTCAAATGGATGGCAGAGGCGGACCACTGGAGGCGGCCCTGGCCGCCACTGGCTTTGGCAAGGCCCCGGAGGAAACCCAAACCTCCACCTTCAAAATCTACCTGACCATGGGTTGCGCCACCGCCGGAGTCTGTAACGATGTTGAGCGTGCCACCGATGGCGTTGGTGCCGTAGAGAGTAGATTCGCTGCCTCGGCAGGCTTCGAAGCGGTCTGGATTTACAACCAGAAGGTCTGACAAAAGACTGACTGCATCGCCCTGTGTGGCGGTGGTGTCGCGGAAGCGAAAGCCATCGATCAGGACAGCAGTATCGGCAGTGCGGAGACCGCGAGTAACAATGCGAGCAACAGCGCCGGGGCCGCCGGTCTGCTGCACCTGCATGCCCGGGGTGTTGCGAATGGATTCGAGGAAAAAGACCTCATTGCGTCGAGAAAGGGCTTCTTTGTCGAGGATGTCGAAAGCCTTGCCCGAGTCTTCTACCGAGGTTGCCAGGCCTTCGGCAGTTACAGTAATTGAAGATCGCTGAGCGGCTGGTTGGAGACGCAGCACAAGGCTGGGAGAAGGACCCTCGAAACGAAGGCCTTTGGGGAGGGAGAGATTGTTTGTTTCCGCAGTGAGGAGATAGCTTGCGGCTTCAGGAACATCGAGCGAGAAGGTTCCCGACTTGTTTGACGTTGTTGTGGTGGGGTTGGTGGCACCGGCCGGGTAAACGCTAATGCGTGCTCCGGCAATTGTGTTTCCTTGAGTGTCTTCGACGCGCCCGCTAAACTGCGGACCTGCGGCGATGAGAGTGAGTGTAGTGAGAAAAAAAGAAAGAATACGGCTGTTCATCCGTGCGGCTCCCCTTCGGAGTGTTCGGAAATGCGCACGCAATTTTGCGTGGCGATCAAAGGCAGGTATTCGGACTCACGGGCAAGAGATCTGGCCTACTGAGCGCGGCTTCCCAGGCTTTGAAGAGCCCAGTGCCATAGTGCGCTGGTCGTTCCCGTTTACCGCTGCGGGGCAGTTCTGGATTCGAACCAGATTCCCTGAACCGGTGACTGATGTTTAGAGTAGCTGTTTGCGACTTACAGCGTCAAGGAATATTTTTCAGTACAGTCGAGTGAATCCAGCGGTGGGTGGATTGTGTTTGGTGTGTTTCTTTCGTGCTGGCGAATGGTAAATGGGCTCTTAGGGAGGCGCTTTCCCGAGGGGGTAGACACAGCATTTGGTTTCGAACCTGTTTTTTTGTGTTGTTGGGGAGGTTTGCTTGGGTCCTT
>JBIPMY010000631.1:0-2867 GCA_044376335.1 Bryobacter sp.
TACCGTCACCCCGATCGAACAACGAGTCGGAGATCTTGACGGCACCACCAAGGCACAGGCCAAGTCCATCGAAGAACTTGAGCGCGGCGTAGCACGAGCCGACGAGCGCGCACAGGGTGCTCAAGGCAAAGCCGACGCCGCAGGCGAACAAGCCGCCCTCGCACGCAAAGAAGCCGCCGACGGCAAGAACCTCGCCGAACAGGGCCTCGTACGCGCCGATCAATTGGGCAAAGACATGAACTCGATGGGCAAGTCCATCAACTCCCGCATCGAGAGCATGCAGAACTACAAGCTCGTCAGCACAGATCAGGTACTTTTCCTGAGCGGTCAGTCCGAGCTCAACAAAGACTCCATGGCCATGCTCGATTCAGCAGTCACGAAAGTCGCCCCCTACAAAAACTTTGTAGTCGAGGTCCAGGGCTTCACCGACAACACAGGCCCGAAGAATCTGAATCTCGAACTCAGCCGCAAGCGCGCTGATGCCGTCGTCCGTTATCTGACCACCCGGCATAGCCTCCCGCTCCACCGTGTCTTCGTTGCCGGCTACGGCATGGACAACCAGGCCGCCGACAACAAAACCCGTGACGGCCGTAAACTCAACCGCCGCGTAGAAATGAAACTCTACGTCTCGGGCGACCAGGCCACTTCTCAGGTCTCCTCCATCGGCACACCTTCCAACTAAGTCTTGTCTTTCTCAAAACTCGGGCGCCTGCCGCATCCCTCGCGGCAGGCGCTTTTTTCTGTCTTCTTATTTCCAGCCAGACTCGTTAGCGCACCAGCCCCCGAGACAACACTTCAGCCCGCTCGGCCAGATTTTCGGCCCTAACCAAATCCACCCGGCGCGCATCTTCGGCCTGCTGCAAAAAAGTCCGCACCTGCGCAATCAACTCTTTGGTCTTCGCGTCCGGGTTCGATCTCTCCGCTCGCAACACCACCAGCCGCGCCTTCTCCAGATACTGCTGGATCCGCTGCGTCCGCTCCTGCACTTCCTTCGCCCCCAAAATCGGCTGTAAACTCGGCCCCGGGCTGACAATCACGGGCGGCGTTTGCGCCGGCGCAGTGGTCTCCACCTCCGGGCTCACCACCGGCGGCACCGTCTTGCGCGACGGCTTCGGCTTCGGCTTCACCGGCACTGTCACCGGCGGCGGCAGCGTAGGCAACGGCGTACTCTTCACTAACGGCTTCGCATCACTCGGAGGCAATTGCGGTGGCGGCGGCATCGGCTGCGGTGGCTTCGCTTGTGGTGCTGGCGGGATCACGATCGATGCCTTCGGTGGCGACTTCTTAAACAGACACCCCTGCTCTAGCAGCATGCCCGCCAGCATCACCGCCCCGCTACTGATTCTCCATCTCTTCATCAGTCTTCCTCTAGTCTCGGAAACCGCAATTCAAACATCGTCCCCTCTCCAGCTTTGCTCTCAAAGTGGATGCTTCCATTGTGCAACTGCACGACCCGGTACGTCACGGCCAACCCAATCCCGCTCCCTTGCGTTTTGGTCGTAAAGTAAAGCTGAAAGATCTTGTTGTAGCTCTCAGGTGGAATCCCAACCCCCTGATCCCTTATCTCCACCACAATCTCCACCGGCTCTTTACGAATCTGTATCGACAGCGGCCCGCCCTCTGGCATCGCTTCCATCCCGTTCCGCAACAAATTCAAAAACGCCTGCTTCAACAGATCCGCATCCCCGCGTATCCGGCTTCGCTCCGATTCACACACAATCGAAAGCTTCACTTTCTTCGATTGAGCCTCAGGCATCAAAAACTGCGCCAGATTATTCACCAGCTCAAACAGATCGAGCGGTGCCAGCTTCAACTCCACCGGCTTGGTGAAGTCAAGAAACGTCTTCACCACCCGGTCCAGCCGCTTGGTCTCATCCCGCAAAATCCGCAGTTCTTCCTCGGCCACCGGGTCGGCCCCACCCACTCTCTCTTTCAGAATCTCCAGATGCAATCCAATCGAATTCAGCGGGTTCTTGATCTCATGCGCCACCCCACCCGTCAACCGGTTCAGAGCACTCAATCTCTGCGACACATCCAGTTGCCGCGAAATACTTTGCTTCGCCTCGGCATCCCGAATCGTAAGCAAAAATCCCTTCGCCTCCAGCACCTCTAAATCGATCACCGTCCGCCGGTCTCCCAGTGTCAACTCCGCATTGGTCACATTCTGCTTCAGTGCCATCGCACCCTGAATCAAATCCCCCGCCGCCGTCCCAGGCGCAAACAACTCACCCACATGCGCCCCGCTCATCTCCCACCGCCCGCGGCCCAAAAATTTCTCGAGAGACCGCCCCGCATTCACCAGCTTCTCTTCCTCATCAAAGAGCAGCACTGCGTCCTCCATTCGCTCGAGCAACTGCTGCACATTCCCCTTCATCTGCTTCAGGTCTTCTTTCGCCCCGCGCACCTGCTCCCCCAGCAAACTCAACTTGCTCTCGACAATCTGCACTTCCTGCGCTTCGCGCGAAACAGGCTCATTCAAGGCCTCCCCCCGAGACACCTTGTCAATCGCCTCACTCAACCGGCGCAACGGCACAAACGCCAAATCCGCCGTCAGCACAGCAATCCCCAGAGACACCAGCAAAGACATCGCCAGCGCAAACAACAGATTCCCCACCTCAGGCTCAAGCGTATTCCGCAACAACTCGCTCGACACCAGCACCCTCACCTCAAACGTCGGCTTCTTGCTCCCCGGCAGCCCCAGCGGAATAATCGTCTCGTACTCTTCCTTCTTGGTAAACACGCGCCAGATCTGCCGCGCCCTTCCCATCTCCGCCCACTCCCGCATCGGCAATGCAACCCGCGCCTCTTTGCCCTTGCTGATCGGGTTCGACGATGACAATACCCGCCCGTCCCGCCCCTTGACATCA
>JBIPMY010000632.1:0-2863 GCA_044376335.1 Bryobacter sp.
TCCAGGATCGAGATCGGGTAGGCTGCAGACCTCCCTTTCTCGATTGTGGAGCCGTAGCTCCTACCTACGCATTCAAACAGGCTGATGACTTTCCCGAATGCCAGCGCCGGGATGCTGTGGTCGCCACTGTTGGATAAGATGTTTCACTTTCACTGCGGCTGTATGCTGATGCTCGATTCACCCGTACAGTTCGCCTTGAACACAGCGGAATGGCCCTGGAGTCTAATTGCTTCTTTGGGCGTGATCGTCGCACGAGTTGTGCAGCCACCCAGTTGGATCACCACACCGATTCCTGTGAACGCTGGCTTTTTCGAGAAAGGGAACCGAGTGTACTTCCCGTCATACCAGCCACGAGGCCGCACCTTGAATGCCGGAACTTTGATCCCATCCTCATTAGCCGCTATGCACTCAAAGACGTCGCTTGCACCAACCCATGCGCCCCAGGAATGTTCTGGATAAGGATAATCAAGCCATCGCCAACCATAGGCAATCGTGATTTTCAGAGGCCTGACTGCCTTCCCGGAATTCGTTTCACTAAAGCTTAACCGAAAAGACGGGACGTCAACCTCAGTGCCAAACAGAATCGCTGCCCCAGGCGGATTTCCCTGCTTGCCATTGAGTCCATCCTCTTCGGCCAAAACGATCAATCGACATGTCTCGCCAAGCAAGTTGTACCCCCACAGAAACAAGAAGGCAAAGCCAAGTAGACGGAAGGGTTGCATGATCACCCTACTTCCGGTTCCACTTCGGATCAGGGCTGGGCGTAATCATCACGCTTGGATTCGCCATCAGAATCTTTCTAACTGCGTCCTGACTTGTGGTCGTGTTGGTGATCTTGTTCTGAAGCACCTCTCCGATGTGGATCAGTGGCCCCATGGGGTTCCTGGAAGACATGTTCCCAAGGTCGATATCGATATCCGCACCTCGCCTACTCTCGTTGAAGGAGAACTGGATGTTACCCCGCACATCCGCAACGTTCTTGTAGCTGGCAGCATTGTATGGAGCATGATCGCCAGCACTCACCGACGCAAAGGCGGACGATCCAGCCAATGCCCCAGCCAACCCTTGGCTCACGTTGGCGTACAGGCGGTCTGCTTTCACTTCCGTAAGGCCGGAGACTTGGCTGAGAGCCGTTCCCCCGCCTTTAAGCGTGATGGAGCCGAGTTTGTCAGTGATGTTTACGAAGGCGTTCTGGAGTGCTTCACCGTTTTCTCTCCCGCCGAGATAGCTCCATAACTTCTCACCGGAAAGGGTCTCCTTGCCGACTTTCACCGATGAGTTTTCTAGAACCCTGCGCTGCTCATCGTTCAAACAACTACTCTGCGTGTCGCTACAGTTGTAGGCGGGTGAAGGGTACAGCCCAAGTGGATCGTTGTACCGCAGTGGGTTGTTCCGGGCGTACACATACCGATTCCAGCTTTGAGGGTCGGCGACGTTCGCACTCGCCATGAACGGATCGGGCGACATAAAGCGACCTTGCGCTCCACCGTAGTAGCGGAAGTCCATGTAATCCAGCCCAGTCTCGGCGTCTCGTTCCTTGCCGGTAAACTTCTGCGTCGGCCCACCTGCCAACGCAAACGTCGTCTGCGCCGCACCATCCGTAATCACCTGCCGCCCCCCGCCCTGTGTCGGGCTCGCAGTGATCACATCCCCAAACGGCAAGTAATCCGTCCTTTGCTTCACCCCTCCCAGCTCATCCGTCAGCAACCGCGTGGAGCCCAGCGTATCTGCCGTCAGATAGCAGCGCGTGCAACTCATCGGCTCGCTCGCTCCATATTCCGCCGCTAGCTGCCCTGCGCCGTCATAGACGTAATACGTCGTCCCCAGCCCTGGATAATCCCGCCTCACCCGCCGCCCTTCGGCGTCATAATCATAGGTGATCGTCTTGCCCAAGACCTGCGTCTGCCGCAGCCGCCCCGCCTGATCGTATTGCATTGTGCCCAGCGCTGGATCGCTCGTCAGGTTCCCGCCCTTATCGTAAGGGTTCGGACTGATCGTCGCTCCCCCTGCCGTCCGCGACCGCCGGTTTGTTGCCGGGTCGTATTGCGCAAGGCTTGTCGCCATCGCCGCCGGCACCGATATCGTCCACCCGTTCGCCGCCATATTGCCGTACTGATCATACTGGAAGCCGATACTCCAGTTCGACGACGACGGCACAGTCGTCGTCTCGCTTGCCGTCTCCAAGCGGTTCAACGCATCGTAGTTGTAGCTCTGCGCGAAGGTATGCCCTCCCGCCTGGATCGACTGCGTCCTCACATTCCCATTATTTTCCACTCCCGTGCCATACCCATAGCCCAGCGTCAGCAAGCTCGCCCCGCCTTTGGTTACCGCGATACTGCCCACCTGCAACCGCTTGGTCAGCGTCCAGACCTCTTTCACGCCATTGCCGTACAAGACCTCCTCTGGCGTCCCTTGGGGATGATACTTCGGGATACCCACGCTCACCAGTCCACTCGACACCGACGTCAGCCGGTCTGCCGCATCGTAGCCATGCTGCACCTGCCTCGACGACGGATAGGTGAGCTTGTCCAACTGCCCCGTCACCGTATAGTCGTAAACGAAATTCCACGGGCTCCCCAGTCTGTCCCATTCCCATTCCGTCTACTTTCCTAACGATTTTTTACCAATACACGATGCCAACATTACAATACGAGCAAGCGCGAGTGTGATTTATAAACTCCTCTAACTCTTTCAATGCACCAGAATCTTCACTCCATTGATTGGCCTTGCATATTGATTCAATTTCTTCAAATACCTTGGTTGCAATATTCTGATTGAGCACTATTGCATCTTCACCAAGCTCCGCCTCTACTAATTCGCCCACAAGGCCACCGGCAGCCACCAAATGTGTAAGTGATTCGCT
>JBIPMY010000225.1:0-9754 GCA_044376335.1 Bryobacter sp.
ATTGTCCTGGCAGACCTGAGTGGCATGATGGAGAACTTCTCACTCGACGTTCTTCAGCAATCCCGCCGCATCCTGCTGGTGGTTGAGCCAGAACTGGCCGGGGTCCATATGGCGCGCGAAAAGATGCGCTTTCTCGAAGCCCGCGAGTTAAATGACCGTGTGGCGCTGGTGATCAACCGTTGGCGCAAGGATGCGCCACTCACGATCGCCGACATCGAGAGCGTGCTTGGAGTGCCAGCCGAAATCACGCTTAGCGACTCGCCGGAGCAAGTCTATAAGTCTGTGATGAGAGGGGGAGCGCTCGACCCCTCCTCCACCTATTACCGTGAGATTGCCGACCTTGCTTCGTGGCTTGCTTCAGAGTCTGGAGTCAAGCGCGGGCCCAAGCCCAAGCGCAAGGTGGAATACTTCTCGCTGATCCCAAGTCGTTACTCGCTCAATCGGGCTTAAGCAATTCGGCGTAGCCGATCTGCCCGTTGAGCCGCTCGTCGGGCTTAGGCTGATCGCCACCTCCAAACCAGATCCGAGCCTTGCCGTTCTCAACCAATACCGTTGCGTCGCAGACCACCGCCGAGTTCCAGGGCTGATCCCCTCGCAGGACAGGTTCCTTCAGCTTCTGCCAATGCCGTCCGTCTTTTGAGACGGCATAACCCATGGCCCTTTTCTCTTTGCGGTCCCGCCCGGTATAGAGCATCACCCACTGGCCATTGGCTTCAAAGACTGCTGGCTCACCGAGCCCATTCTCGTCGAAGTCTCCTGCGCCACCAAGTTCCAGCAAGTGTCCTCGATGCTTGGTCCATTCCTTACCGTCCTTCGACCTGGCAACTCCAAGCCTCTGCCGGCGGGCACGGTCTTCACCGAGGTAGAAGAGATAGAGCTCCCCGGAGGCCTGGAGCAGATAGGGATCTCCGATGCTGATCTCGTCCCAACTCATGTTCGGCCCAAGTGGGAGGATGGGCTCCTGGGTCCAGTTACGGCCATCCCTCGAGCGTGCAAGATGAATCACCGTCTTGCCCTTGGGGCCAGCCTGGTAGGCGTAGAGCAGCTCTTCCCCCAGGGCCAAAGCCCCGCCGTTAGCGGCGATGTAATCGTTCCCTGCGTTGAGTACTTTGCCCGAATCCTGCCACGAGAGGCCATCCTTCGAAGTGGCAAGGGCGGTATGCCAGCTCTTGCCATCAAAGAGCGAATAGAGATTGATGTACTGATCCCGCCAGCGCACTACTGAAGGATTCAGCACATCAAGCGAAGCTCCACGCTCCATCACAGGCGTGGTTGTGAGCTTCCAGCGAAGGTCAAGCGCAGGGCCCTGTGGCTTGGGCAGCGCGAAGTCGTCATAGCGGCCGCAACCACAGAGGAGAAGGGCGAAAAGCAAATACCTCATAGCGGAATGCGAACCCGGATTGTGGCCCCATGACCCGGCCGGCTAATGACAACCAACTCACCCCCAAGGCTGCGGGCGCGGCGCTTGATGCTTCCGGGGCCGATGCGTAGAGCTTCGAGCTCAGCAAGGTCGTAGTTGCCACTGAAAGGAAAGCCTGTGCCATCGTCTTCAATATCGATGTGCAGCATCTCACCTTGCATGGTGAGTGCAATGGCGACTCTCGAGGCCTTGGAATGCTTGTGGACGTTATTCAGAGACTCGCGGACAATCTGGAGTACTTCGAGGAAGCTCTCGGGCTCGCCGGTAACTTCCTGGCTGGAGTAGCTGGCTGAGATTCCGGTGTCCTTCTTGAAGTTCTCGACCAGGCGACGGATGGCTGTCGAGAGGCTTTCGCCTTCCACCTCAAGCGGTCTCATACTGCGAACAAAGGCGCGCAGCTCTGCAACCTGTGCGCGACAGACCATCTGAAGGTCTTGCAATTCTTTCAGCCCGGCGGCGAGTTCGCGGCCCAGCATTTGTTGAACAACGTTGAGGCGCATCTGGAAGCTGATGAAGCTTTGCAGGGGGCCATCGTGGAAGTCGTCGGCGATGCGCTGGCGTTCGGTTTCGCGGAGCTTTTCTGCTTCGCTGCGCAACTTGATCACGTCCTGTTGCGCTTCTTCAAGACGATCTGAAAGCACCCGCTTTTCGAGCGAGAGGGTACAGGCAAGGATCCCCGAGAGCATCACCAGCGGCTGCAGAACTTCGCCCTGAGGCGGCCGCATGAGCAAAAAGAAGCCCTGGCAGAGCACAAGCACGGTGAAGACTTCCCGCCAGCTATGGAGGATTCCGGCTTCGAGCAAAAGGTAAACGTAGAAGAGGGAATTGAACCAGATGTTCTGGTCTGCTGAGAAGTGAGCAAAGATCAAAAATACGATGACGTCAACACCGAGGCTGAAGATGGGGGGCCAGCGTCTTTCGACATCACGCCAAAGCAAAGCCATCAGACTGTAGATGGTAAATACAGAAGCCATTGCCATCACTGGCCAGGGAATCGGCCGGGGGGCGGCGCTGCCAACGGCGAGGAAGGCGAGCGCGAGAATCGTACGGATTACGGCAAGGCTTTGCCACCAAAGCGGAGACAGGTATTTAGGCTCGGTTGGGTTCATTGCTTAACGCCTGTAGAAAAACAGAGTATGGCTGCGGCCTTCGGTGTCTTCCATCACTTCGGTCTTTTCGGGGTTCCATTCGGTGAACTCGAAATCATGGCAAACGATGCGGACACCTTTCTTTATTGTCTTTTCAAGGACTGGGGAAAGTCGGATGTTGGTAATCGGAAGAAGGTAAACAGTGATGAGGTCGGCGTCGGCGTAGTTTTGTTCGAAGATGTCGCCTTCAATAATGCTGGCGAGTTTGCCGAGATTGAGGCTCAAAAGGCGCTGGCGGCTTTGCGTCACCAATGCTTTGTCGTATTCAACACCGACAGCCGTGGCCCCGAATTTCTGGGCGGCAGTGATCACGATGCGCCCGTCGCCGGAGCCCAAGTCATAGACCTTTTCGCCCTTCTTCAGCTCTCCGAGTTTGAGCATGCGGTCCACCACTACCTGAGGGGTTGGGTAGTAGGGGGCAGCCTTTTCAGGCGGCTTACCTTGATCCTGGAAGATCAGCGCGAAGAGGAAGAGGATGAACTTCATAGGCGATTAGCGGATTGGTGAATAGGCGGTTGGGGAGAGGATCGAGTTCGATATGTTCGAAACGACTTCACCGTCGCTGAGGCCGGGCAATGCCTTGAGCTTGTCCCACTCGGGGTGAGTGACGAACTTCTTCCAGTTGGCTTCGCGGGCTGCCAGGTTGTCATACCAGAGCATGTAGGTGAGGTTGGGCATGTTGGTGCCGAAGATGGTTTCACCGAAGAAGACGGGGTTGAGGCCGGTCTTGCGGAAGACAGCGATCTCACCGTTGTTGAACATACCGATTTTCTTGCCGAGGGAATCGAAGTGGTTTGATTCGTAGGTGCGGAGCTCGAAGGTGCGCGGGGCGCGGCCGGCTTCGGCGGCGGGCATTTCGAGGGCGGGGAAGCCGTCGAAGCTGCGCAGGAGGCTCGATTCGATGCGGACGTAATCGGCGATCTGGTTGGGGACTGCAGCCCAGGCGGATTCGAGCTGGGCGATGTTTTCAAACTCGGTGACCTGGAGCACGAGGGGGCTTGAATTGCCAATGACATTGCCGAAGAAGCCGACTTTCGAGAGGCCAGCTTTCTTAAGGGCCGGGAGCTGCTTTTGGGCCAGAAACTCGTTGAGCCGCTTGGGCATGCTGTCGAGTGTGTTGCGCAATTTGTAGTAGCGCAATTCGATCAGGCTATTGGATTTCTTCTGGGTCGGCTCGAACGCTAAAGCGCTGGTGGCAAGAAAGGTGCGACGGATCATTCCCCTTGATCGTATAACGCCCTAGGCTGCGCTGGTTTGGGCAACTTCACCAAAACGGCGTTCCCGGGCATGAAATTCATTCATTGCCGTTTCAAGATCGCTCTCAGCAAAGTCTGGCCAGGCGACTTGAGTGAAGTGGAATTCGGCGTAGGCGCACTCCCAGAGGAGGAAGTCGCTGAGGCGCTTTTCGCCTCCGGTGCGGATCAGCAGGTCGACGTCGGGGCCGAGGCTACGGCTGAGTTCTTCGCGGTCCATCCCAGGGCGGAGGGCGGCGAGGAGCATGTCGCGGGAAGAGTAATCGAGGGCGATGCGGACGTGCACACGCTTGCCGTGGAGGGTGGCTCGTTCGGCTTGTTCCATGGCCGGGATGAGGTTTGATGGGAGGCGATCGCGGCGGCCGATGAACTCGAGGCGGACGCCATTTTTGAGGCACTCGGCGACTTCTTTGTCGATGAAGTGGGCGAGGAGACGCATGAGGCCTGAGACTTCTTCGGCAGGGCGCTTCCAGTTGTCGCTGGAGAAGGCGTAAAGAGTCAGGACGTCGATGCCGAGTTTGGGCGAGTGGCGGATGACGCGGCGCACAGACTCTGCGCCTTGTTTGTGGCCTGCGAGGCGAGGCCAGCCAAAACGCTGGGCCCAGCGGCCGTTTCCGTCCATGATGATGGCGACGTGCAAGTGACTACTTCTCCTTCGGCTTCATAGCCTGAATCAGGGCTTCCATGTGGTTGACGTACTTCTCGAAGGCCTTGCGCCCAATGGGGGTTAAGGTGTATTCGGATTGAGGACGGCGGCCTTCGAAGAACTTGCGGCACTCAACGTAACCGGCGTCTTCGAGCTTGCGTGCATGGATGCTTAGGTTTCCATCGGTCAAATTGAGGATTTCCTTCAGTTCTCCGAAGCTAAGTTTTTTGGTTGAGACCAGAGCGCTGACGATTCCGAGGCGGACACGCTCGTGGATGAGCTGGTCGAGGCCGATCGCTTTTTGCGGCAGCGGGACGAGATTTGGTTTAGCCCCCATGTTTTCTCGCAATCCAAAGGCCGAAGCCAATATGAAGGCCGCCGAAGCCGGCAGCCAGGAAGAGTTCGTTGTATTGCTCGGGAGTGAACAGTGCGCCGGCGCCGAGTGCCATGAAGGCAACGCCCATCATCAGCACAGGACGGACGCTGGACATGCCGCCGGTGATGACGCCGGAGCCGTAGAGGAGGAGCCAAAGGCCGGCTACTTCGGAATAGTGATTGGAGCGCGCGGCGGCGGCTGTGAAGGCAGCACCTGCCAGGAGCGGTGGGGCGAAGCCGAGACCGAAGCGGCGGGCGGGGCTTGAGAGGAGAGAGACGCCGGAGTGGTTGGCCTTCCAGATTAGGGCAATGAAGCCGAAGAGGATGGCGGCCATGCCTTCGGCGGTCCATATCGCGAGCCAGGCTTCACGGGTTTTGGCTCCGCTGCCGAGCCAGGCGGCCAGGAGGGCAGAGAGGCCGACGAGGACCATCCCGTAGCCTGGGACGGCGGTGAACTCGGTGGTGTTCTCCATCGTCGAACGGATGTATTTGAGGTTGTCGAGCGCGTGCTCGTGCATGTCGGCGCGTAGGCCCATGAGGCGATAATAGAGTACTTTGCTTTACAAAGCAACTAAAATTATGAATGATGACTCGACTCGAACAGCAACTGGCTTTTATTCTTGAAATCGATAAGCTCAAGGGGATATTGCGCCGGACGCGGCTGCTTCATTGCGGGGAGGAGTTGGGGCGATTCGAGAATACGGCGGAGCATTGCTGGCATATCACTTTGATGGCTGTTGTTTTTGCTGAGCACAGTAATGAGCCGGTAGATGTTGGGCGGGTGGTGCGAATGTTGCTTGTGCATGATCTGGTGGAGATCGATGCCGGGGATACGCCGGCGTTTGGGGAGCAGGGAAGTAAGGAAGCGCTTGAGGCGGCTGGGGCGGAGCGGATCTTTGGGTTGTTGCCCGAGGATCAGCGAGCGGAGTTTATTGAGCTTTGGCGGGAGTTTGAGGGTAGAGAGACGGCGGAGTCGCGGTATGCGAATGCAGTGGATCGGTTCTTGCCGACTTTTCAGAATATTCAAAACAAGGGTGGGTCGTGGGGAGATTTTGCAGTTACGCGGGCCAAGGCGGATGCGCGGTTGAGCCCGATTGGGGAGGGGTCGCAGGCGCTTTGGGGTTTGGTGAAGGACGTACTTGATGAGGGAGAGGCTCGCGGCTACTTTAAGGCTCCTGACGCCAGCCGTGGATGACTTTAAGGACTGCCTCGGTTAGATGTTGTTCGGCCTTGTCGGTGAAGGGTGAGGTGTTCGGTTCGTAGCCTCCTTCTTCGAAGCCTTTGGCGGTGGGGAGATAGCCGAGCCAGCCGTTGGTGAAGCCGCAGAAGAAGGTGTGGCGGAAGGGGGATTGCTGGCGGATGTTGAGGGCGATTTCTGAGAAGAGCTCTAGTGGCGCAGCCCAGAAGAGGGCTTCTGAGTTGATACTGAGGAAACGGATCGGTAGCTTCACCATGTTTGTGGTGGTTAAGTAGGAGGCGAGGTCGTCTGCCCAGCCGAGGCCTGGTTTGCGTGGGGATTCGACGATGGTTTCGGCTACGCGGAGGCGGATATTGGATGAAGCTTTGGGGAGGTTTTTGATGGCTTCGAGGATGCGGTCGCCTAAGAGGACGTTGAACTCGGTGATGTGGGCGGCGCGGAAGTCCTGGGCGGAATAGATGGGGGCGGTGTCGCCGGCGGCTCCGTTTACGAAGAGGAGTGTGGTGTTGAGTTTGGCTTCGATGTAGGCGGCGACGATGCCGGGGACGTCGCCTGAGATCTGGAGATTGCCGCCACCTAAGGCTGTGCCGTGGATGGCGTAGTTGGCGACCAACGCTAGTGACGAGCCGTCGGCTTTTTCGATGCGGATTAAGCCGATTTGACGGTCTACGGGGCCGTAAGGGTTGAGGCCAAGTTTGATTTTCCCATCGATGTCTTTGGCGCGGCGGTTGATGTTGGCCATGGCGAAGCCGGAGCCGACGGCGAGGCGGGCTGGGGCGAGTTGGGTGCGGGCCTGGCGGATGGCTTCGAGGAGTTTTTGTTTGACGAGGTTGGTGTAGGTGTTGTCTCTGGTGTGTTTGTAACGCTCTGGCATGAAGGCCTGGGGAAGGCCGGCGGGGCCGACTTCGGGAGCGGAGTGGGTGTGGGTGTTAGTCCACCAGATTTGGTGCCGGTCGATGCCTGTGGCGGCTTTGAGTTCGCGGCAGAAGTCGTCGTAGACGGAGGGGGAGATGAGGGCGATGTCGGTTGAGACGAGGAAGAACTGGAGGGTGCCGTCGTCGAGGGCGAGGACACGGTGGAAGAGGGGATCGTGGACGCCGGTGGAGGTGCGGGCCTGGTAGCCGAGGAGGGGCTGGGGGTCAGTGGGGGTGATGTCGACTTTGACTACTGCGGCACGGAAGTCTGCCAGAAGGGCGGCCTGGATAGTGACGAGTAACAATATGACTCGGAGCATGGGGTGAAGTTTATCACCGGCCATACGAAATATATGATCGAGAGATGAACAGAAGACCGCAAGTTTGCATTTTGGGTAGTGCGGAGCCGGGCTCGGACGCATACGAGATGGCGGCTGAAGCCGGCGCAGTTCTGGCGCGTCTGGGCATTACTGTTGTGAGCGGTTGCGGTAGTCCGGCTACTCGCGTGGCAGCCGAGCGAGCACTGCAGGCCGGTGGCCTGGTGGTTAGCATCATTCCGCCTGACGAAATGCCATCTGCTGATTGGCCCGCCACGGTGGTGATTCCTTGCGGGATGGGCGACGCGCGGAACTTACTGATGGCCCTGGCTGGGGACGCCTGCATTGTCATCGGAGGACGGGCTGGAACGATCTCTGAAGTCTGCCTGGCCTGGCTGCACAAGCGGCCTCTGCTTCCCCTTTTGGGATGCGGTGGGTGGTCTGAAAGCCTCCCCTCGAATCCTCCTGATGAAAGGAAGAACTCGCTAGTTTTGGGCTGGAACTCGCCGTCCGAATTGGAGGCTCATCTGCGGGATTTGGGGCTGGTTGCTCGATAGAGCATCATCGCGCCAAGTTCGGGTTGAGTATGACGTAGTTTTCGGAGTTACTAATGTAGAGTGCTCGGAAGAGGCTTGTGGAAGCAGGGCAGCGTTTGAGGCGACGATGCCGGTAGCGACTTTGAGTTTGCATCAGAAGTCGTCGCAGACGGAGGGAGATGTGCTTCCGCAGAGTTGATGATTCTGGCCTTTACTAGATCAGGTCAAGGCGGATCTCTCGCCCGACAATAGATGCTGCCTTCTGTAAGGTTGCGGGTGTAACCGATGCGTTGTCCGGATCCAGCAACCTGTTGAGCGCCGCGCGGCTGGTGTGCATTTGACGCGCCATTCGGAAGCTGGCCGTAAGTTCCCGGGTGCCTGCTTCCTTGACAAAGGAGATTCAAAGGCTCTGCTTCGTGGTTCAGTGCTAAGTGGATTTCGCAAGATCAAAGGACAGACACGCAGCGAATCAGCTTCAAGGGACCGAGTCCGGGGAAACGCGCTGGGTCTTGCTCGATCGAGCCACGAATCGTCTCGAAGTCACCAGCGTTATTGTGAATCAGAAGCATGTCCGTGGCCAGAGCCGTGGCGGCGATCATCGTGTCTGCTCTCCAACGTGCGAGGCGCTCCTGGCGGGATTCCACGAACTGATGTGATTGCTTTGGCGGTGTCGGCGGTTGGCGAAGCAGCGCGCAGATTTCCGCCGCGATGCTGGCCACGCCTTGCTCCATCGGCCATACGAAACCAAGGTCTGCACGGTAGTCCAGCCGGGCGCGGTCCACCTCCTGGCGCTTTGAGGACGTCGAAGCATCTCGAGCCAAAAGCGCCTAGCCTCGCAAACGTTCGAAAATCGTAACGGCGGACACATGAACCGGGTGGCGCTCAAAATAGCGCATCCACCAATCTTGTGCGGGCCCTGCTTTCTGTCTCGCAAACCAGCTCTCTGCACTGGTATCGAAGAGAAAGGGTCCTGAGGCGGGATCCGATACTTTTAGCCTCTATGCTCAGGGATGATTCCATCCAGGATCATGAGCTCTTCCTCGCTGAAACCTGCAAAGGCGCGCTGATAGCGTGCGAAGGCCGCCTTGGCCCGGTCCATAGCCTGCTGTTGCTTCAGGGACTCATCCAAAGCCTCTGCGACCACCGTGCTCAGCTTGACCCGCCGGGCCTTGGCGGCACGTTCGGCGGCGGTCAGGGAGGCTGCTGGAAGGGAGATTGTGGTACGAACTTGCTTCGAGAGGCTCATATGTTCATCATGGCATCGAATTTAGCATCACTTTGCATCAAAAGCATTGTGATGGGGTTCGGAGCCCGGTTTGTCTTGATTATGGTTTCAGGTACCAGGCTCGAGCCTAATACAACCTGGTCAGCCCTTCTCGCACTGCCATGGCTTCCAATTCTTGCGGCGTCGTGTCTAGCCTGGCGTGGGCGATCATGGCCTCGGCAATTCCTGCTGTATGCGAGGAATCCGGCCACTGTTCGGGCTGCCAGAGCTTCGCTCGAACGACGCACTTTGGGCAGTGGATCAGGATGCGCTCCACGTGCATCACGATCGCGAAATCCGGGACGCGCCCGTCGATCGCCATACTCTCACGCAGCGCCAGGTCCCGCACGATGCGCGTTTCCCCAGTGATACGCAATGTTTCGCCCTTGCCCGGAATCAAGAAGAGGATCGCGAGGTAAGGGTTCTGGAGGAGATTGGCGAAGGTGTCGACCCGCTTGTTGCCGGGCCGGTCCGGGATTGCCAAATACTTTTCGTCCAGCACCTTTACGAAGCCGGCGGGATCGCCCTTGGGAGAAATGTCAGGGTAAGCATCAGGCGTGGCGGAGGCCATGACGATGAAGGGCGATTTTTCGATGATGGCGCGCGATACGGCGTCGATGTGATCCATGACCTTTGCGACCACAGGCGGTGCTGGCTCACCGATGATCCCTCGAATTTCATCC
>JBIPMY010000226.1:0-9721 GCA_044376335.1 Bryobacter sp.
CGCGTTTTCCCTTCGGCTGTAGGCATCGACCCTCATTTCAGGACTCTCGAATCCTGGCTGGAGCAGAATTACAAACCATCAAGTCCACCACTCAACATCGCAGGCTATGAGCTCTGGCAGCGAAGCTCAGGGCGGTAGATGATTCGCGATAATAGCGGGACATGAGTTATCGCGAAGTATTGGGTTTGGCCCAGAAGATTGCAGTGGAGTATCTGGAGGGTCTTGATCAGGAGCCTGTAAATGCCCGGGCGAGCCTTGCGGAGTTGCGGCAGAAGTTTGGGTTGCCGTTGCCTGAAGAGGGGATGGATGCTTCGCAGGTTGTATCGGAGCTTGCGCAGCAGGCTGAGGGTGGAATTTTGGGGTCTGCTGGGGGGCGGTTTTTTGGGTGGGTGATTGGTGGGAGTGTGCCGGCAGCGCTTGGTGCAGACTGGCTGACGGCGACCTGGGATCAGGCGGCGGTGATGTATTCCACCGGCCCTGCGGCGTCTGTTGTCGAGGAGGTTTGCGGGGTTTGGTTGAAGGAGTTGCTGGGGCTGCCGCAGGAATCGAGTTTTGCGCTAGTGACGGGTTGCCAGATGGCGCATGTGACTTGCATGATGGCGGCGCGGCACCGGTTGCTGGCCCAGACGGGCTGGGATGTTGAGGCCGAAGGGCTCTTTGGGGCACCGAAGATTCGTGTGTTTGCTACCGATATTCATCATGGGTCGATTCACAGAGCGGTGAAGATGGTGGGGATTGGTTTGAAGAATCTGCATAGCTTGCCGGCAGAGCAGCTTGTGGATGCAGTGGAGGGGCCAGCGATTGTAGTGCTGCAGGCCGGGGATATCAACCGCGGGGTCTTTGACAGGTTTGAGGAATTGATCCCGGCGCTGAAGGCGAAGGGCGCGTGGGTGCATATTGATGGGGCGTTTGGATTGTGGGCCAAGGCGAGTGCGCAATACAGGCCGCTGGCTGCCGGGCTTGAGCTGGCAGATAGCTGGGCGACGGATGGGCATAAGTGGTTGAATGTGCCCTACGATTGCGGCTATGCGATTGTGCGGGATGCGGAAGCACACCGGGCCAGTCTGTCGCACCGGGCGAGTTATTTGACCCATGCCAGTGAGGTGCGCGATCAACTGGATTGGAACCCGGACTGGAGCCGGCGGGCACGCGGATTTGCTACCTATGCGGCGATTCGGGAGATGGGACGCTCGGGAATTGAGGCGATGATCGACCGGTGTTGCGAGGTGGCGCGGTTGATTGTGGAAGGGGCCGGGGAGTTGCCGGGCGTTGAGGTTTTAAGCCGCCCGGTGTTGAATCAGGGGCTGCTGGCTGTGGGCGACGATGCGCGCACCGAGCGGGTGATGGAGCTGGTGAACGCCGGTGGCGAAGCGTTTTTGACCGGGACGACCTACCAGGGGCGAAGGGCGATCCGGGTGAGTGTGTGCAGTTGGCAATCGAATGCGCAGGATGCGGCACGGTGTGTCGAGGCAATTCGATTGGCGCTGGCTAGCGCGTAATCACGAAGCGGTCGACTTCTTTACCTTCGGCGTTGATCTGACGGAAGGTGAGCGATTTGGCCGTGGTATCGATGACGGAAAAGGAGTGGGGGAAGGCCACGAAGCGTGTGGTGAATTCCTGCCAATAGTCAGGGCCGACGTTGAATTCCTTCGGGTATTGGCCTGCGCCACCTGCACCGGTAGTGATGTAGATGACGCCTTTGGGCCTGGTGTTCTTTGCGCCGTCGAAGGCCTTGTCGAGAGTCCATTTGCCTGGGACTTCCTGATTTTTGCCGAGGACGAAGCCGGGCTCGGTGGCAAAGGTAAGGGGGAAGGTGCGCTGGTAGTCGTGGACGTGTCCACTCAAGACGAGGTCCACTTTGTATTTTTCAAGAAGGTCTGAGACAACGCGGAGGCGCTGTTCTTTGAAGTGTGCCTGCTTTGAGGAATTGAAGGGCGGGTGATGGAAGGAGACCAGACGCCATTTGGCGGTGGTGGTTTTCAGATCGTTTTCGAGCCAGGCGCGGAGTTCGGCGTCTGTCCAGTCGACGTAGGAATTGGAATCGATTACCGTCCAGTGGACGTTGGCGTAATCGAAGGAATAGTTCACCATCCCTGGGAAGCTGCCTTTGGCGGCATCGAGGAACTTAGCCTTAAGGGCATCGTCGCCCGTGAAGTGAGGGATGAATTTGTTGGCGGGGCCGTTGAGTGGTTGCGACCAGTAGAAGTGGAAGGCAAGGGGATCGGGATTTTTGGTGAGGTCAATTTCAGGCTGGGAATCGTGATTTCCGACTGCGGCAGCGAAGAGTGTGCTGCGGAGGAGGGGGGCTCCGGTGGTGGGGCTGGCCGACTCATGATTGTAGACGGGCCAGAAGTTGGTTTGATATTCGGAGACTCGACCGCGGCTATAGACGATGTCGCCCGGGATGAAGATATAGTCGGGCTTTTGCTGGGCAGCATGGAAGGCGACCTGGCGTTGACCGGGGGTATCGGCGGCGCAATCACCGAAGACTACGAAGTGAGAATTTTGTTTTGCTGACTTGCGGGCCATGGCGCTAGATTCGAAGACAGACTTGCCGGCGACGGAGATGCGGTAGTTAAAAGTGACGCCGGGTTTGAGGTTGGCAAGGGAGGCGGCATAGACGCGATGGGCGTCTGTGCCTTTAAAGTCGACGCGACGCAGCATTTTGGGGGTAGCTTTTTGCCAGGAAGAGCCGGATTTGTATTCGACGGCAAAATCAACGTCTTTGTCGTGGCCGAGCCACATCAGGTCAAGATCGCCTTTGGTGGGTTGAGGACGATTGCCCAGTTGCAGGTAGGGCTTTTCGAAGAAGTAGGGGTCTTTGGCGAGGAGAGGGAGAGAGAGGGCAAATAGGAGCAGCGTCTTCATTGGTACTTCTTCATCTTGTGGGTTTGGTGGTTGCAATTCAATTAAGCGGAGACAGAAAGGGCGATTTTTTTCTTTACAGGGTGCGGCGCGGCTTTCGATTCAGGCAGATTGGTGCGCTGGTTTGCTAGATTGGTAGTGTTCCAGGGAGTCTATATGAATCTACGTCCGTTGCACGACCATGTGCTAGTAAAGCGTCTTGAGATGCAAAGCAATAAGATTGGCAGCCTCTACGTGCCTGACAGCGCGCAGGAAAAGCCCCAGGAGGCCGAAGTAGTGGCCGTGGGTGCCGGCAAACAGCTGAAGGATGGCCGCCGCGTGGCCATGGAAGTTAAGGTTGGTGACAAGATCCTTTTCGGCAAGTATTCCGGATCTGAAACCAAAGTAAGCGGAGAAGAGTATTTGATCTTAAGGGAAAGCGAAATTTTAGCGGTTCTCGGCTAGAGCGTCGCTTTGAGATTTTAGGAGAAGTCAGCAACCATGAAGACGATGATGATGCGAGTGGCGCTGGGCGCCTTTATGACAGTGGCGCTGTTTGGCCAGGCGAAGATTGCGATTCTGAACACGCAAAAGGCGCTGCTCGATACGGCAGAGATCAAGAAGGCGCAGGCCGATCTGGAAGCCAAGTTCAAGCCGCGTACCGACGATTTGAAGCGGCTGGATACGGAACTTGCCGACATTCAAAGCCGTCTAAGTGCAGGAGCGGGTAAATTGACCCCTCAGGTAGAAGCCGATTTGCAGGGTCAGGGCCAACGCAAGCAGCGCGAGATGCAGCGGAAGCAGGAAGACCTGCAGGCAGAAGTGGAGCGAGACCGGCAGGAAATTTTGCTCAAGGCCAGCCAGCGCATGCAGGAAGTTGTGAAGAAGTTGTCTGACGAGAAGGGCTATGATGTCGTGATCGATACGTCGAACACGGTGCACTTCAAGACGACTCTTGAGATCACGGCTGATGCGACGACGGCTTACGACAAAGCACATCCTGTCAAGTAGGCTATGTCCTCTTATCTAGATAATTACGGAGCTGGTGAAGAACGGCGGAACAAGAATATTGTTCGCGCCGTTCTCGGCATTTTGGGGCTGGTTGTTTTGGCAACGGGTGGATATTTCTACCTGCGGAACATGAAGGAGCAGGCCAAGCTGAGCGAGTTTCGGGCGTTGCTCGAGAAGAAGGATTATCAGGCGGCTTATCGCCATTGGGGCTGCACGGCGGAGAAGCCTTGCAAGTATTACGCCTACGAGAAGTTTTTGGAAGACTGGGGCGAGAAGAGCGAGCATACGAATTTTGCTTCGATGCAGGTAGTGCGTAAGGTGACCTGCAAGGATGGGTACGGGAATGGGTGGAAGTTTGGGAATGACACGGTGCATTTGTGGGTGGTGCGGGAAGACAACACGCTGAGCTACGACCCGTGGCCGAACTGGAAGCAGACGTGGCTGGCGGGGTTGTTTAATGATTGCAGCGGGTTGAATCGCACTTTGCCGGATACGCGGCCGCTGTAGTTGACGTATCATTCCTGTGAGCGCGATTGATCGCGCGGAAGAGGAGAATTTCGATGCCTAAGTATTTGGTACAGGGCCGCTATACGGCTGCCGGTTTGAATGGCTTGCTTAAGGAAAAGGCTTCTGGCCGCAAAGCTGCTGTGCAGGCGGCAGTGAAGAGTGTGAAGGGCAAGATGGACTGCCTTTACTTTCAAAATGGCGGCACCGATGTGGTGATGATTGTCGACGTTCCGGATAGCGCGGCTGTGGCCGCTTTGACGGTTACTGTGTGCGCAAGTGGGAGCGTTGACTTGAATGTGACTCCGCTGATGACGGTGGAGGAAGTGGACGCAGGGCTGGGATTGGCAACGAAGTACCGCGCACCTGGCGCCTAATTCTGGAAGAATTTTGTTTGAAGGGCACCGTGATCCTTAGGGGTTGCGGTGCCCTTCTGCATTTAGAACAGAAACGAATTCGCGTTCCGGGTAGCGGAGGGCTGTTAGGGAGCCTCCGAAGACTGCGCCGGTATCGATGTTGACGGTGTTGTTGCGCCACTGGGGGGCTTCGATTGGGGTGTGACCGTAGACCACTGTTGCTGCGCCGTGATAGTTAGCGGCCCAGTCCAGACGAATCGGTAGGCCCTGATCATCGGTTTTGCCGTTGGTTTCGCCGTAGAGGCAGAGCGAGCGTGTCTGGGTGGAATCGCTGCCGTGGCATTCCTCGCGCAGGCCGGCGTGGGCGACTACGAGTTTGCCATTGTCGAGAATGAGGTGGCTCGGTAGAGATTCGATGAAGCTGGCGATGGTGTTGCGCTGCGATGCAGGCAGAGGTTGTAGCTCGGCAATGGATTTGTCGAGACCGTTGGTGGCCTTGACGTTTCGGCCACGGAGCCAGCGGGCTAGTTTGTCATCATGGTTGCCGCAGACCGAGAGGGCGTGGCCCTGGATGGTCATGTTCAAGACGATGGTGAGGACATCAAGGATGGCAGGGCCACGGTCTACCAGATCGCCGACGAAGACGGCTTTGCGGCCTTCTGGATGAACCCAGGATTCTGAGCCCCAGGGTTTCGAATTAACAGAGACGGGCTGCCAGCCGAGCTTTGCGAGGAGGAGGCGAAGTTCTGTGGCGCAGCCGTGGATGTCGCCAATGATGTCGAAGGGCCCTGGAGTGAGATTCAGCAAACCTCGATTATGGCTTGAGAAGGGCGGCAATGACGAGCAGGGCGGTTTCTGCGCCGGAGTTGTTTTGCTGGCCGGTGATGAGATTGCCGTCGCGGATGGCAAAGCTGGACCAGGCTTCTTTTGCAATGTAGTTGGCACCGATGCGCTTCATTTCGTCTTCGATGCGCCAGGGCATGACGTGTTTGTCTCTCGATAGAACGCCCATCTCCCAGACGGCGTTGTCGGCTTCATCTTCTTCTGAATTTGCGAAGCCGGTAAGCGTTTTGCCTTTTGCCAGTAGCTCGCCGTTGCTCAACTTTGCGTATTTCAGGATTGCGACGCCGTGGCAAAGGGCGGCTGTGATCTTGCCTGCTTCGTAGAAGTCTACGAATTTGTGGTGAAGGCTGGTGGCTGCTTTGAAGCTGAACATCGGCGATTGGCCACCGGCGACCAGGATGGCATCGAAGCGCTTCGGGTCGATTGTTTCGACTTTCGCCGTGTGGTTCAGCTTTGCGAGCAGGCTCGCGTCTTCGATGAAAGCCTTGCTGATCAGATCGTGAGCAGAATAGCCGCTGGGGTCTCGCGGGTCGCTCATGGCATCGGGCTCGCAGAGTCCGCCTTGGGGGCTGAAGATTTCAACTTCAAAACCGGCTTTGGTGAATTCCTCGTAGGGGTGAGTGAGTTCACTCCACCAGAAGCCTACCGGCCAGCCGGTGGTGGTAGAGACAGAAGGGTTGGCAAGAACAATTGCGATGCGCATAAGGTTTCCTTTTGTGGTTAACGCTTGAGGAGTTGGAAGGCGATGTCGCGGCCGTAGCCTTGCATCATCGCCAGTGAGATCCAGAGCAGGGCGAAGGGCTCAAGCAAGCGCGCTTGCGTCAGAGGGCCAGCATTTTGAGGGTCAAAGCCGAGCTCTGCGGCGAGCTGGTGGGCGATTTGTTTGGCTTCTTTGTCGTCACCGCAATAGAAGAGAACGGGAGAGATTTCGCCAAAGGTGGTCTGCTCCATAATGTTGTCGCCGATTGTGTTGAAAGCCTTTACTACTCGTGCGCCCTTGGCCCATTGGGCAACCTGCTCAGCGCCTGAACTTGTGTTGGCAAATTCAAGCCCGGCCAGTTTGGGCATTAAGGGATTGGTTGCATCGATCAGGATTCTGTTGTTTAGCTCACCCAGACTTTCAACCATTTCCCGGGTAACGGGCCAAGGCGTGGCAAGAAGCAGGATCTCGCTTGCCGCTACGGTTTCTGCAGCAGTGGTAGCTCTGGCTCTCGGGCCAGCGGAGGCTACCAGGGTTTTTATTTCTTCTGAGTCTGGCCGACGGGTGCTGAATAGCACTTGATGACCTAGTGCAGCCCAACGCTTGCCGAGCGTGCCACCGACGTTTCCTGAGCCAATGATTCCGATCTTCATAATTACGATACTGTATCGTATCTATACTAATTGTCAAGCTGGATCTTGATGGAAGAACGATTACCGGGGCGCCCGCGTGACCCTGAGACAGAACGGCGGATTCTCGATGTAGCTTTGGCAGAGCTGGCACGGGATGGGTACAGCCGGATGACGCTCGACAGCGTAGCTGCGGCGGCTGGCGTGAGCAAGCCAACGATTTACCGGCGCTGGAGCAGCAAGGCGGACCTTGCAACAGCAGCAATCGAGACGCTGCGTTTGCTGGAACCCAAAGTGGATGCTGGCTCGACTGTGGGAGATCTGACTGGGACGATTGAAAACTTCATCCGCTCCTTGATGCGGCCGAACGGGATGAGTTTGATCGGAACGGTATTAGCAGAAGAGGGGCATACTCCGGAGTTGTTGCGACTGTTTCGGGAGCGACTAGTTGTGCCTCGCCGGCAAACGCTCAGAACGATTTTTGAGCAGGCGAAGAAGCGGGGCGAGTTGCGGCCGGATGTGTCGCTCGATGCGGCTGTGGCAATGCTGGTAGGGGCTGTGTATGCCCGTTATCTTGCTTCTTCCCAGGTGCCGCCAAGGTTTGCGCGCGAGGTGGTGGAGATTGTTTGGGCGGGTGTGCGAAAGCTATGATGCGAGGGTGAGACTTGTTGTTTGCTTGATCGCATTTTGTGGCCTTGCCATTGGCCAGGGTTTGGTTGGAACTCGGCAGCTTGGGGTTGACTTCGATCAACCGGTGAGGCGAGTGAGCGCCGGGGCTTCGTTTCGCGCGCTGGGGCTGATCAGTGAAGAGCACTTTCATGCGCGGGTGCGTGGGTCCCTTGATGGAGTGAGCTGGACTGAGTGGCGCGATGCGGAGTTGGGGCATGAGGGTGGGAGCCTGGTTTGGTTTGATTCTGCGGTGAGTGTGGTTGAGGTGATGGCAGCGCGGCCTTTGCGTCTTTTGCTTATCGAGCCGGGTGGCATGAAGGCTAGCCTCGAACGAAGGCTGGGCGCGGCTGGGGAACCTGAAGTTGTGACGCGGGCTGGCTGGGGATGCGGGGCGAATTGCACACCCCGGGAGGCGCCTGTGTTCGCCCCTGTGACGCATCTGGTGGTGCATCACTCGGCTGGCGCGAATGAGTCGCGCGACTGGCCGGCGGTGATTCGCAGCATCTGGGTTTTACATGTGCAGGGGAATGGCTGGAACGATATTGGCTACAACTATCTGGTGGACCCGAATGGCGTCATTTATGAGGGCAGAGCCGGTGGCGACGGGGTGATTGGAGCGCATTTCTCAGGTGTAAATACCGGCACGATGGGCGTTTGCATGGTTGGGACTTATAGTGTGCAGGCCCCAAGCGGGGTTGCTGTTGAGAGTTTGAAAAAGTTGCTGATGTGGCAGGCCTCCAGGTTGAAGCTGGATGCGAGCGGACAAACTCTACATGCCGCCAGTGGGCTGACTCTGAATGTGATCAGCGGGCATCGGGACGCCGGATTAAGCCCACGGGCCAGTGGGGCTACCGAGTGCCCGGGGAATGTTCTTTATAGCTATCTGCCAGGGCTGCGGCGCGATGTGGCCGCGGGAGCGGGTTGCTCGATTTCTTTGGCTCGTCGCAATTATTGCTTTGGATCACAGCCGGATGGAGCGCTGGTGGAGTTTCAGAATCCACTTGGTTGTGAGGTGGGCGTGGAGAGCAGCAGCACCTGGGTGAGTGTGCGGGAAGGCAGAATAGAGGTTGCTGCAAATGCTGGCGGCCGGCGGAGTGCAGATTTGCGAATCGGCGGACAGGTGGTGCAAGTGGTACAGGGGGCGAGCAACGAAGCTGAATTGCCCTGTGTGGCGCGTGGAGGCGTTGTGAATGGTGCAAGCTTTGAGGCGAAGCCTGTGGCGCTGGGATCGATCGTGAGCCTCTTTGGAACCGGGCTGTGGCGCGAGGGCGGGCAGACGCAGGTGCTGGTGAATGGGAATTTGAATGCGACTGTGTTTGCGGCTACGGCCAACCAGGTGAATTTTGCTTTGCCGGGGAATGCCCGGATTGGTTCGGCACGGGTGGAGGTTGTGCGGGATGGGGTGAGGAGCCCCGAGACGATGTTCTGGGTGACGGAAGCGGCACCCGCTGCGTTTGTCGCTCAGAACTTTGATGACGGGGAGTTGAATAGCGTGTTGAGGCCGGTGAAGGCGGGGCGGCCGTTGGTGGTTTATCTCACCGGAATTGGAGTGAATCGACAATTGCCCTGGGAGGTGCGGATAGGTGGGCAGCGCGCAGAAGGGCTTTTTCTTGGGGCGACACCTGGCTTTATTGGATTGGCACAAGCCAATCTTGTTGTGCCTGAAGCAATCGGGGCTGGCGAACATCCGCTAGTGGTGATTGTTAGCGGAGTCGCCAGCCCTGAGTTGCGCGTGGCTGTTACGAAGTAGATTCCGTTTACTTCATGAAGCCAAGATTGCGGGTTGGGAAGTTGATCAGGTTGGGGAAGACTGCATCGAGTTGAGCAGAATTGACACCGAACCAGGAAGACATCGTGGCACCGTATTGTTCGACTGAGGTTGTAGGCAGCCAGAGGCCACGGTTGCCAACGTCATCCGGGCCCTGGATGGCGAGATTGGGGAAGGTGCCATACATACGGCCGCCATTGACGGCACCACCCATCATCAGTTGGTGGCTGCCCCAGGCGTGGTCTGTACCGTTGTTGCCGTTGGGGCCGAAGGTGCGGTTGAAATCGGATTCGGTAAAGGTGGTGACAGCGTTTTCCATACCGAGTTCGATGGTGGCGTCGTAGAAGGCGGAAAGAGCAGCATTGAGACCTGTAAGCAGGCCCTGGTGTGCGGCGAG
>JBIPMY010000633.1:0-2843 GCA_044376335.1 Bryobacter sp.
GATCCGGATAATTCACCTCAAAATGCAACTTGAAGTCTTCAAACTTCGCAACCGACTTCAGATTCGCCCCCTTGCTCTCATTCACCAGATAACCGTCTTTCCAAACCCAGTGGCTATTCTTCCCCAGTGCTTCCCATCCAGCCAAATCCTTCCCATTAAACATCGCCACCGCCGGCCCCCAAGCCTTTGGTGTCTTACGCTTCAACTCCGGCGCAAGCATCCCCTCAATCGCCTCTGACACTTCCCCACGCTTCGATGTCCCGGTCAACTTCTTCCCCGCCGCCTCCAACTCCCATACCGTCCTCGGCCCCTTGTCTGTCGCCTTCCCCAGCGTCAGCACCAGCTTCTTGCCCTCGGTCTTCACATCCTCAAGGCGATACACATTCCCGCCCGTCGGCTGATACCAAACCTCCAGAGCTCCGCCCTTCTCGCTGATCCCAAGCCAGCTCGCCCGGTTCCCGCCCGGCGTGGTCAGGTTAAAATTCCACCGTCCCGCAAAAGGGCTCGCCGCTTCAAGGCCAGCCGTCATCAATAGAAAAAGTGCAATGCGCTGCATCCCCCTATTATGATGAAGACTCGCCATGCGCATCCTCTTCATCCTTCTTGCCATCGGCTCCTCCCTTCTGGCACAACAAGCGCGAGACCTCCAGATTGAAAAGGAAGTCCCCACCAACCTCTTCAAAGACAAAGGCACCCGCTGGGCCGTCGTCGTTGGCGTCTCCCAACACCAACACCTCCCTCCCGCCGCCCAACTCAATTACGCCCACCGCGATGCCGAAGACTTCGCCGCCTTCCTGCGCTCCAATACCGGTGGCGCCCTCCCCGCCAGCCACGTCCGTCTCCTCACCAACCAGACAGCAACTCTTGCATCCATCCGCGCCGCCCTCCACACCTGGCTCGTCGAATCCACTGCCCCCAATGACATCGTCTACGTCTTCTTCGCCGGCCACGGCGTAGTCGCAGAACGTGGCGAAGGCTACTTCCTCGCCGCAGACTCCGACCCCCAAAACCTCCACGCCACCGGCCTCTCCTTCGCCGAAGTAGAAAACACCCTCACCCGCCGCCTCCGCGCCTCCCTCGTCGTCTTTACTGCTGACGCCTGCCACGCCGGCCAGCTCGGCTGGTCCAGCTATTCCGCCACCGCCCCCAACCGCACCGCCGAAGCCCTCGAATCCCTCGGTCAAAACGACCGCGCCATTCTCAAACTCCTCTCCGCCCGACCCAGCGAGCGCTCCTTTGAAGACGCCCGGTGGGACGGCGGCCACGGCATCTTCACCCACTCCATGCTCGAAGCCCTGCGCGGCAAAGCAGATCGAGACGGCGACCTCTTCGTGCGTGCCTCCGAGGTCATCGACTTCGTCTCCCAACAAGTCCCCGCCCAAACCAACACCCGTCAGAACCCCCGCGTCGCCGGCTCCTTCGATGCCCGCTTCCCACTGGCCGTCCTGCCCGCCCCCCCTAAGCCCATCCCGGCCCTCCTTGCCGCTCCAACCGTTTCCCTCGACGTCCGCGGCCCCGCCGGTACGGCTCTCTATCTCGACAACACCTTCCGTGGCAGCCTGCCTCCCACCGGCACCATCCGCCTCGAAGGCCTCACCACCGGCCTCCACGCAATCACCGCCGAGTTCCCCAACGCCCCCTCACTCGAAGGCAGCATCCGCCTTGCCACCAATTCCAATCTCCAACTCACACCCCCGCGCCAGCGCAATCAGTCGGAACTCCTAATCGCCGCAGGCCGCATTCGCGAAGCTCTAGCGCTACCCCGAGACCGCGAGCAAAACGCCCAACTCGAATCTGCCCTCGAGCAACAAGGCCAGGCCTGCGTCTCAGACTACGTCCAGTCCACCACCATCGGCCCCAAGCGTATCCTCCTCGAACGAGCCGTAGCGGCCTACGAAGCTTTAAAGGAGCTAAGACCCTACGACCCCTCCATCGAGACCCGTCGCCTCTTCTGTTCTGGCCGTCTCGACATCGCATCCAACCGCTTCGAGCAAGCCACTACAACTCTCCGCGCCGCCATCCTCCGAGACCCCAACTTCGCCTGTGCCCACAACGCCCTCGGCGTCGCCTACGGCCGTCTGGGCAAAGTAAAAGAAGCTCGCGCCTCCTTCGACAAAGCCGCCGAGCTCACTCCCGAATGGGCCCTCCCACCCTTTCAGATCGCGAGCGTCCTCATCACCGCCGGCAAGCTAAAAGAAGCAATCCCCTATCTCGAAAAAGCAGTCAGCTTCAACCCCAAATCGACAGGAACAAGATGGAGCCTCGCCCGAGCCTACCGCAACCTGAATCGCCCCAAAGAAGCTGTAGAAGCAGCCCAGCAACTGATCCAGCTCGATCCCAACTATGCTCCCGGCTACTACGAACTGGCCCGAGCCTTCGACATTGCTGGCGACAACGTGCGAGCCGTAATGGCCTACGAAGTCTACCTGCAGCTAGCTCCAAATTTCGGAGACAGCGACGCCGTCCGCGCCCGCTCCCAACAGATCCGCTCCACGCTATCCAAAAAGGATCTCGCGGCTCTCGAGCAATAAACTAGGCCAGCCCTATCGGCGACGATTGGTTTACCAAAGGCCAACAAATTTAAGAACAAACACAATCACAACAACAACGCCAATCACGTAAAAGATACTATTACCGCGCATGAAAACCATCCTTAGAGCAATCTGCCAAGACTTCAGACGAGTGCGGCAAAAACCGCTCGCTGCCTCCTAGAGTTATTCCACCGAGCAAAAGTTTCAGCCTCTCAAGATTTTGAATCATGAGATCGAAAGCTCAAATCCCCAGCCCTGAAAAGCTGCCCACCCCGCCACCCCGCCCCTAAACCCGAACCACCCCATAAATCG
>JBIPMY010000227.1:0-9673 GCA_044376335.1 Bryobacter sp.
GATAATGCGTTGATCCGGAATCTGAAGCGGGAGGATTTAGAATTGCTGCTGTCGTAGTAAAGCTTCGCTGCGATAGGACCGATACGGGGTTATGAACAGACGCCAATTTCTGGTCCTGCCAATTCCGGCATTGTTGGGTGCAGCTTCGCCGATTGTAGGGCGATGGAGGTCTGTCACTACGACCAAAGGTGGGATTGGGGCAGTTTACGATTTTCGCAGCAATGGGAGTGTCGCTTACAGTTCGGCAGCTTTGGTTGATTTGGATTACAGCCTGGAGGGACAGGTGTTGACTATTGGGGGACAGCGGGTGGGGATTGGCTGGCATACCGATGGGCGGTTGCAGTTGAACTTCGGGCAGAATGCGATCGAAGACTATTCGCGGAAGGGTGAAGTGGTGGATGCGGCGCAACCGCTGCTGGGGGAGTGGGCGGGCCACCGGTTTATGGCAGGCAGGCAAATTCCGATGACGATGTTGTTTCGGGCTGGCGGCCGGTCGCTCACAGTTTTGTATTTGAAGACAACAATGGGGAGGTATCAGGGAGGTGCGGGGCCATGGACTTTAACATTGCCTGCGCTGCCTTCGCGCCGGGTTGCGGCGGGGGCGGACGGGTCTCTCACGATTACGGTATCAGGCGGGGATGACCATCAGTTTGTAAGATTTTGAGATCCCGTGATTGAAATGGCGTCGTAGCATCGCTCCTCAGTCAGGAACAAATATGAATCGAAATCGATTTTTCGTCCTGACTTTAGCAATAGTGAGTGGGGTATCCGTTATGACTGCTGTTGAGACAGTTAGTTTTCTGGGGCGTAGCTATGGGCTTGCCTCTTTCAATCAGAAGGCCGCGCCGATGTGGGAGTTTACGAGCGGGAAAGAGACGGTTGGCAACTGGACCAACCTGTTGACGATCCTCGACCGGCCCGATGCCAAAACACGGCAGGATCTGGACCGTCTCGCGCAAGGCGTGATGGATCACTACAAGGCCAACGGCGGCAACGTGTTGATGGCCCGGACGATGGGTACACAACAGAATCCCTATAACTACATGGTGGTGGCGTTTGCGCAACCGGCAGAGCATCGCATCGAATTGAATTTTGTGAAGGTAGCGCTGGGTGCCAAGAATGCCTATGTTGTGATTTATGGCGAGCGGATTCACGATCCCAAAGACCCGTCAGCCAAGGCTAAGGCGTTCTTGCATGAGCGGTCTGCCGAGATCGGGATGGCGCTGGAGAAGGCAGTGCTGCCTGCTATCGACACGCTGCCTCGCAAGACGTTTTAGCGGACGGGGATGGCGTAGAGCGAGGTACGGGCTGTGATGAAGAGCATACCGTTGCCGAGCTCTACGTTGGCACCGGCTTCGGGCAGGAGGATTCTGGCGATGAGGTGGCCGTCTTTACCAAAGACCTGCGCGCCGTCACCAGTGCTGGACCAGACGTTGCCGGCTTTATCGCAACGGATGCCGTCTGGGCCGCCTTTGTCGATTGTGGCGAAGACTTTGCCATCCGTGAGAGACTTGCCGTCGGATGAGACGGTGAAGACTCTGATGTGGCGGGGCTTGCCGGAGTCTGCGACGTAGAGTTTCTTTTCGTCCTTGGAGAAGCAGAGGCCGTTGGGCTTGTCGAAGTCTTTGACTACCGGGGTGAGCTCTTTCGTCTTCGGATCGTAGCGGTAGACATAGTTGCCGGGTTGGACCTTTTTGCGCGTGCCGAGGCCGTAATCGGGATCGGTGAACCAGATGGAATTGTCTTTGCGCACAACGACGTCGTTGGGGGAGTTGAGGTCTTTGCCTTCGAATTGCTCGACAACGGTTTCGATGGTGCCGCTCGGTAGAGTGCGGGAGATACGATGGGCGGTGTGTTCTGCGCTGAGCAGGTTGCCCTGACGGTCTAGCGTGTTGCCGTTGGTGTTATTAGTGGGCTTGCGAAAGGCTTCGACGCCTTTGGCGCGGGTCCACTGCTTGAGTTCATTGGCAGGGATGTCGCTGAAGATGAGGCGGTTGTCTTTGGCAACCCAGATAGGGCCTTCGATGAACTGCATGCCGGTGGCGAGGCGCTCAACCTTGGCGTCTTTTGGAAAAAGCTTGGCGGCGGCTTTGGGGTCTTTGATTTCGAGACCTGGTTCGAGCGCAGCGAGCAGAAGAAGGACAGTAAGCACGACCGCATCCTATCAGAGTTGCAGGGAACTGCTTGAGGTCAGGCTGATGAGAACTTGCTTACACTTTACTGACCACTTGTAGAAGTCTTTTTTTCGAGTTCCATCACCATTGCCTCAGGAGAAACACTTCAACATGAAACCAGTAATTCAAAAATGGATGATTCTGATGGCGGTGGCAGCGGCACCAGCAGGTGCAGCAGTCTTTACGGCGGCTGGCGCAAACCCAGCCGCGATTGAGACCTCGGTAAATGCATTTCGAGCGGCTTTAGGAGCAAATAATGGAGTGGGAGCACCTGCAGCCTCCGGCCGTAGAGAGGTGAATTGGGATGGAGTTCCTAACTCGTTTGCGGCACCAAATAACATGCCAGGGAATTTTTTCAATTCCAATTCCCCGAGGGGCATTGTCTTTTCAACGCCAGGAACAGGCTTTGGTGTGAGTTCTACTGCTGCCAGCGGTGTACCCGTAAGGTTTGGGAATATCGATGCTTCCTACACAGATGAGTTTCAGACTTTCAGCGCGGAGCGCTTGTTCACCGTCATCGGCTCGAATCAACTGCAAATCGATTTCTTCGTCCCAGGGACGACCACGCCCGCAACTGTGTTTGGCTTTGGAGCAATCTTCAGTGATGTCGAATTGGCGAGCACGACGATTTACAGCGTTTTCCTTGGAGATGGGTCCTCTGGTGGCCAGTTCGCTGTGCCGGTAAGCGGAGATGGAGGGCTGTCATTTCTGGGGCTGACCGACCCCAATCGCTATAGCCGAATCGTAATTCAATTTGGCAATGTGGCGATGGGGGCAGGTGTCGTCGATAACCCGCAGGATCTAGTGGATGTGGTAGCGATGGATGACTTTATCTATGGCGAACCGCTGGCCGCTAGAGCTGAGGTGCCAGAGCCAAGTACGGGCGCACTTGCCGCAGCTGGGGCGTGCTTGCTGGCCGTCCTTCGTCGCAAAACGCACTTAAGCTGAGGGTCTCACAAGTTAACGTCTTGAGAGTTCCATCGAACTCTCAGGACGAGCGGTTCGGGCGTGCAAGGGTAACAGCGATCGCGCCCGAAGCGTTTCACCGTCGAGTCGGAATTTTGTATGAGAATGGAACGGTGATTCAAAGACTTGGCATTGATCTGGGTGGAACCAAGATGTTAGTAGTTGCCTGGAGCTCTACGGGAGTGAAGAGCTGGCGCTTTGCAACCGGCCTTGAGTTTGGACCTTCCCAGTTGGCTGAGAATTTGCGTCTGGTAACGGAAGAACTGGGGCCTGGCGAGGTGGTTGCAGGCATGGCCGTCCCTGGGCTCGTGGACAGCGATTCAACTGTGATCGCCTGTGATGTTTTGCCAAGGTTGGCGGGCTGGAATCCGGTTCGTGATGGAGTTGGCATCTTGCCTCGCGCGGTGCTGAATGATGGTGATGCAGCCCTGGTTGCGGTGGCGGATGGCATGGCGGCGGATGCGACGGTTGCGGCAGTAGGGGCAGGGACAGCGATAGCGGCGGCATTGCAGGTGGGCGGCGCGAGGTTGAGACGGTTTCGTCCCTTTGCCGGAGAACTTGGGTATGTACCGTTTGGCGTGAATGGAAAGCTGGATGATCATGCGGCAGGTTACGCATTGCTGCGCAAGCTGGGGATGCAAGCGAGTGAGATTACGGCTGGGCTTGCGAGTGGAGATCGAGTTGTCGTCGATGCGGTGAGGGAGGCGGGAGAAGTATTCGGGGTGGCGCTCACGACGCTAGTGAATCTCGTACATCCAGAGAAGATTGGGCTCTATGGCGGGACGCTTGGCTATCGTGGCTATCTGGAGGCTGCCATGGCTACGGTAGAGCGGTTGGCTGTTCCGGAAATGCTGGCCTCGTGCCGGATCGAAGTGGTTGAAGATCCGCAACTGGTGGTGGCACGAGGGGTGATGATTGAGGCTTTGCGCTGATGTGGGGAGCGGCGATTTGTTCCGGGTTGATTCTGGGGCTGGTGGTGGGGATTCCGTATTTCGGGATGCCGTTCTTTTACGACTACTTTGAGCAGGCGTTTGGGTGGGGGCGGCCGGAGGCGTTGCTGGGCTTGCCAATTGGGACGCTGGTGACGCTGGTGCTTGGGCCACTGGTGGTGAAGCGATTGCCGCCACGCGGGTGTATTGTGGGCGGGGCTCTGGTTTGTGGGATGGGGCTGGCTGGATTTGGCTTTATGGATGGGAGCTTGTGGGCTTATTACGGCCTGTGGACGGTGTATATGGCAGGGTGGATTTTTGCCGGGCCACTGACGCATCAGATTCTACTGACGCAGGTATTTACGCAGAACCGTGGGACGGCGCTGGCTGTCGCTTACTTCGGCATCAGTCTCTTTGGTGCGATCTCGGTGGCACTGGTGGCTCGCCCCTTGACGGCGGAGTTTGGGTTTCGTGGAGCGTTAATCGGGATCGGGGTGTTGACGATGCTGGCATCACCGGTGGCCTGGTTTGGCTTGCCCAGCGTGCCTGCGGCAGAACGTGTGGTGGTGGAGGGTGGCACGGGGCTGTTGGGGAACCGTTCTTTTTGGTTGCTGATTGTAGGGAGTACGCTGGCGATTAGCGGGGTGGCGGGGGTGAGCCAGCATTTGAAGTTGATCTTGAAGGAGGCGGGTTATGTAGAGCAGGCGCGCCTCGATGCAGTGTTTGGCTGGATGCTGATGTTGATGCTGGCCGTAGGATCGTGCGGACGATTTGCGTTTGCCTGGACGGCAGACCGTTACCCGAAACGGCATGTGATCAGCGTCGCGTTTTTGTTGATGGCCGGGGCGATGCCGCTCTTGTTTATTGTGGGCAGGGATGGGATGCCCTATGTATTTGCTGTGGTGTTTGGATTGGGGATGAGTGCGGATTCGTTGATGGTGCCGTTGCTGGCGGCAGATCAGTTTGGGAGCCGCGGGATGGGGCGAGTGATGGCCTGGGCGATGCCGGTGAATACGGTGGGGCAGACATGGTTCCCCTATCTGGTGTCTTTGATGTGGGGTGTTTATGGGAGTTATACAGTGCCACTGGTGTTTACGTTTGGGTGTGTGTTGCTGGGGAGGCTGACGCTGGCAGGGTTGCCTCGGCGAGGTTGAGCCAGCTTCATTTATGTTCTGTTTAATCGTTAGCAGATAGGGTAGATGTGTGAAAGTTTTTGCAATTACGTTATTGCTTTGCTCGTTTGGGCTGGAGTTGCAGGCGCAAACAGCGGGTGAGACCGCCAGAGGCTTCTTTGCGCGTGAGAAGGCGATCTGGACTTCGCCATTGCGGATGGACAAGAAGCAAGTGGGCTGGCTCGTGTTGGCCGGGGCGGGGACCGCGGGGTTGATTGCGGTGGATCGGGAAATTGCCGAAGGATTGCCGCGCTCGAAAGCACAACTGGATTTTGGACGAAGGTTTTCGCGCGTGGGCGGTTCTTATGGGTTGCTCGCGATCAGCGGGGGGATCTTCGCGGCTGGTGCGATCGGGAAGGACACGAAGCTGCGTAGAGTGGGCTTGGCTAGTGGAGAAGCGGCAGTGCATGCGTTTGTCGTTACCTATGTCTTGAAGCTGGCAGGGACGAGAGAGCGGCCGTTTTTGGGGTCGGGCAAAGGGAATTTCTTTTCGGGCTGGGATCAGGTGAAGAAAGGGGATAACAGTTTTCCTTCAGGGCACTCGATGGGGGCGTGGGCGGTGGCATCGACAATCAGTCATCAATACCGGGACAAGAAGTATGTGCCTTGGCTGGCTTACGGTATGGCTGGGGCAGTGAGCTTCGCCAGGGTGGCCGCAGAGCGGCACTATGTTTCAGATGTGGTGGTGGGAGCGGGCTTGGGTTATCTGATTGGCAAATATGTTTCGGGTGAGTACAAGACAAGGCATGGGTGGCTTGTGCCGCAGCTGAGCCCTGGGGTGAGCGTGGGCGGGAGGTCTGCGGTGTTGACGGCGCGGTGGGAGTTGCCGTAGGAATCGTTATCCTGGCTCTATGCCTTTGAAGCCAGGACTCTACGATTTAGTACTGACGCACGGCCTGGAACGATTGATTGAAGACAGCACCAAAGCAAAGCTGGGTGTGGCTCTTGAGCAATTGAGCGAAGCCGAGGCAGCCGGATATCTATCGAAGTTGATCGGAGAAGAATTTCGGCAAGAGCTTCGTGGATTGGAAAGCAGTCAACAGACTAGCCGGGTCAACCCCTTATTGAAAGACCCCGTAGTTGAGCCCGCGCAGGTATTGCGTGCCGTTTACGATGGGCCCAGGGAGCCGCTAAGGCCAACAACCCCGCTTTCTCAAAGCGGTTTGATCATGAACTCGATTGACGAGCCGAGGTTGGGATTTGAGCTCGAACGGGAAATGAAGAGCTGCGACGAAGTCTGGATGCTCGTGAGCTTTATCCAGTGGCGCGGGTGGCAGAGAATGCGCATCGCGATGGAAGATCTGGCTCGAGCCGGGCGTCGAATCCGGGTGCTGACTACGACCTACATTGGGGCTTCAGATTACAAAGCGCTGGAGGCCATGGCAAGCTTGCCGAATGTGGAATTGCGGATCTCCCTCGATGGAAGGAGGCGAAGATTACATGCCAAGGCCTGGCTCTTCGTTCGGGACAACGGCTTTAGTTCAGCCTATGTAGGCTCAGCAAATCTCTCAGGGCCAGCACTGGAAGATGGCATCGAGTGGACCATGAAGTTGAGCGAGGCAGAAGCCCCACATGTGGTGGAGAAGTTTCGTGGTGCTTTTGAATCGTATTGGAATGATCCTGAGTTCGAGCTTTATTCGCCACAGGACGAAGCGATGTGCGCCAGAGTGCGAGAGGCTCTTGAGGCTGGCCGGGGGACAGGAAAGCGGAAGAGCTATTTCTTTGATCTAAAGCCACACCCCTATCAGCAAATGACACTGGACCAACTGGAGGCAGAACGGCTGGATCGCGGACGCTGGAGGAATCTGGTGGTGGCCCCTACCGGGACGGGCAAGACGCTGGTGGCAGCCTTTGATTATGCACGACAATCCAGCTTGCGGCCGCGGCTTCTGTTTATGGCGCATCGCGAGGAGTTGCTGAAGCAAGCGCGAGAGGCATTTCGTCATGTCTTGCGGGACGAGAGTTTTGGGCAGTTATTGGCTGGAGGAGAGGAGCCGGCAAGCTATGAGTTTCTGTTTGCGACAGTGCAGAGTCTGGCAAGCCGGAACCTGATTGAGCGGCTGGGGGGAGATTACTGGAATTACGTTGTTCTCGATGAGGCGCACCACACGCCCGCAGCGAGCTACCGGGATTTGCTGGACCATCTGAAGCCGAAGATACTGCTCGGCTTGACGGCTACGCCAGAGCGAATGGATGGGGAATCGATCTTGCCCTGGTTTGATGGCTGCCTTGCAGATGATATGCGACTGTGGCAGGCAATCGAGCGGCAGTATCTTGTGCCCTTCGACTACTACGGTGTGTTTGATGGGACGGATTTGTCTGAGCTGAGTTGGCGCCGGGGCGGCTATGCGATAGCGGAATTGAATCAGATGCTGTCTGGCAATGAGCGGCGGGCGCAATTGGTAGTGCGGCAATTCTGCGAGATCTATGGAGAAGTGAGCGAGGCGCGGGCGATTGGGTTTTGCGTGAGCGTCCAGCATGCCGAATTCATGGCAGAAATGTTTCGCCAAGCCGGAATAGCGGCAGAAGCCATCACGAGCGCAAGCAATGACGAGGCCAGACGGCGAGCGCCGCAGCGACTTAAGGATCGCGAAGTCAACGTCCTGTTTACGGTTGACCTCTACAACGAGGGTGTAGATATCCCTTCGGTGGATGCAATTCTGTTTCTGCGCCCAACCGAAAGTGTGACCGTGTTCCTGCAACAGCTAGGCCGAGGTTTGCGACTTGAGAAGGGAAAGCGAAGTTGTCTGGTGCTGGATTTTATTGGCAACCAGCGGCGGGAGTTTCGCTTTGATCTTCGATATCGAGCCTTGTTTGGTGGGACCAGGCAAGAGGTGATTCGGCAGATCGAGACGGGAGTCACCCGGTTGCCCGGCAGTTGTTATTTTCGGTTGGATCAGGAGTCGCAGTCAGAGATATTGAGCAATCTTAAAAGGAGCCTCGAGACGCGCCGGAGCCGCATCGTGGAAGAAGTGCGCACTCTCGGTGCAAGTCTAGGCCGCCGCCCAAAGCTTGGTGAATTTCTGAGTGAGACCCAGTATGAACTTGGGGACATCTACAAAGACACCGTAGCGGGGTGGACTGGCTTGTTGCGCGACGCTGGCTGGCTTGAAGGTGAGTTGGGAGAACACGACTTATTGCTGAGCCGGCAATTCAAATTTTTGCTGCATCTGGATTCCAGGCGGCTCATGGGCATCTACGAGACATTGCAGGAATCCGGCAATGAACGCGCCTCGCTGATGCTGACGCATCGATGGCTGCAGGGACGGGCAAAAGATTTAGCAGTTGGGCCTAACCGCGGGATGCAGTTATTGCGGGAATCCGGGCTTGTCAGGCGAGAGTTTCTTGAGCTTCTGGGCTTGCTACAGGATCAAGTGCGCGTGCATCGCAAGGAGGAATTCTACCGCCAGGATTGGCCCCTTTGCCTCCATCGAAGCTATATGCGAGACGAGATCCTGACGGCAGTTGGCTACAAAACCTGGGGAGGCAAGGCGCAAAACCGGGAAGGCGTTTTGTGGATGGAAGAGGAGCAAACTGAGCTGCTGTTTGTGACATTGGAAAAAGACGAGAAGCAGTTTTCTCCCAGTACCCGTTATGAAGACTATGCGGTGAGCCCGAGGCTGTTTCACTGGCAGTCGCAGAGCAGGACAACAGAGACTTCAAAGACAGGTCAGCGGTACATCAAGCAAAGGCAGAATGGAGTCAAAATTCTATTGTTTGTAAAGCCCAAGGTAGATGCTCCATTTGTTTTCCTGGGTGAAGCAAGATATGTCTCACACCATGGATCCAAGCCAATGAGCATTACCTGGGAATTAATCGAAACAATGCCTGCCTGGATCTTTGAGTTATCGGCTTCGTTTCGAGCTGCTTGATCTTCAGATAGACTTTTCCCATGGCAAACCCGTCTGGGCCTGAAGAAACGATAGCAATGCCGACGGCGGCGTCTTCACCTGTCCTGGGGACACAGGACGAGGGGCGATTCCTGCCCGGGGTGCTGCTCGGGGGCCGCTATCGAATTCTGAACATGCTCGGCAAGGGCGGGATGGGAGAGGTCTACCGGGCTACCGATCTTACGCTGGGCCAGTCTGTTGCGCTTAAGTTCCTACCTTCGGCGGCGGCTTCTAACCCTCATCTGCTCGAACGCTTTCATGGTGAGGTTCGTGTGGCGCGGCAGGTTTCTCATCCCAATGTCTGCCGTGTTTATGACATCGGCGAGGCTGAGGGCTTGCCTTACATCTCGATGGAATATGTGGATGGAGATGACCTTGGGGCGCTGCTGCAACGAATCGGCCGCTTGCCGGCTGAGAAGGCGATGGAAATCTCGCGGAAGCTCTGTGCGGGGCTCGCGGCTGCTCATGCCCGTGGGGTGATTCACCGGGATCTGAAGCCTCAGAACATCATGCTGAACAAGCGTGGTGAGGTCTTGATCATG
>JBIPMY010000228.1:0-9667 GCA_044376335.1 Bryobacter sp.
TAGGCACCAACAATCTGGAAATAGTAAGAACGATATGTCGAAGTACCCACATCAGCAATCGGCCGGCCGGGCGTCAGGGAAGTTGTTGCACCAATGACACGAGCCGAAGCAAATGCAAGTCCCTTCGCCGGCTGACCATTGATCGATACGATATCGGCAAGATGATCCGATTCCACAAAAGTATTCGGCAATACCCGCACTGTCGTCAGATTCGGATCAGACCCGCGCTTGAGCGGATCTGCAGTATCTTCCAGATACTCCACATAGTTTTCAACGTCGATGACGATAACAGAAGGCAGTGGAACTTGGGCCATCCCGAGAGACGTCAGGCAAAACACAACAAATGATAAAGTTCTTAACTTGGTCATTCTGCATTCTGATCCGAATTCCAGCCAATCGAGATGAGAATTGCCTGAGGATAATGTTTGTAACTGCTCAAATGAAGGTTTTCTTCAAAGCTGCTAGTATTTGAAGGAATCGAATGCGTGCTCCTCGCCATCCCGGTCGCTTCCACTTTGGGCGTTTTGAGTTTGACCCCACCACAGGTGAGCTCGCGAGCAACGGCCAGTCCTCCAGCCTCCAGCCTCAGCCAGCCAGACTGCTTCAAATCCTGATCTCACGGGCAGGCGAATTAGTAACACGCGAAGAACTAAGGCAGCATCTTTGGCCCGACGGAACCATCGTCGACTTCGATCAGGCCCTCAATTACTCCATCCGTCAGATCCGCACGGCATTGGGGGAATCCGCCGGAGAACCTCTCTACATCGAGACGCTACCCAAACGGGGCTATCGCTTCATTGCAACCGTCACCGTCCCTTCAGCTCAAATCCCGCAACCCAACCCCCCGCTACACCTCTACAGCCTCGCCGCCACACTTGTCCTTCTAATCGCCGGCTTCTTTCTCTACTCCTCAACAAAAAAATCAGCACCCCTCGGCAAACCTCAGGCTCTCGATCTCGATACATATAACCTCTATCTGAAAGCCACCTCCATGAAAGACCAGCTCTCGAGTAACGGTGCAAAGCAAAGCGTCAAGGCCTTCGAAGAAGTAATCCGGCGAGCACCCACTTACGCCCCTGCCCACGCCGGCCTCGCAAACACTTGGGCCACATTTCCATTCCTCCACAAAACGTCTCCCAAAGAAATGCTCAACAAAGCCGCAGAGATTGCCAGACGAGCCATCGCACTCGATCCTTCTCTCGCCGAAGCCCACTCCGCCCTCGCTCACGCCTACTTCAACTTGTGGAAGTGGCGAGAAGCGGAGGCTGAATTCAAAACCGCCTTGAAGCTTAACCCAGATTCCGCAACCACCCTCCAACTATTCGCCATCTGCCTTGCCACCCGGGGTCGTTTCGACGAGGCACTCCGCAGTGCAGAAGCAGCCGCCAAGCTGGCACCCACCTCTGGACTGATGGCATACACTATCACGACCGTCCACTTCCATGCCGGCCAATACGACCAGGCAATCGAGGCCGGCCGTCGCACCATCGACATCGACCGGGGATTCTCGGGAGTCCACAACATCATGAGCCGCGCCTACGCGATGAAGGGCATGTTTCCTGAAGCCTTCGCATCTCATGCGGAATGGGTCAAGTTCGGAGCAGGGCGGGCCAGCTCTTTTTGGGCTGCACACCTCCATGCCCTCAGCGGAAACAGACCAGAGGCGATCAGAATTCTGGGGAAATTAGATGACTCGCCGCAACCCATCCCCTACGCCATTTCATTGCTCGAATGCGGACAAATCGATCGTGGCTTCGATGCGCTTCACAAGTCCTTGCAGGCACACCTCACGGGGATCAATTGGCTCAAGACGACGCCGGAACTCCGCAGATGGCAGAGCCACCCGCGCTACCTCTCCGCAGTCGCTCTCCTCGATCAGGAAAACCTCAACGCCTCAGCCAGCCCTACTTCACCGCGTGACTAAGCTCAACCCGGTTCCCCAACCGGTTCGGCTCATGGCACGAAATACAAACCATCTTCACCTTAGACCGCGCCGCCGGATCCTCAGCCCACTTCTTGGCCACCGCCGCATAAGGCGTCTTCGCAAGGCCAGCCTGCATCCGCTCCAGCGTCTTCATCATCTCCGCCTCCCGTCCTGTACGGTAAGCCGAAGCCGCCAGCCCGGACAAACTCTCACCCTTCATATGCATCGGAAACTTGTCCAAATAAGATACCTGTAACTCATCGAGCTTCGCATAAGCCTGATAAGCCCTCTCCCATGCCCCCTTCCGCATTGCCTCAGGCAGCCGGTCCGCAAGTACAACCATCGTCGCACCCTCAAAGATCTCCGGTAGATTCGCTGCATCCCCGGTCGATAGTTTGCGACATTGATCGAGATAAGTCAGCGCAACGCCATAATGACGATTAAAGCTCACCATATCTTTCGCCTCATAAGCCCAAACGGCCTTCATCACTTCGGCCGAATAACGCCAGGCCAGTACGCTACGCTCCGAATAGCTTTTGCTAACCGCATTGAGCGTCTCCAAACCCTTCTCAAGGCGCACCCGGTCATTCTCGAGCAGTCCGGCAAAGATATCCTCCCGCACCAGCCAATCTACATTCAGACGATTCGGGTTCGATTGTGCACAAAGGCTAAATGCGCCCAGCACCAGAAATAGATATCTCATGCAGGGAAAGATATCAAAAAACGACATCAATTTCATTTCGTCTTGTGACTCAGTTCCAGACGATTCCCCAACCGGTTCGGCTCATGACACGAGATACACGCAATCTTCAGCCGCGAACGAGACTCCGGCTCCTCCATCCACTTCTTGGCCACAGAAGCATAAGGAGTCTTCGGCATCCCGGCCAAAATCCGCTCCAGCGCCTGCTTCATCTCTGCCTCACGCCCCGACTGGTAAGCCGTAGCAGCAAGTCCAGCCAAACTTTCTCCCTTCAAATGCATCGGCATCTTCTCAACCGAGTCGCCCTGCAATTGGTCCAGCTTGGCATAGGCTAGATACGCTCGCTCCCGCGCACCCTTCTGCATCGGCTCTGGCAACCGGTCCGCCAGAATCATCAACGCCGCACCCTCGAAGATTTCCGGAAGCACCAAATCATTCCCACTAGCTACTTTGCGCACCCGGTTCAGATAAGTCATAGCCAACCCATAATGCCTGTTAAACCCAGTGACATCTTTGGCTTCATGAGCCCAAACCGCCTGAGTCACTTCAGCAAGATACCGCCAGGACAAAACGCGCGGCTCGTCATAATAATTGGCCACAGCGTCCAGCGTCTCAATACCCTTCTTTAAACGATCACGATCATTCTCGAGCAGTGCGGCAAACAAATCCTCCCGCACCAGCCAGTTCACGCTCAGCGTATTGGATGGCACCTGCGCCGAGACCGTCAAAGCAAGCAAAAGCAAACCCGTAAATTTCATCTCTGTGATTCCACCTCAGCAATAAGAGCGAACAAACGATCTGGAACCCGCCAGGAAAAATGAATTTAAGGCACCACCATCTCATTGCTCTCCACCCCGCCCACCCCCAGCCAAACCCGAAGCGCCCCACCACTCGCCCGCACATTCACCTGATACAAGCCAACAAACCCCGGCGCCAGCCCCGCATACTGCACCTCAGCCGCAACGCCATTCACCGTAGCCGTCACCGGCGCAACCACCCACTGCAATCCCTCCCGCAAAGCCACCGGCCCAAACCCGGTCCCATATACTTCAATAAACTCACCACGCCGCAGCACCGCCCCAGGAAAAATCCCCGGCGACACACGCAACAACGGAACCCGCACCACCGCACTTTCCCCCAGCGGCGTCACCACCTGCACACTCAAATCGCTAGCCCCCACAAACTCATCCGCCAGGTAAAAGTTGATCTGCCCTTCACTAACATAAATCAGCGGCTGCAACCTCCCATTTACTAACACCTCAACGCCATTAATCCTCCCCGGCCAAGGCGACGAAGCCGCAACAGGCAAACCTCCACCAAGAAGATTCGCTCCAAAGATCGAATGAATCGCCAGCGGCGTAAGCCCCGCCGAAAACGAAGCCGCATTCCCAACAGTCGTATTCAGCAAGAACGGCTTACCCAGCGCCGTCACCAAAGCCGTTGGCCCACCATCCACCCGCAACGACAACCGGTTCAACGGAGCCGCCGCCGGCCTCCACCGAAAACTCACCAAACCATTCTCATCAGCCACCGTACTCGCCGGCTCGACAGCGCCACCAGCCCCGGCATCGGCCACCACCCGCACACCCGGATAAGGCAACTGATTCACATCTCGAACCTTCAACACAACCGGCTGCGGCAGGAACCCAGTCTCAGCCAACTGCCCCTCCCCCTTCACCACATCGAGAGCCAAGCTCCGCACCCCATCCAGCACCTGCACCCGCGCCTCCACACTTTCAAACGTGCTGTCCCCACTGCTCGCCTCAATCAAATCCACCCCACTCCGCAACCCGCGCACAGCAAACGAAACCGACGTCTGCCCCGCAGCCACCGTAACACTCGATGGCACTTCCACCAGCGCATTCCTACTCCGCAAAGCAAAACTCCGCGCCACATTCGCCGCCCCCGAAACCCGCAAACTCCCAGTGACACTCTGCCCGGCCACCACACCACTGGCAGGCCACAAACTCAAAGCCAAACTCTTCTTCAGCGTCGCCTCGGCGCTCGCCCGCTCCCCAGCAGCCCGAAAATAATAAGACTCAAAACCCGCCCGATAGCTCTCCACCTGCGCAAGCCACGCCGCATCCGGCTCCACACCCTTCGGCACCACCAGCACAAACCCAAACCGGAACTTCCTCTGCGCCACCGTATGATCCGGCACCCTCCGCCCCACCTCACCAATCAGATCATCGATACTCACATCCCGCCGCTGCCCATCAAACCGAACCCCCACCTGCGGCGGTGGAGGAAAGAAACTGTTGATACCAGCCGAGGCGACATAGAACATCGGAGGCACCTCTTCCTTCGGCCGCAATCCCATCAGATACTGATCAAGCGGCGAAAACCCCTGCGTCACCGCCACAGTCTCAAAACGCGGCGAAGCCCCTGCTCCCTTGTCTTCAATCCGGTTCCCTTCCAGCAAACTCGCTTCACTGTTAAACGTAAAATTCCAATGCGCCGTCTGCCGCCCCAGCATCGGCCGGCTCGTCGGATTGTTCGGATCCCGCACACTGGCAAAGGCCAAAAACAAATGCCCAGCCTCATGGCTCAACACAGTAATCGGTGTATCGCGAGAAGTAAACCGCTGCGGCAAAATCCCATTCGGGTCCACCGGATATTGCGTCAGTTGTCCCATATTCAGAACAGCCTGCAAGCGCCGCGCACTCCCATACTCCGCCCCAGCCTCAATAATAGTGTCGCCAAACCCCGTCCGCTGATTCCGCACAGTAACCTCAAACGCAACCACCCCAGACCCTGCCGTTACGCCCAGCGCATTGTAGAAAACCAGATAGTCATAAGCATCCTCATGCGTTTCATAAAACCGCTGCGCCGCCGTCACCGTATCGAGTTCCTCGCGATTGGTAAAGCGCTCCGCAACCGCAGCCGCAAAGGTCTGCCCACTCGACGCCACAAAGCTCACAATGCTCGAAGCACCAGTCAGATTTCCCGGCGAGATCCCCACCACTCCCTGCTCGGAATTCACCTGCTCATAAACAACTTCAATCACCCCGCTCGCAAGCAACCGCACCTGAAACGTATTCACAGCACCAGAACCAAAGTCCACATACTCCGGCACCGCCACCCAGCTCACCACCAGCCGGTCCGCCCGAGACAACACCCGCACCGCCCCGGCCCGAGACGGGTCCAGATCATCAAACAAAGCCGCCACCCTCGGCAAGCCACTCAACAGCCGTCCCAAACTCCGCTCGCGAGTCCCCGAATCCCCGTCGATAAAACTCAGATTCCCATCGCTGTTCACGTTGACAGAACGATAAGTTTGCCCAAAGTACGGAAACCCAAACGACAGTGCCACACTCCGCGAATCATCATCCCCCAGGCCATCTAGAGCAACCCCAGCCGTCTGCTCACTCAGGCTATAGTCGCTCGCCACAACCTCCAGCCTGTACCCTCCGCTAGCAGGCAAAAACCGCAACGTCTTCTGATTCAGATTGAACAGATTCCGCCGGCTCACAATCCCCGCGTCTTCTTCCATAACGGCGATATTCCCGATATCCCGCGACGCCCCCTTTACCTCCGTTACGGCCGCCAGACCCGACAACTTCCGAAACACCTGCTCCAGTTCCCGCCGCTCCAGATTCATCTTCGAACGCAGCAGCTCTTCCTTCACCCGCTCCGGATAAGTCCCGCAACTCTCCCGCGCTCCCTTGCCAAAACAAAAGAACGGAACAAAGATCCCCACGATCAGCGTAATTCTAGATACATTCATTTCATATGGCCTTTTGTACAAATTGCGGAGCTCAGCTCGACGACGCGGCAAGATTCTGCCCTAAATGTGGGACGGCGATGGCGGGTGGTGCTAGTACAACATTTAGCACACCGGGCGCTATGGCCCAGGAACCTCTCAACTACGAAATCCAGGGTGAAAATCTCCAGATCATCCGTTGCAAGCTCAAGCCCGGCCAGGAACTCTACGCCGAAGCCGGCAAGATGGTCTACAAGACCTCCAACGTCAGTTGGGAAACCAAGATGCAAGGCGACAGCCTGGGCTCCAAAATCTGGGGCGCCGTCAAGCGCAAGCTCATGGGCGAGAGCCTCTTTATGACCTACTTCCGCTCCAGCGGCAACGGCGAAGTAGGCTTTGCCGGCAGCTACCCCGGCCACGTCCAGGCTTTTGATCTCAAGCCCGGCCAAACCATCATCGTGCAGCGGGACAGCTTCGTCTGCGCCCAAACCACCGTCCAGCTCAACATCGCGCTCGTCAAGAAATTCGGCTCCGGCTTCTTCGGCGGTGAAGGCTTCATCCTCGAAAAACTCACCGGCCCTGGCCTCGCCTTCATCCACGGTGGCGGCGACTTCGTCGAATTTGACCTCGGCCCCGGCGAAGTCCTTCAAGTCGACACCGGCTGTATCGTCGCCTTCGACGAATCGGTCAACTACGACATCCAGATGGCTGGCGGCATCAAGAGCGCCATCTTCGGCGGCGAAGGCCTCTTCCTCGCCACACTCACCGGCCCCGGCCGCGCCATCATCCAGTCCATGACGCTAGAGAAGATGCGACGCGAACTCGGCGGCTCGGCCTCAGCCTCCGGCGGCGATCAAAGCAATCCCCTCGGCGCCATCGGCTCCATCTTCAGCGACGACTAGTTTCTAAGCAAAAAAAGGCCTCAGCAGTGATGCTGAGGCCTTTTTCTTTCGCAACAATTCTATCTCCGTCGGCGCAGCCAAATTCCCGCAGGCACAGCCACCAATACCAGCAGTGCCGTGGAAGGCTCCGGCACAGGGTTCGTCTCGGTCACGCTCGCGTCTAGGGACACAAAAGGGTCCAGCCCAGGGAAGATCTCCACCGAAGCCAACAACGCAGATCCGCCTACAATCTGCAAAGCAAACTGGCTGCCATTGAAGTCCTGCGGATTATCCAGCAAATCTCCTGCCAGCGTGAGCACAAACTGAAAGCTGTCACCAAAAGTCACATTCTGCAAAAACTCGTTCAGTGGGACAGCGTTCGTTGGGCTGATCACCACTGAACTGCTTAGATCACCCGTGACGTTGCCAAGAACACTAAAGCTCCCTAGCCCCGCCCCGCTGAATTGGCTGATCGTGGCTGTAGTCGCATCCGTGCCGCTCGTGTTGTATTGAAACGACAATTGCCCGTTCTGCCCGCTCAGTGCAGCCGTGTCCACCGTCCAGCTAAAGTTCAGAGGCGCAGCCTCAAGGGCCAAAGCCCCGAACATCGCCACCAATAGATAAATCTTTTTCATAACATCCCTCCTAGAATGCGCCGCTGTAAACCTTCGTAGTGTAGTTGATTGCGACGTTGGCAGGGTTGCTGAATTGTACTGGTACAAGTAGCGCCCCACCCGCTGCAATCGTTGTTGCGCTGTTGACAAGGTAGCTGCCTTGATAGTTCGTACCCGCTGCGTTAGCCAGGCTCACACCCGCCGGCAACCCTGTCAGCGCCACCGTAAACGGGCCAGTCAGAGCTGCCGTCCCGGTATTGCGAATCACCAGATTTCCGTTATAGGTATTCGTAGTGCGGTTCAGAATCAAACCACCACGCTGCACCAGAATCCCTGACACAATCGGCTGCGCTGTAGTCACATAGATCACACCCGGATCATGATCGCTCAATCTCCGTGCTGAGTTCGAATCGTTACGATCTGTCTGGGGAAACTCACTATTGATGCGAACATACCCACCATTGGTCACCTGGTCCCGCAGGCTCTGCGTATAGAGCAGATGGTCGAGCGTCTGGTGGCTGCCATCAAACACATAGCTGAAGCGCTGTGCCGGATCGGGAATCACATTCAGCAAGTTCAGCAGATTCGGATTCACTAAATCCGCCGATGCATCGGCAACCTGCGTCGCCGCTGTCGGGTTCCCCGTCACAGTACCAATGACATCGACGTAACCGTCGTTCACATCAAACGCATTCATGTCTCCAACACTGATCAGCTTCACGTTCGGGTTGGAAGTGATTTCACTCTGAATCAGGTTTGCCAAAAACTCAGCCTGTGCCGCCCGCTTGGCCCGCACACGCTGGCCATCCGTGCCAAGAGCACAAGGGGTTGTATCACTGATGCCATTCAAACTGCGAAGATGATTCACAATCACAACAAGGTCCAAAGTTCGGCCAGCCTTGGTCACACTTCCACGAAACAGCACTGGGGGTCGGTCATTCAAGATCTCTTGGGCTCCCGTGCAAGGACTTGTGTAGGTAGTTGCTTGTCCCAACTGCGTCAAACTCACCACCGTTACCGTATTCTTTACAAGAAATGCCACATCAATTCCACCAGGATCGTTGCCTTCGAAAGTGAACGGAGTGTAGGTATAAGCACCAGCCGCGTCCAGGTTAATCTTGGCCGCCAACAACTGGAGCACATTCAGATTCTCGATTTCTTGCAAACCAATGATGTCAGGGGCGCCGAGGTTCACCCGGATCCCAAGACTCGCCTTATTCAACCGGTTGGCGAGCGCACCAGCGCTAACGACAATGTCCCCGCCAGGACCATCAACCGTATCGTAGAGTCGTTCCATGTTGTAAGTCGCAACTGTCACCTCACTCGGCTTGGCCGCAGGAGCAATTCCTTCAGAGATGCCGCTGCCACCTACCACTGGCACGGATGACCCATCAGGCGACACCTGATTGACGCCAAAGCCATTGTCAAGCACGCCTACCACGCCACTCACCGTCTGCCCTACTCTGACATTCAATGCGCTTGTCCCGGTGATACGATCGCTGTCAATTTGAATTCGCTCCGGATTGTTGTCCCACACCGGAATCGCACAACCAGCTCCCGCTTCGCAAAGCGGAGCAACGAGTGGCGATTGGATTCCTGGCTCGCGAAATGGCGTTGGAACGCCCGTAAACACAGCCGTGAAGACTCCGTTAGAACTTGCAGTTGCGTTCGACTCACTCACCGTCCCACCAGTCGGCGCAACCACCGTTAGGCTCGGCAGGCTCACCCGCATTCCTTCAAAACGTTCCAACTGTTGCTGTCCGCCCGCTGCTGTCAACATGGTCGAATCGATTGCCACCGCAGCAGGCAAAGCGTTCCCGCTGCTCAGCACGAAAATCGCGGTCG
>JBIPMY010000229.1:0-9648 GCA_044376335.1 Bryobacter sp.
TCAACTGCTCCATTGTCAAGTCCATACCAACATTGGCGCAAGACCTTCCCAAAACCCTTCAAATCGAGCGCCCCGCTTTCAGCATCCACGCCGACTCATGCCGCTCAAAACCAAGGTGCGGATAGTAATCCACTGCCTTCGGGGCCGCCAGCAAAATGATGTTCGCTCTCACTGCCTCAGCCTGTGTCCGGCGAATCAACTCCTTGCCGATCCCCAATCGCTGGTGCGAAAGTCGCACTGCCAAATCCGCCAGATACGTCGCATACGTAAAATCCGTCAGCGACCTCGAAATCCCCACCATCAAATCCCCATCCCAGGCCGTCACAACCAGATTCGCGTTCGCAACCATCAACCCCATCCGCTCACGCTCCTCCACCGGGCGCCTCTCCCCCAGTGTTGATGCCCGGTAAAGTTCAATTACCGCATCCAGATCCAACTCATTACCAACGCGATACTCAATCAACGCAATCTCTCCTCAAGCCAGACTCGGCAGATGTGTCTGCCACCAGCGTGCTTTTTCCTTCGAACACCATTCATCAATCTTGAGCGCCTCGATCTTCTCCAGCAATTCGCCTGCATTCTGCGGGCGGCTCGCCGGATCTTTCTCGAGACACCACATAACCAGCTTCTCCAGGTCCTCGTGGATCGGCAATTCACATCGCTCACTCGGCCTCACTACCGGTTCCTGGATATGTTTCAGAATCAAAGCCATCGCCGATGGCCCTTCGAATACGGTCTTTCCTGTCAACAGAAAATAAGTCACACATCCGAGGGCATACAAATCCGCTCTGCCATCGATCTTCTCTTCATCCCCGCCAGCCAACTCTGGAGCCATATAAGCCGGTGTCCCAACCGTTGTCTGCTCCATCGTTAACTGAGTTTGTTCTTCCGTGCCCCGCGCCTTCACCAGCCCGAAATCAACCACCTTTACGAAGTCATGTTCCAGGCCCAACCGTGCCAGCAGAATATTGGAAGGCTTGATGTCGCGATGCGTTAACCCAACTTTGTGAGCCTCCTCCAGAGACTTCAAAACTCCAGTCCATATATGCTTGACCCGGCCAGCAGGTTGAGGCCCAAACCGGTTCACCAGCTGATCCAGATTTAATCCACGAATCAACTCCATTGCAAAATACAGTTCCCCGTTCGCAGTCGTCCCGAAATCAAAAATCGAAACAGTGTTCGGGCTCTCCAGCTTCGCGATCACCCGTGCCTCACGCTCAAATCGTTTTTGCTGCAGAGTCGTTGAAGAAGCCTTCTTTCCAATCAATTTCACCGCCGCATCCCGCGCCAAAAAACGATGCCTCGCTCGCCACACTTCGCCCATCCCGCCATGCCCCACCGGCTCGATCAACTCATAGCTCCCCATCTCTCGTGCCGCCTCAAGCTCTTCGCCCATCTTGTAGATCCACCGGGCCACCCATGTTCCAACAAATGCCATCAAAAGCGGAGCCGCTGACCAGATGGCCCAAATAGCCACCGGCGGTATTGGGTTTCCCCTGATCAAAACATTGATCAGGATTCCGATCGGCGCCATCGCTGCTGAAATAAGGGCTGCCGGAAAAGCAAGCCGGAATGGCGCCGGGGCCAGCAACGCAAAACAAATAATCCACATGGCAATCGCCGAATGCCCGTGAATCAATAGATTGTCAGTAAATGGCAGGGCTCCCTCGGCCACCCCAATCTGAAGGCTCGACATCACTTCAAACGCCAGCCCAAGCTTCACTACAAATTCCGGCTCCGCCTTCCATCTGCGGCTCGCCCCGTAAATTGCAAGGCCACACAATATGCCACTGATAGAGTTCACCAAAAAGAAAACGGCAAGATGGTCAACTTCCGCTGCTCTCGTGGCCTGAAATACGATTTCAAAAAAAAAGTAGCAGGCAGAAAAAATCAGCCCAGCCAAACCCACCCGTTTCGCAGCCATCCCTGCCAGATCGAGTGGCATGGAATGCTTTCGCCCTACTCCCGCTTGCGCGAACCCAATCCGGCGTTCCCGTACCTCTGGTGTCTCCTGCGTGCTTGGCATCTCACTCCATCTTAGTGGCCAACAGCATCGTATATTGCCTTGGCAATTTTGGCGATCACCGCTTCACGCTTCTCCATTGGTGCACGCGAGTCACTAACAAACACTGCAATCGCCACCCGGCGCCCATCCTTCAGTTGAACAAACCCAACGTCATTAGTAGCCGATGCCACGCCGTTTACGGTCCCCGAAGTCCCGGTCTTGTGATACACCGCTGTCCCCGCAGGCAACTCGCTTTTCAAACGCTTCGGCCCTGTCTCGGTCTCAAGCAACCACTGGTGCAGCAGCTTCGTATTCTCGGCGTTAAAAGGCGACTTATCCGAAATACGAATCAGCACCTTCACTGCAGATTCTGGCGTCCACCAGTTGCGATATTGCAACTGATTGTCCCGGTGCAACCCGCGCTCCCCATCCTTGATCTGGAAGCCCGCGATCCCCAGCGAATCCATATACGCCTGCACTTTCTCAGGCCCGCCCAGCACCCGCAACAAAACATCAGCCGCCACATTGTCGCTGGACGACACCGACAGCTTCATCAACTCCGACAGCGGCACATCCACATCCGCCTCCGGATACTTATCCTGCAGCGGGCTGTGTGTTTTCGGAAAGAACCGGTCCTCTTTCAAGAAACGAATCGGCTGATGCACCTTGAACTGTCCCTGCTCCACCGCATGCAAAACAGCCATCGCCAGCGGCAGCTTAAACACCGATTGCATCGGCGGCTGCGACTTCTCATTCAACCCACACTTCAGCTTCACCCCAGGCAGCAGACAAGCCACCGCCACCTTCCCCTCGGCCTCCGCAGCAATCTTCGCAATCTCCTTCGAAAGATCCTGCGACAGCAGCGGCAAAGTCAAAAACAGAAGAGCAATTCGCATCATCCTGTCAGGCTACCAAGCCACCAGCCACTGCAATCACAACCTTCCCTCTCGCCTCGCCGCGCTCCAAATACCGAATCGCTTCCGGCGCTTCTTCAAGCGGGTACATCTTGTCGATTGCCGGTTTCAGCTTGCCAGCGTCAATCAGCTCGGATACCCCCTGCAATTCCTCTCTCGACGCTAGCGAGATACACGAACGGAGCTTCTGTCTGGTGAAGGGTGATAACAGCAGCGCCTGCAATTGCCTCCCCATGCCAAACCAGGACTCTCCACCCTCTCCTCCGATGATCACAAGCGTTCCGTCGGATGCCAGTAAGCGACGTAGAGTTGCCAGAGAACGATTCCCCCCAATGTCCAGAATTACGTCGTAGCTATTGCTGAACTGTGACATGTCATGGCGCGAATAGTCGATTACGCAGTCTGCCCCCATCGCGAGCACAAGGTCCTGCTTAGACCTGCTGCACACCCCGGTCACAAGTCCGCCAAACGCCTTAGCCAACTGCACACAATAAGTCCCAACGCCCCCCGACGCCCCAACGATCAGAACCCGGTGCCCGAGCTCGATCTTCGCGATATCCCGAACCGCCGTAAGCGCAGTGCAGGCCGAGATGGGCACTGCTGCTGCCTGCTCAAAACTCAGTCGCGCCGGCTTCGGACAAAGCTTGTCTTCCTTTGCACACGCATATTCCGCAAAGGATCCCTCGCACGTACCGAAGACTTCATCTCCCTCCCGAAAGCGAGTCACCTTTTTGCCCACAGCCTCTACTCGCCCAGCCACATCCATTCCAGGAATCGGATTCTTTGGTGCAAAGATCCCAAACACCAAACGTGCCACATACGGCTTGCCTGTCATCAGATGCCAAACTCCGCGGTCTACTCCAGCCGCACTAACGCGCACCAGCACCTCGTCATCCTTTACCGTCGGCTTCTCCACCGTCTTGAACTGCAATACATCGGCCGAGCCGTAGGCCTCTTGAAAGATCGCCTTCACTTCTTGCCACTCCCCTGGGCATCTTCCGTCTTTTTAAGAATCGTTACGATCTCAAGCTCATCTACGAATCCCTTGCATACGGTCATACCTACAGCAATGAATTGCTCTGCCCCTGCCTCTTGCAATTCCTTCTGCATCGTTGACGTTCTTGTTGTCGCAACAAGCCTGTACTCGATTCTTTTGGCAGGCTTGGTCTCGTCTTTCTCCAGAATCACAATTACTTCTCTGCCTCGAAATGCAGTGACAAATGCAGTTTGCCCACGGTACTCAAAGCCAGCTGCTCCCAGCTCCCGCAACTCTTTTTCCATCGTCGATGTCTTGTTTGTAGCCAGCAGTTTGTACACTCGTTTTGTTTTCGTCCCGCCCCCTGCTTCCCTTTGCATTAAGGCTACAACCTCTCTCCATCCGAAAGTCGTTTCCCCGCCCATGATCGAATTCAGGTAAAAGCCCTTCTCCGCCGCAGCATTCAGCTCCTTCTCAAAAGTCGAAGTTTTGCTCGTGCTCACCACCTGATATTCGAAGCTTTCTGCATCTGCCATCCCAGTGAAACCCAGCGCTACAAGGGTTGCCAGGCTTAACGAACGAATTGAGATCTTAAGCTTCATGCCTAAAGCTTACACTGTAAGCCTAGAATCTTGCAAGCACTATCTCAGTAGGTCAGAATAAGAGTCTGCCAGCCGATGCCGTCAAAAGCGAAACAACCCCGCAAGCCCCTCAACAGAGACCGCGTCCTTCAGGCGGCCCTTGCCTTTGCCGATGAGTTCGGCATCGAAACTCTCTCCATGCGCAAGCTCGGTGAAGTTCTCAACGTTGAAGCCATGTCGCTCTACAAGCACGTTGCCAACAAGGACGAGATCCTCGACGGGATGGTCGATCTTGTAGCCGCTGAAATCGAAGTGCCTCTAATCGGTGGCGACTGGAAAAAAGAAATGCGCCGCCGCGCCATTTCCGCACACCAAGTCCTCTTGCGTCACCCCTGGGCAACTATGCTGATCGTCTCCCGCGCCAACGTCGGTGGGGCGATGCTCCGCTACATCGACGCGACAATTGGTTGCCTCCGCGAAGCGGGCTTCTCTTACCCCATGGCAGACCACGCCTGGAACGCCATCGACTGCTACGTCTACGGCTTCACCCTCCAAAAGCTAAACTTCCCCTTCAAGCCCTCAGAGTATGCGCAGATGGCCGAATCGTTTCTTCCCATGATTCCCGCCAGCCAATACCCTTACCTGCATGGCCTCTCGCTACAAGTAGTCAAAGGTGAGCACGACGGAATACAGCAACTCGAACTTGGCCTCGACCTGCTCCTCGACGGCCTCGAGAAAATGCTGCTTCGTTAACCAGTCCAAACACTCTTCTCGACTAGACTAACGATTCTGTGCAGCTACATCCACATGTTCGCTAGACACAATCAACCCGGCGGCATCCACCAGATTCAGATAGTAAACCGTAGCTCCATCCGGCACCACCCCACTCACCCGTCTCGCCCGCGCATCAATACTGGCCGGCACCGTCTCCCACTTGCGGTCCTGCCATCTCCCCGTATCGCGTGTAAAGCAAAGCTCCGCCCTCACCGGCTGCGAATTACGAGAATACACAGCCCACCCCGGCCCCTGCTTGGAAATCTTCACAAGCCTCGGCCCACCCATCAATCTCTCCTGGGCAAAGGCAAACACCTCTTCCGGTTTAGCCCCATCCAGATGGCTGTGTTTCATCCGTACTTGCAAGCTCAACACCCGCTTCCCTTTCGGCATCCTGTAAGACTTCTGCCACGAACTCATCACATAAGCAAAATCATTCGTCCCATTGATCCAGAACAAGGGCCGCTTCGCTTTTGACAAATAAGCAGACGGGTCCCAATGCTTCAACCATTTCGCCGCCCGCTCCGGCCCCAGCTTTTCAAAGTCCTTCAGCCACGCCGAATCCTCCCCCAGATACCCACACCCATAAACAGGGATCCCAAACCGGAATCGCGAATCCACACTCGCCACAATGCTGGTCAGATATCCACCCCAGCTAATTCCAGTCAATCCAATCCGCTTTGCATCCACACCCGGCAGCTCTCTCAAAAACGTATGCGCCGCAATAGAAACCGCCACCGCGTGATAAGTCCATTGGTCCGTCAACGGCGAATCGACATTGGCAAAATCCCCCCACCCTGCCGGCCCGGAGAATTCATGCCGAGCCCGCTTCGGGTCCCATCTCTTGGTGATCAGCGCCTTCTCTGGCCGCGTCCCCACCGTATCCACCGCAATCGCCGCAAACCCGCGCGCATTCCACATCCTCACCCAATCCGCAAATGCCGTCCCGCCTCCTCCATGTAGCAACACCATCCCGGGTGCTTTCGTATTTCCCGCAGGCAACCCATAATAGGCAAAAGCCCGCGTCGGCTTCCCCTGGTACAAAGGCCCTTCAATCCAGACAGCCTTCACCCCGGCCTCTTCTGTTTCAGCCGGCCAACTCTGCACCGGAGCTATCTTCCAGGGCAACTCTTCAGCAAGAGCAAGCCCGGCAAAAACCACAAACAAAAGCAGTCGCACTACTTCACCCGCTCAAACCGCAAATCCCAAACCCGGTCGTCGCCCACACTCAACCCCACCACCTTACCCGCCGCATCCCGTCGAAACAGAATCGACCCTTCTCCAGACCGGAAAGCATCCTGAAACGTTGGCGTCAGCACCATCGCTTCGCCCCCACCAATCCGCAACGTCAAAAGTCCTCGAGCATTCACGGCCACAACCAACTTCGACCCCGCCTCCGGCGTCGAATACTCACCGGCAAACGAAGCCAGTTCCCGCGCCATCGGCCTCGCCTGCTCCACCTTCTGATAAACCGTATCCCCGTTCTCACCAGGAATCAAAAGTCGCCCGCCCTCACCAGGGGTCAACACAGCGCCACCAGGCAACACCAGCCGCCCATCCTTTTCCTTCACCTCCACCGCCGAGTTATCGCGAAGCTTCCGGTACAGCCCAGCCATCCCCGTAACATTCATGCTGCTCGTCTGAACTGCATTCAGCTTCACCGCTCCAGTCCAGAGCCGTGCAGTATCGCGACCCAGATTCGTCGGCACTGCCTGTGCCGAATTACAAAGCACCGCCACAGAAAGCCCCTGATCGGGATACCTTCCCAGCCACGTCCGGTACCCACCAGTAGCCCCGCTATGCGCCACCTCCCGCAACCCATCCACCGTCGTTACCTGCAATCCAGCCGCGTAAGCAATCGTCTTCCCGTTAGTGAGCACTGCAGGCTTCTGCTGCAACTCCACCATCTCCTTGCCACCCACCTTGTGCTCGACAAAATTCTCATTCCACTTCAGCAAGTCCGCAACAGTAGTCAGCAACCCGCCAGCCCCGATGATGTTCCCGATCGGAGTCGCCTGCTCAACCACCCCATCGGCCCGCTTCGTATAAGCCAGCGCCCGGCCGGGAACGATAGAACGAAAATTATCCCGCCACTCTGTATTGGTCATCCCCAGAGGCCCAAAGATCTGCTCCTGCGTGTAGGCTTGAAACGACTTCCCATTCCCCAGCGCCCGCTCCACCAGAATCGTCGCAATGTTGTAACCGGTATTGGAGTAGCTATAAGCGCTCCCCGGGTCAAAATTTAAAGCCTTCTGACGCGCAGCAAAGCCGAGCAAATCCCGATTGGAGAGAACCGTTTCATTCTCATCACGGCCACTAAAAGTAGCCACCGGCCGCCACTCCCGCATCCCGCTGGTATGGCTCATCACCTGACGAATCGTCACCGAAGCCGGAGCCCCGCTCAGTTCCGGCAGATACTTCCCCATCTTGTCGTCGAGCGAAATCTTCCCCTGCTGCGCCAGCAGGATCAATGTCGCCGCCGTAAACTGCTTCGCAACGGACCCGCTCTCAAAAATCGTCCCTGGCCCAATCGCCACGCCCCGTTCCAGATCCGCCATCCCGTATCCACCCGTCAGTACCACTCTTCCAGCCTGAGAAACACCCACCGCGCACCCCGGCGTCTGCTTGTTAAAAGCGGAGAAGATCTTGTCCACCTGCATCTGCCGGGTCATCGGCTGCCCAAACCCAACCACAGAAACGAAAACGAGAAGTGAAATACGGCGCATGAAGCACATGATACTAGCCACGCCGTCTCGGGTCTATTGGGACAAAGCCCGCCTAAGTACTACGGCGACCTCATCAAGCCCCGCCCGCTCGGCCACCGCAAGTGCAGTCATTCCCTTCAAATCTCGAACCTTCAAATCCGCCCCCAGGCTCAGTAGCGCCTCTACCGCGCGCATTTTCCCCATCGCTGCCGCAAAGTGAAGCGGCGTCTGCCCCTCATCGCGCGTTCGCGCATTTAGCTCCGCCCCATGCTTCACCAGCTCTCGAATCACCTCCCCGCTATCCCCAAGTGCCGCCTCATGAATGGGCTGCGTACCCGCAGGGCTCACGGTATCGAGTCGCGCCCCCTTGGCAATCAATGCTCGAACCGCGTCAATGTCCCCCTTAAGCGAAGCCTCCGCAAGCGGCGAGATGCCATTCTTCCCCGCCTGATTCGGATCCACACCCATCGCCAGCAGCATCTTTGTCACATCACTCTGCTTGCGGCCAACAGAAGACTCAAGAGTCCACGGCGCCGGCCCTTCCGGTGTGCCCCCCGCCTTCTGTGTCAAAGTCTTAAGCGCCATTTGGATCCGTTGATCCCCGGTCTTCTCACCTGCAACGAGCGCCGTCCGCCCCTCACGGTCGGGCACCTTGGGGTCAGCGCCAGCCATCAGCAGAAGTGAAACACAAGCCAACTTGCGAGAATCGATTGCAACGTGCAGCGCACTCCGGCCCGATTCATCCAACTGGTTCAACGAAGGCTTCTGAGCAAGAACCTCCTTCATCCGGTCCACTTTGCAATCAAGAGCCGCCCGATGCAACTCACCTGCCTGCAGCAACAGCAAAATGATCAACACCAAAACACCTCCAAAGTCCGGGCAACAGATTCAGACTAAATTCGATGGACGTATCTTGCATCCTTTGGTCACTCCCGAATCCGCATCTATACTCAAATCATGGACATTGTTCTTCGCATCCCGGATGAAGTCGTGCCATCTCTAAACTCTGAGCCCACAATCCTCGGTCGACAAGCCCTCGAAGCGCTCGCGCTCGACCTCTTTGCTCAAGACAAGATATCCGAACACGAACTTGGCCTAATGCTCGGAATGGACAATCGCTTTGATGTAGATGCTTTTCTGAAGTCGAAGAGCGCCCAACCCTCCTACACCCTCGAAGACCTGATTCGCGACCGGGAACTTGCCCGAAATCTCTTTCCTAAAAAGGTATGTAAAGTACTTGCTAGGCACGAGCCGCTCCGCTCGACGGGTGCCCTCCCCAACTCAGCGCCAGCCAAACATTGATATCAATCAAATAAGAGGTCATAAGGATTCTCATCCTTCAGGCGCAACGGCCCCGGCTTGCTCTTGCCGGCGACAATAGGTCCCGTTACATACAGACCTTTTTTAGCCCGCCCCATCGGCCTCAAACGGGCAAACGGCTCCCCGTGCTGTGTAAATACGATGCCTTCTTCCGGAAAGTCGTCGATCAGCGACAGAAACCTGCGCCTGACTTCCCTCACATCGAGGCACATGCTTAAAGCGTACATCTAACTGTACAGATTGAGAAAACGCGCTCTGGTGCATTTTGCGAAGCGAACCAAAGCGCGCCGGCAAGTCACTTTTCTTATCAACCTGAAAAAACGAATATAAATCCGATTGATCAATAATAATTTCTTGAATTAATCGACAATAT
>JBIPMY010000230.1:0-9645 GCA_044376335.1 Bryobacter sp.
CATGGATGAGGAATTTAGCACCGGCGACCAAATGAGCGAGGGAGTGGCTGAACAGGTCATTCGCCGCATCGACGAGATGGAGTCGCTCGCCGAGGTGGAACCTTTTGTTGAGCGGGATGGCGATATTGAAGACGCGTCTCTCGATGAAGTTGGTGCAGAAGCTGCAGAAGCAGGGGCTGACGAAGAAGACTCACTTGAGTTGATCGAGAAGACCAACGACCCTGTTCGCATGTACCTGCGCGAAATGGGCACCGTTGCCTTGTTGACCCGCGAAGGCGAAATTTCACTGGCTCGCAAGATTGAGCGTGGTCAGAAAGCTGTGCTCAAAGTTCTGTCGAGATCTCCGCTGGTAGTGAACGAGCTGGTTCAGATGCGCAATGATCTCGAACAGGGTGAGATTTCGATTTACGACCTTTTGAGCTTGAACGACGGTGCCGGGCCAGAGCGGGATATCACCGAAGAAGAGATTGAGGAAATCGAAGAAGACCTGATTCGTCCCGAAGAAGAAGCCTTCATGCTGGGCATCGAATCGGTTGCGGCACTTGCCCGCCGCGCACAGCAGACGCGTCAAAAATTGAGTTCGATCTCACGCGTCCTGAAGCCAAAAGAGCATCGAAAGCTTCGGTTCTTCCTGGCACGTACGATTATTGAGGCCTCTCGCGAGATACGTAAGCACAGCCTGAGTTCCTGGCTCTTGAACCGTTTGGTTACGCGCCTTCGTAAGGCCGTAGATCAGTTGAAGTCTCTCGAGTGGGAAGTCTCGCGCACGCAGCGCCGAATGGAAGAAGGAAATCTCAAGGGGGATTTCCGTAAGGATCTGAAAGTTCTCACTGGCAGAATCCAGCAGATCGAAGAAGACTCTGGTGCGACGGCAACCGACCTGAAGCGTACATTGCAGATTGTAGAGCGCAGCGAAGGGGAAGCGCTGGTTGCCAAGAAGCAGTTGATTGAGGCCAATTTGAGGTTGGTTGTTTCGATTGCCAAGCGGTACACCAATCGTGGCTTGCAGTTTCTCGACCTGATCCAGGAAGGCAATATCGGATTGATGCGAGCGGTGGAAAAGTTTGACCACCGGCGCGGATTCAAGTTTTCGACTTATGCCACCTGGTGGGTGAGGCAGGCGATTACGCGTGCGATTGCCGATCAGGCCCGTACGATTCGTGTGCCGGTGCATATGATCGAAACGATCAACAAACTGATTCGGACGCAGCGTGCGATGCAACAGGAGTTTGGCCGCGAACCAACTACTGAAGAGCTGGCCAAGCGTTTGGAATTGCCACTGCACAAAGTGCGCAAGGTGATGCGGATTGCCCAGGAACCGATCTCGCTGGAGACCCCGGTGGGCGAAGAGGACGAGTCGCACCTCGGCGATTTTCTGGTGGACAAGCGGATCGGATCGCCTTCGGATGCGGTGATCAATTTGAATCTGCGCGAGCAGACGGCGGAAGTCTTGAAGACGTTGAGCCCTCGCGAAGAGAAGATCGTGAAGATGCGCTTTGGCCTTCAGGATGGCAGCGAACATACGCTTGAGGAAGTAGGGCAGTATTTTGCTGTTACCCGCGAGCGAATTCGACAGATTGAAGCCAAAGCGTTGCGCAAGTTGCGGCACCCCAGCCGTAGCTATCGCCTTAAGACATTTCTAGAGAAGCAGAACAAGGAATAGGTTTTCCGGGCAATAGATCACCCGGCTCTTCGTACCTTACCTAGATCGATCTAAGGTTTTTACCTCATTCCGGGATTCTCTAATTCTGGCGATGGAAGTAAAGAAGGAATTGCAATGGCGGAATGGAACTCCCTTTTTGACGAAAGCCAGCGGCTTGCTGGCGAACAATTTGAAGCAGCCTGGAAGCTGCACGTGGATCGTGTCCACGAGACGCTGGAGACGGGATGGCGTGATCACATCGCGCGTGTCGTCCAGATGCGATTTGCCAGCCTCAAAGAAGATTTGACGGCAGCGAATGAGGTTTACCTCACCGAACGAGTGGAGCAGGAAGTACAGGCTCGTCTCGATGGTGAATGGCAAGCCCGTCTTGAAGAACACAAGGCGCAATCTCTTAATGAAGAGTTTGATCAACGCGTGAACGAGGCTCTTGAAGCAAAGCTTTCTGAGCGTCTGGAAGCCGAGATGCCAGCACGAATTGAGCAGGCTGTCCAGCAGGAGTTGGAGGTGCAGGTCTCTGCCCGCCTCGAAGACGAAGTAGCGCTTCGGCTTGCTCAGGTGCTTCCGGAGAGAATTGAAAACGGAGTTCAAGAGCGCCTCAATGAGATCCTGCCCGAGCGAGTGCAGGAAAGCGTATCGCTTCGCCTTGCTGAAGAAGTGCCAGCCCGTGTTGCTCTAGAGCGCAGCGCCTGGGAAGAAGAATTCCTTCCGATGGTGGATCAGGCCCGTGAAGAGGTTCGCGTAGAGACGGCAGAGAAAACGCGCGACGCCGCTCGCCGTGAACTCGGCCTCCAGTTGAGCCAGGCCCTGCGTGTATTCCGTCGCGCCAATGACGGTGTGCAGTGGAAGGAAGCCTTCCTCGATGCGGTTCAACCGTATTGTGCCTTGAGCGCGCTTTTCCTGGTAACCAAAGATCGCTTCAGTCTCGAAGGTGTGCGCGGCATGTCTGGCGAACTCGAAACCGGCTTTGATCTGGAATTCGAAGAAGCCGCAGCATTCTACAATTCGCTCGAATCGAAGGATGTCGTTGTGGCTGTCCGTAGCGATTCTGAAGTCTCGCCTTATGTGATGAGCCTTCGTCCGGATGCCACCCCTGGCAAGTGCTTTATCTTCCCGGTTCTGGTGCAAGAAACTGTTGCGGCTTTGCTTTATCTTGAGCCGAACGATCAGCCGCTGGAAGTTGGAGCTGTCGAAACTCTGGTTACCTCAGCCGGCCTCACGCTGCTCGGTATCCGGGCTGCTCGGGCCGTTCAGGCTTCGAGCCTGGTGAACATTGCCAGTGCAATCAACCCGGTTGGGATTGAAGGCGTGCCGCTTGATCCTTTCGTGCAGGTTCCAGTTCCCGTGGGCGCCTTTGCCGTCAATGGCGATGGCACTCCAGCAGTTTCTGTAGTTCCCGAGCGCAGCTTCAATTGGGATGATCTGTCTCAGGAAGAGCGTGAACTGCATATGCGTGCCCAACGCTTTGCCCGTGTACAGGTTGCTGAGATGCGCCTCTACAAGGACGATGCGGTAAAGTCGGGCCGTCGCGATTCCAACATCTATCTTCGTCTTAAGGGCGAAATCGATGAGGCTCGTGAGCGCTACCTGTCACAGTTCCTTGATGGGCAGCAGCACATGAGAGACTATCTACATGGAGAGTTGGTTGAGACCCTCGCCATCGATAACCCGCAACTTATGGGACCAGACTATCCTGGTCCGCTCGTCCACCATTAAATGGATGAGACCTGCGGCGATTCTTTTCGTCTTGAGCTTTGGGCTTCATGCCCAGACGCTTGAGCCGTTGGCCCGCAGTTTTCGAGACAAGCCGATACCGGCAAATAGAGCAGCCGTGGAGCAGTTCCTGCTGAAGCATCCTAAAGATGCTGAAGGGGCACTGGCCCGGCTGCTTCTGTTTAATGGCGATACCAGTGCGATCGACAAACTGCGCGCCGCCCGCCCGCTACTTCCAGAAATTTCAGATTATGTCGACTGGATGGTGGCTTCGACTGAGTTCACGGCCAAAGACTTCAACTCAGCGCTGGCCGATGCAGAGCGAGTGCTGCAAGTTGGGGAAAGCCCGCTGCATGGCAGGGCTGCCCTGCTTGGCCTGAAGAGTGCAGCAGAACTTGGCGAAATTGCACGAATGGATGCGCTGCTTGCTCGTTTTCAGAAGCAACTAACGCCAGCGCAATTTTCCCACTACTCTGGAGTTTCATCGCAGCGCAAGAACCAGGCTCCAGCCGCCCGGCGCTGGTTTGCTACCGTTCTTTGCCAATGGCCGAAGTCGCCTGAAGCGCAAGAGAGCGTCAAGTTTCTCTCACTTGCGGATCTGAGTTCAGCAGAACGTCTTGAGCGCGCCAATCGTCTTCTCGACCAAGGCGACGCTGGCTCGGCCCGGGCTGAGTTTGTGGCGCTGCTGCCAAGGCTCGAAGGCGCTCCGCTCGATCAGGCAAAAGTGCGAATTGGTGTTTGTGATTACCGTTTGCGCACCGCGACGGCCTACGCGAAGCTCAGCGCAACTGAGGTGAAGGATCCGGCTGCAGATGCCGAGCGCCTATTTTACGCGCTGCTTGCGGCACGCCGGGCGAAGGCCTACGACTCGATGTCGGTAGCTATGCGCGAGTTGAGTGAAAAACACCCTAAGTCCAGTTTTCGTTTGGAGGCCCTTGCCAACGCAGCCAGCCAGTATTGGGTGATGGGCGATCACACCAAAAGTCTGCCTCTTTACGAAGCTTGTGCCGTGGACTTCTCCAATCGCCCCGAGGGTCGCGATTGTGATTGGAAGGTAGCTGTTCAAAACTACATTCTGCAACGTCCGGGTGCCGAGAAAAAGCTGGAAAGTGTCTTGCGGGCAGAACCAGACGGGGAACACGCCTCGGCTGCTCTTTACTTTCTCGGTCGCTCGGCAGAAGCGCGCCGCGACAAGGCCGCAGCCAAGAGCTACTATCGCCGGGCAACCGAGAGCTTCCCGAATCATTTCTACGCCGAGTTGTGCCGGGAGCGGATTCTTCAAGGTGGGCTTCAGACGCAGACTCCATCGTCTGCGATCGACTCGATGCTGAAGGAGCTTAAGTTTCCGATCGAGTCGGTGCATCTGAATTTTGAAGCCAATGCCGCCACCAAACGGCGCATGAACCGGGCAGATCTGCTGGCTCGCGGGGCTCTTTATGATTTCGCCGAGCTAGAGTTGCGTAATGATGCCAAGGGCACCGAGCAGGCGCATTTGCTAGCCATGGCCGCCGCACGAATGGCGAATCGCCGCGGCGCTCCAGATCAGGGAATCCGCTATATGAAGAGCATCTTCCCGGCTTACCTGAATCTTCCGATCAACGCGGCAACGCTTCCACTCTGGAAGCTCGCCTACCCGATGCCCTATAAAGATCCGCTTTTGACCTACTCCTTCAAGAACGAACTCGACCCATATTTGTTGGCCGGGCTCATTCGGCAGGAGAGCGAATTCAGCGCAAAGGTGATCTCGCGCTCAAACGCACATGGCCTGGCGCAGATCATGCCGGCTACCGGTCGCGAACTGGCCCGCCGTCTGGGCATCAAGGGTTTCACCCCATCGATGCTTTTTGAGCCAACTGTGAATTTGCAGATGGGCAGTTACTATTTGCGGAGTTTGATGAATAGCCTGGGTGGCAGCCTCGAGCAGGCGCTGGCGAGCTACAACGCCGGCAAAGGCCGCGTGACGCAGTGGCTGCAGCGTGGAGAATACAAAGACCCGGCCGAATTTGTCGAGTCGATTCCGTTCAACGAAACGCGCGGTTATGTGCAGAGCGTGATGCGGAATGCGGGAATCTATCGCCGCCTCTATGGCAATGATGCCGCCATTTTGCCCGCTCCCGGTTTACCATCGGGAGATGGCGATTCTAACCCCGCGCAGCGGCGTACAGGCAAACAATAGTTTCGAGCGGCGTCCCCGCTTTGCCTCAGACCGTACCGAACATTTTGTTGAAAGTGTAATTCGCGAGATGTCGCGGCTGGCGAACAAATATGGCGCGGTAAACCTTGCTCAGGGCTTTCCCGACTTTCCCGCGCCTGCCAGCATCAAGCAGGCTGCGATCGACGCCATCAACGCCGACATCAACCAGTATCCAATCACCTGGGGCCTGAAGCCGTTTCGTGACGCCATTGCCCGCAAGTACCAAAGTACATATGGGCTCAGCTTCGACCCCGAGACCGAAATCACGGTAACCTGTGGCTCCACCGAGGCCATGATTGCCACGCTTCTAGCCACTACCAATCCTGGCGACGAAGTAATCGTGTTTGAGCCCTTCTACGAAAACTATTTCCCCGACACGCAGATTTGCGGTGCGACCCGCCGCCTGGTTACCCTGCACGCACCAGACTGGACCTTCGACCCGGATGAGCTGCGCCGCGCTTTCAATTCCAAGACCAAGGCCATCATCATTAACACGCCCAACAATCCGACGGGTCGTGTCTTTAGCCGCGAAGAACTCGGTTTCATCGCCGGCCTCTGTCAGGAATTCGATGCCATCGCCATCACAGACGAGATCTACGAGCACATCCTTTACGATGGCCTCGAACACACGCCGATCCTGAGCCTTCCGGGGATGCGTGACCGCACCGTATTGATCAACTCGATGTCGAAGACCTACTCTGTTACCGGGTGGCGTGTGGGCTGGACTCTGGCCTGTGCCGACTTAAGCGCCTCCATCCGCAAGGTTCACGACTTTCTCACCGTCGGGGCTGCATCGCCCTTGCAACAGGCTGGTGTGCATGCCCTTGCTTCAGATGATTCCTATTACGCCGATCTCTCGACCCATTACGGCGAGCGGCGCGAACTGATTCTTGAGATTTTGACAGAGGCCGGCTTCAAGCCACTGCGCCCGCAGGGGGCGTATTACGTGATGGCTGACATTTCGAAGTTTGGCTTCGACAATGACCGCGCCTTTGCCATGCATCTGGTCGAGAATATCGGCGTGTCCTGTGTGCCCGGCTCGAGCTTTTTTGAGACACCCGGGGTTGGCGACCAATGGGTGCGCTTCTGCTTCTGCAAGAAGATCGAAACCCTGGAAGCGGCGCGGGAGCGTCTGAAGGCGCTCAAGCACTAGGCCCCAATGTTTAACCATTTTCTGATTCCGAAATCGGTACTGGAGGGTAACGGCGCAAGCCCGGCACTGGCTCTTGGTGAGGCAGCAGGTGAGATCTTGCAAGTCACTCTGGTGATCGACACGATCGTCGAACAGCAATCGCTTGAAGTGCACATTCAGGGTTCGCTCGACGGCGAAACGTGGCTTGAGAAGCCGCTGGCGGCTTTCCCGCAGAAGTTCTACATTGGTTCCTCCGTGTTGATGTGTGACTTGGCCGCTCACCCGGATTTGCGCTTCATCAGGGCCTCCTGGAAGGCAAATCGCTGGGGGCGGGGAGTGCTGAAACCGCGATTCGGTGTGTACCTCTTTGCAGAGGCAGTTGCGTCAGTTGCGTTAGACTCCAAATAGTTTCATGATTCTTCGTTCTTTCTTTCTCCTTTTGTTCGCATTTGCGACCGTCTATGCCCAGACGACCACGGCTCCCACCGTTCGATTCAAGACCAACCTCGGCGACATTGATGTACTCTTGTTACCCGGATCTGCCCCGAGAACGGTCGAGAACTTTCTCAGGTACATGAATAGAAAGGCCTACGACAACTCGGTGTTTCATCGCTCCGTACCCGGCTTCATTGTTCAGGGTGGGGGCTTCCAGGCGGCCTTGCCAAATCTGCCGGCCATCCCGGCTGATCCCCCTGTAGTGAATGAATATCGTGAGTCGAATATTCGCGGCACCCTGGCAATGGCGAAACTGGGGGACGACCCCAACAGTGCGACCAACCAATGGTTTTTCAACTTGTCGAACAACAACGCAGCGATCCTCAATGGTCAGAATGGCGGCTTCACTGTTTTTGGGCGCATCGTAGATAGCGCGAGCCTCGCCGTGATGGACCGAATTGCCTCAGTTCCGGTGCCAAGTCCTGGTCCGCTGGCTTCTCCGTTCAATGAAATTCCATTGCAAAACTACACGGGTACTCTGCAAGCTTCCAATTTGATCGTTGTCACTTCGATCACACAGGTTCAAACCGCACCGCCTCCAACTCTCAATGAAGGAGGGATACAAAGTGCCGGAGCTTTCGGTGGATTCAATATTGCCGCCCCAGGTTCTTACCTCGAACTCTTTGGCTCAAATCTTGCAGATTCGACTGTGGATTGGAGTGAGTCTTTCACTAATTCGACCGCTCCCACTTCCCTTGGCGGTGTGTCGGTTACGGTAGGTGGTCAGCGTGCCTTTGTTTCCTTTGTGAGTCCCACTCAGGTGAATGTGCAGGTGCCTTCTACGGTTGCGATCAATCAAAGCCTTTCGGTTGTGTTGACTTCGAAAGGTCAGACGACTAGCCCGGTCGGTTTCAACATCCGCCGTGTCTATGGCGGTATGCTCGCTCCAGCAGCATTCAGGGTCGGAGGCAGGCAATACGTCTATGCAAGCAAAGGCAATACAGGGACGATTGTCAGCAACGGGACGATTCCTGGCCTTGCCGCCGCACCGGCCAGACCCGGTGAGGTGCTGGTGCTCTTTGGCAGTGGTTTCGGCGATATGTCGCCCTTCGGCATCCCGATCGCCGGGGCAATCCCGAGCGCACTTGGGCGGCTGCAATTTCCTGTGACGGTGAAGATTGGCGGCATTGACGCTGAAGTGCTCTTTGGCGGGGTGGTACCGCCTTTTGTTGGACTTTATCAATTCAACATCGTAGTTCCGCCGGATGCACCGAGTGGCGACCTTCTGATGGAAGTCACTCAGAACAATCAGCCGATTGCTCAGACGCTTTATTTGCCCGTGCAGCGCTAAAGACGTCTGGCCATTAGCTGCCAGCCCTGTTTCATTCGAAGCTTCTCGAAATTGTCAAGAGATGCGCCGGTCTGCCCGATATGGCTTATAGACTGGTGCCGCAACTTTTCGTGAGTCGTATCGCCCACTGGGCCCTTAGTGTCGGCGCTTTAGCCGCACTGGTTGTCTGTTGGTTTGTTTTACGTGAGCCTGCCTGGGACCAGAACCGCGTCTGGACCATCGGCACGGACAACGCACTTCCTTTTCACGGTCTCCAGGAGATTCCTGGTCGCAAGCCTGAGCCGATTGGTATCGCAGGCGGACTCATTGCCGCGGCTGCCAAGCGTCGTGGGGTCAAACTGAAATGGTCTGTCTTGCCGGTCAGCTCGCTTGGTGCAGGCAAAGTGGACCTTTGGCCGATGAACACCATCGGGTCAACTACCAAGAGCGTCCGCATCTCTCGTCCATTTGTTCGCGACTCACTTGTGGTTGTGTCCCGGGAAGAGCCTTGGCGGCACGGGAGTCTGAAGGAAGAAACACGACGGATTGTCGTCCGAAAGAGAATGCTCACCCAGCTTGGGCCACAACTGTTTCCAAAAGCTCAATTGGTAGGGATTGATGACCGGGTTGAAAGCTTGGTTGCTCTCTGTTCTGGAAATGCGGAATTCATGCTGATTGAAGCCCGTCCGCTGCAGGCGAATCTCCTGCGGCCTCCTGCAGCGTGTCTTCAGGCAGATCTGCATATTCTCGGGCTGGATATGCCTCCGAGAGAGTTGGGGATCGGATCTTCGCTGGAGGCTGCCGGGGTGGCCAATGTGTTGCGTGATGAAATCGATGCCATGCTGGCGGACGGCACCTACAGAACTGTACTCAAAGACTGGACTTACTTCTCCAGTGGCGAAGTGGATTTGATCTTCAGGGAAAACTCAGCCAAGCGGGCCACAACTGTGTCGATTGCACTTGCCGTGGGCCTGCTGATTCTGCTCGTGGCACTTGCGCGCTTTGTGGTGCTGATTCGTCGTTCCCAGCAGGCAGCTCTTGCCGCTGATGAAGCCAAGACACAGTTCCTGGCGAACATGAGCCATGAGATTCGTACTCCTCTCAATGGAATTCTCGGAATCTCAGAGATCCTGTTGCGAAGCCCCCTCGATACCGAGCAGAGCAAGCTTGTGGCAATGTTG
>JBIPMY010000231.1:0-9643 GCA_044376335.1 Bryobacter sp.
TAATAATACTTGCGCATCTCTTCGCGATAGCGACTCATCTTTTCGCTGTTCAGTTCAATGGCTGGCTTGTCGGTGTCAGCGATGAGAGGCATGTACTTCTGATCTTTGGTCTGGACTTCTTTGAAGTATTTCCAGGCCTGCTCGATCAGTTCGGGGCGGGTGAGGAAGTCGAGTGCGGTGGCGGCTTGCACTTTGGCACCTACTGCTGAACCCTTGTGGGCGATGGGAGTTGCCATCGAGACGGCATCAGCCCAGTGGTGGCCGGGGAGGTTGGGGATGTTGGCGGGGTAACGCAGGTAGGTCATCGGGACGACCCAGGAGATGTCGCCGACGTCGTCGGAGCCGCCGCCGCGCCATGCGGCAGGGGCTTCGAGAGGCCTTACTTTTGTGGGAAGGGGGTCGACCTTGGGTACACCAAGTTCGCGCTGGAGTTCTCGGGCGAGGGTTTGATCGGCTTCGCTCCAGGTGGGCATGCCTACCATTTCCATGTTCTTGAACTGGGTTTCGGCGACGGTCTTATTGAAGTGGTTGGGCCAGGCGGAGCCCACTACCTTTTGAGTGAATCTGGTGCCGGAGGCCATTGCTGCGGCCTTGGCCATGGTGGAGCCGAATTCGTGCAGTTCTTTGATGCGCGGGAAATCCTGTTCGCGGAAGAAATACCAGACGGTGGCCTCGGAGGGGACGACGTTGGGTTGGTCGCCACCATTAATGATGACGTAGTGGGAGCGCTGTTCTGTACGGAGGTGTTCGCGCTTGTAGTTCCACATGACGTTCATTAGCTCGACGCCGTCGAGAGCAGAACGGCCCTTCCAGGGAGCACCGGCAGCATGGGCCGATTCACCGTGAAAGGTGTACTGTACAGACACTAGTCCACTATTGATAGCCGGGTGGCCGTAAGAGGTAGCGAGTTCGCGGCCGACGTGGCAGCCGAGCATGATGTCGATGTCTTTGAGGAGGCCTGCACGGATGTAAAACGCTTTGGTGGCGACGAGTTCTTCGGCAACACCGGGGAGGATCTTGAGCTTGCCTTTGATGCCGTGCTTGATCATAAGGTCTTTGAGCACGAGGGCGGCGACGACGTTGACGGCATTGCCGGAATTGTGGCCTTCTCCGTGTCCGGGGGCACCTTCGATGACGGGGTCATGATAGGCGACGCCGGGCTTTTGGGAGGCGCGGGGGATACCGTCGATGTCTGTAATGAAGCCGATGACGGGTTTGGATTCGCCCCAGGTTGCGACCCAGGCGGTGGGAATTCCCGCAACGCCCCGCTCGATTTTGAAGCCGTTCTTTTCTAGGATACCGGTGAGGTATTTTGAGGTTTCGACTTCCTGGAAGCCGAGTTCACCGAAGCTAAACACAGTGTCTACGATCTCCTGGACCATCTTGGAACGGGCATCGACTCCGGCGATTGCTTCGCGTTTGAGTTGCTCGAGATTGGGGGTTTGAGCTGCGCAGAGCAGAGGAAGGAGAAAGAAAGAAATCAGCTTCATAGCCCAACAGTATACAAGTTTGTGATTTCTGACCGATAAGAGGCCACAGAATGATCATCAGTAGTGAGAAAATGCCGAGCGTGCTCTACCGCATTTCGCGAGATGAGCAACGCCCGTTCTACTTTTCTTATCTGAGCCCAAATGCCGCTGAGCTGTTTGGAATCGATGTTGACGAAGCACTGGCCGACCCGCACCGCTTTGCCTGCAATATGACGGAGGAGGATCTGGCGAGGGGCTTTGAATTGATGCAGCATTCGGCTGAGACGATGACGCCCTACTATCTGGCGTTCAGCTACCGGGTGCGGGGTGGATTGAAGTGGATTGCTTGTCAGTCGCTGCCGCGCAAAGAAGATTGCGGAGCTGTTTCCTGGACCGGGCAGTTTGACGACATCACGCAGCAAAGAGAGTCTGAACTCGCTTTGCTACGCAGCCAGACGCTACTGAAAGCAGCCAGGGAGCAGGCACAGCTTGGCTGCTGGGACTTTGAGCTAGCCACAGGCAAGATTAGCTGGACACCGGAAGTATTTGCGATTCACGGGCTGGACCCATCAGTGGGCGAACCCGACTTTGAGAATCTGGCAAAGCTGTATGTTGCGGAGGACTTTGAGATTCTGGCTGCGGCTGTGGAGAGAACAATCTCGAAGGGAGAACCATACCGGTACGATCTGCGAATCGTGCGGCCCAAGACTGGGGAAATTCGCCATATTTCTGCGACGGGTGGAGTGTTGCGGAATCCGATGGATCAAAGCATCGAAAGATTGATTGGCACCATATTCGACATCACGACGCGGAAGGAACTGGAAGCGAGTCTAGCGGCGGCGCGGGATGCGGCTGAGGCGTCGGCTCAGGCGAAAGAGAATTTTCTGGCCACGATGAGTCATGAGTTGCGGACACCGCTGAACGGGATTCTGGGTATGGCGGCGCTGTTGCAGAGGAGCCTGATAGACAGCAACCAGAAGGAGTTTTGCGAGACGATCACACACTCGGCCGAAGCATTGTTGTCGGTGGTGAACGACATCCTCGATTGGTCTCGAATTGAATCCGGCAAGATTCAATTCGAAGCGATTCCATTCGATTGCGCTGAAATCGTGAATGGGGTGTGTGAGATTTTGCGGCCACAGGCAGAACCGAAGGGTCTGGAAATTTCTGTGATTGCAGAGTCGGCGACGATACCTACATTGATTGGAGATCCTTCGAGGCTGCGGCAGGTGCTGTTGAACTTGGCGGCAAACGCCGTAAAGTTTACCGAAGAAGGATTTGTGAGGTTGAAGCTGAGTTCGAAAGCAGCTTCGGCAGGGCAGTTTGGCTTGCGGATTGAGATTACAGATAGTGGGATCGGGATCACACCGCAACAGATTTCGAAGCTCTTTCACCGGTTCTCGCAGGCAGATGCCTCGATGACGCGCCGTTTTGGAGGAAGCGGTTTGGGGCTGGCGATTTCGAAAAGTCTGGTGGAGCAAATGGGTGGCCGGATTGGGGTGGACAGCAAGGTTGGTGAAGGGTCAACGTTCTGGCTCGAGCTGGAGTTTCCGATACACGCTGCACCGAAGCCAGAAGCGCCCAAAGAAACCGTAATCGCAACGGACAGAGTGTTGAGCATTCTGATTGCCGAGGACAACGAAGTGAATCAAAGGTTGGCAACGCTGGTGCTGGAGATGGCCGGACATCAATCGGAGGTTGCAGCAGATGGGTTGATTGCACTGGAAAAAGCAATAAATCAAGACTACGACCTGATCCTGATGGATTGTCAGATGCCGGGGATGGACGGCTACGAAGCTACGCGGCAGATTCGCCAACAAGTGAACAGACATGTACCGATCATTGGGCTGACAGCGAGCGCGCTGATCAACGACCGGCAGGACTGTATCAACGCCGGAATGGACGACTATTTGAGCAAGCCCTACCGGGCAAATCAGTTATTGGATATGGTCGCCCGCTGGGCTAATGTACGGTCCGGGTCTTCCGATTCATGTAGTCCATCAAGAGATACTCACCGAGTGTCATCGGAGTTGTAAAGTAGGCTTTGCCTTTACAGAGCTGAGTGACCTGTCTAACGAAATTGACCAGAGCCGGGTCTGTAGCGAGCATGAAGGTATTGATCAAAATCCCCTGGCGCTTGCAGCGGCTGACCTCTTCCATAGTGCGGCTGATTACCAGAGGATCGAGGCCAAAAGCGTTTTTGTAAACGCGGCCGTCATCGAGGGTTAAAGCGCTGGGCTTGCCGTCGGTGATCATGATGATCTGCTTCATGTCCTTCTTTTCCTGGTTCAGGATTCTTTGCGCCAGGATCAGACCGTCGCGGGTGTTGGTGTAGTAGGGGCCGACCTGCAAGCGGGCGAGTTCGCTCATGCGGATCTCTTCAGCCGTGTCGTGAAAGAGGACGCATCGCATGGTGTCACCCGGGTATTGGGTGCGGATCAATTGCGCTAGAGCCAGGGCTACCTTTTTGGCCGGGGTGAAGCGGTCTTCGCCGTAAAGGATCATGCTGTGGCTGCAATCGAGCATCAAGACTGTGGCGCAAGAGCTTTGGTATTCGCTCTGGTGGATCTGAAGGTCGGAATATTCCAGTTCGAGCGAGCCGGTGAGGCCCTGCCGCTTGAGGGCGTGGGAGAGAGTCTCGGTAATGTCGAGATTCATGGTGTCGCCAAACTCGTAGGGTTTCGTTGAGCCGCTGGCTTCGATGCCGGTAGAGAGGTCGCGGGTATCGTGGGCACCAAAGCTGGAGCGGCCGAGGCTTCCCAGGAGGTCTTTGAGGGTTTTGAAGCCCAGGAAATCAACCGATTTATCGGTGGTCTGAACCTCCATGTCCATCTGGCCTTCGCCCGGGCCGCCGCCCTGCGGAGCCTGTACGTAGCCCTCGTCGACAAGCTTCTGGGCTAGCTTGCCGAGGAGTTTTTCGAGCTCCTCGGGGTCCATCTTTTCGAGCTTTTCGCGAATCTCGTTGGCGCGGTCCTGATCGTCGAACATAGAGCCGTCGAGCATCGCCTGGAGGATGGCGTTCTTCAAGCCTTCCCAGGTTTGTTTGGCGTTGGGGTTCGGGTTCCACCAATCCTGAAAGCCGCTGTCGAGGAAGAAGTCGCCAAGGGCGCGCATGAGATCTTCGGCCGAGAGGCCGAGGTCGTCATCAGTGAACTTTGAATAACGAACGCGTCTCATTGCGTTTGTGTCTTGCGACGGTCGCGACGGCCGCCGCCTCCTTCTTCTGGTGCATCACCGGGTTGCTCGCGACGGCGTTCTCCGCTGACGAAGGCCTGTTCTTCGTTGCGACTGATGCGGCGATGGGCGTAGAGGCCTTCGAGGATGAACTCGGCGGCGGCGGCCCGCTTGGCATCGGTTTCACGAACGCCAATTCCAAGTTTGGCCGTCTTCTCCATTAGGCCCTGGATCTGGTCGAGCTCTTTGATCAATTCGCTTGCGGTGGCGAGTTCCGGCAGTTGAAGAGAACCACCGAGGTCAAACCACTGGATGATCTGCTTCATGTTTTCGCCATCCATGAGTCGGGAATACGAAAGCGCAACAGACTGACGGATGAGATCGCGGGCGACATTGTCACCCCCCTTGAGTTCGCCTTCGTACTCGAGTTCCAGCTTGCCTGTGATCGAGGGGAGCGCGGAGTAAAGGTCGAGAACACGAGGCACGGCATCGGTGTCGCCGGACATGGCGGCGCGGCGCTCTGCGTTGGAGATGACGTTTTCAAGCACAGAGATCGGGAGGCGCTGTGAGACGCCGCTGCGCTGGTCGATGCGTTTGTCGTCGCGGGCGAGGAAGGCAACTTGTTCGACGACGGCACGCATGTAGTCTGGCATTTCGGTTTTGACGCCACCGTCGCGGTTGACCCAGGCTTCTTGCGCTGTGATTTCGATGCCGCGATCGAGGGTGAAGGGGTAGTGAGTGCGGATTTCGCTGCCGATGCGATCTTTGAGAGGAGTGATGATCTTGCCGCGGGCGGTGTAGTCTTCGGGGTTGGCGGTGAAGACGAGCATTACGTCGAGTTCGAGGCGGACAGGGTAGCCTTTGATCTGCACGTCGCCCTCTTGCAAGATGTTGAAGAGGCCGACCTGGATCTTGCCGGCGAGATCGGGGAGTTCATTGACAGCGAAGATGCCGCGATTGGCTCTTGGCAACAAACCATAGTGGATGTTTTCTTCGTCGGCAATGTCGGCACCACGTTTGGCGGCCTTGATTGGGTCGATGTCGCCGATCATATCGGCGATGGTGACGTCGGGGGTGGCGAGCTTTTCGACGTATCGGTGCTTGCGATCCATCCAGGAAATGGGCGTTGCGTCGCCGTGTTCTTCCAGGGTTCGACGGCCGAACTTGGTGAGCGGATGGAAGGGGTTGTCCCGGATTTCGCTGCCTGTGATGTACGGAACCTGCTCGTCGAGGAGGCTGGTGAGCATGCGGATGAGGCGGGTCTTGGCCTGGCCGCGCAGCCCGAGCAGAATGAAGTTGTGGCGGCTGAGGAGGGCGTTGACCACTTGCGGAACAACGCTATCTTCGTAGCCCATTACGCCGGGAAAGAGTTCTCCGCCCTGGCGCAGCTTTGCGAGCAGATTGGCCCGGATTTCGTCTTTGACGCTCCGTCCGCGCCGCTCCGGCGCTGCCCAGTCACTGGTCTTGAGTTCACCGAAATTCGAAGGAAGTGTTTTCATGATGCCGAAACCTAAGCTTAGCGTGGTACCTTTCTTTCAATTAGATGTCGCGAGAACTATCCGGGACGGATTATCAGCGCTATTGGCGCCGTCTCCAACAAATTGGACTGAACGCGTACGAGTCGCGTGCTTATTTGGTGCTGCTCGGCCACTCTAGATTCAAAGCTTTAGAGCTGGCTGCCAGGGCACAGGTGCCACGCCAGAAGATCTATGAAGTGCTGGATTCTCTGGTGGAGAAAGGCTTTGCGAGTGTGGTGCAGGAGAAAACGAAGCTTTTTAGCGCCGTAGAACCTGCGCTTGCCCTGCGTGGGTACCTGAACCGGCGGGAAGAAAACTACAAGCACGAGTTGGAAGAGCAAAGCCGCAATGCTCTGTCGCTGGCTGAAGATCTGGCAAATTCTTATGCCCCTGCTCAGGGTAGCCGTGGGACGCTCGACTATTTACGAATCGTCTCTGACCCCAGCCAGACGGCGAATCACTATCGCAAGATGCTGAAAGACGTGCGGCAGGAATACATCGAATTCTCAAAGCCACCCTATGCAGTGGATCCTCTGGATGAGGTGCTGGTGAAGAAGGCTCTTGAGGCTGGAGTGAAGATTCGACTGATCATCGAAAAAGGGGCGCTCGACGAACCACACCGCAAGCGGCTGAGCGAGTATGCCGAGGCGGGGGTTGAGGTGCGTGAAGCAGAGACGCTGCCGATGAAGCTGGCCGTGTTTGACAGCAGCTTTGGGCTGGTGGCGCTGCTCGATCCTGTTCTCACGCGCCCGGCGTGGACGGCAGTGATCTTCGAGCACCCGGGCTTTGCTGAAGCCATGCATGCGCTGTTTGACAACCACTGGAACAAAGCGCGCAAACTCGATTAAGCTACAAAGTGGCTTATGCGCTACTTCTTATTGCTTCTTAGTCTTCCGATCCTTGCGGCTGAGGCCAGTTACGATATTGCCGTCTACGGATCTACGCCAGCCGGCATTGCCAGTGCGATCGTTGCAGCCAGCCAGGGGCACAAGGTTGCGCTGATTGAACCGACCAGGCACTTTGGCGGCTTGCTTACGGGGGGCCTGTCCAATACTGACTTCCGCACACTGGAGGCTGTGACTGGCTTCTATCGCGAATACATGGACCGGGCGCATGCTTACTACATCGCAACTTACGGTAAGGATTCGAAACAGGTAACCGACAACTTCTTTGGTGCTTTGACTGAGCCGCATGTCTCAGACAAGATCCTGCGCGAGATGGTGGGGGAACAAAAGACTCTCACCGTGTTGATGGAGCATTACTTGCTTTCGGCCAAACGGAGCGCCACGCGAATTGAAGAAGCCCGCTTCCGCACGCCCGACGCGCCGCTTGCCGTGAAGGCCAAGGTCTGGATTGATGCAAGCTACGAAGGCGACCTTGCGGCTGCGGCTAAGGTGCCTTATCGCACCGATCGCGAATCCACCCGTGAGTATGGAGAACGCTTCGCCGGGGTGATCTTCTTTGATCAGGGCCGCATCCTGCCGGGCTCAACCGGAGCCTCAGACCCGGGAGAACAATGCGCCAACTTTCGGATCATCATGACCAAGCGGCCTGGAAATCGTCTTGCTGTGCCCAAGCCAACAAACTACAGTCGCGACGAATTTGCAAAATTGATCCCGCATTTTCGCTCGGGCCGGATCAAAGAGATTTACACGGAAGACCACTCGGGGATTCTAAGGCTGACATATATCCCGAACGAGAAGTCTGACATGAATGACATCAAGCAGGCTGTCGTGCGGTTGTCGTTGCCGGGCGAGAACCAGGGCTGGGCCGATGGCGATGAGAAGACGCGCCAGAGGATCTTTGACCGCCATCTCAGTCACAACATCGGCCTGATTTACTTCCTGCAGAACGACCCTGAGGTGCCGCAAGCGATCCGCGACAAAGCCAATGAATGGGGCCTTGCGAAGGACGAATTTCTCGCTACCCAGCACTTGCCGCCTGCGCTTTACGTACGGGAGGCTCGCCGCATTCTGGGGGATCGTATCTTCACCGAACACGATACGATGCCAGCGCCGGGCAGCGTGCGCGCATATGTCCACAAAGACGCGATTGCCATGGGTGATTACGCACTGAACTCTCACGGTCACAACCCTGCTGGGCCTCTTTACCCGCACCTGGTCGAGGGTGATTTTTCGTTTGGGCCGGCGCCGTTCATGATTCCCTACGGTACGATTTTGCCGAAGACGCTTTCGAATCTGCTGGTGCCGGTGGCGATTTCGGCCTCACACGTCGGCTACTCTGCTCTGCGACTGGAGCCCACCTGGACTGCGCTTGGGCACGCCGCAGGTCTTGCAGCTCACCTGGCGCTGAAGACAGGCGACACGCGCGGGGTCTCGTTGCCGAAGCTACAGGCGATGCTGCATCAACAGAAGCAAGCCACTATCTACACCTCAGACATTGATCGCAATTCCCCGCTCTTCCCGGCAGTGCAGTGGGCTGGGATACAGGGTCTTTTTAGCGATCTGGTGGAGTACAAGACGGCAGTGCTGCCTCCACTTAAGAGGCGCTTTGGAACGCAGTATTCCTTCGCTCATGCCCTGCATGCGGTTGAGCCGGAGAAGCCGATGGATGCCGCGCTTCTGGCTCGCTGGCGTAAGGCGCTGCCTTGTGCAGCAGGGGTGGAAGCTACGACTCGCGGAGGCTTCCTGCAGGCTGCCTTCGATCGATGCGCAGGCAAGTAGCGCTTAAGGCTTCAGCGTAGCGACATAGGCCGACAGTGCCAGCATGTCGCTGTTGGTCATGTACTTTACTACCTTGTCCATCTCTGAACTCTTGGCGCCACGGCGGGCGCCAGACTTGAAGTCATAAAGCTGACGCATTACAGAAGTGGGGCCGCGGCCGGCAATGCTCGGGACATTCTCTTTGCCCTTGAGGCCCGGCCCATGACAACTGGAACACTCCAGTTCTTTGCTATCTCCCCAGGTCTCGGCCAGGCGTTTGCCCAGCGCGATGCTTCCTGGGGGGGCGTAGGCGACGTACTTGGTGTTGGGGTCGCGCAATTCGAATTGATCAAAATCTTCGGGGCCTTCGAGGATGCGTTGGCCGAGGGCTTCCTCGCCAGCCTTCGCGTCGAACTTAAATAGCCAGCCAGCGATTTTCGACTTGGGGACCATTGTGGTCTCCACTACGCGGACATAGGACTCGGGTGTGAGACTTGCGAAGTACTTTGCGGCAGCAAGAATTTCTTCGTCATTGATCGCCACTGCGGTTTTGGACATGTTGATGGTGGGGGCTCGGCCTTCGACTGAAGACTTTCGGCTGCCGTCGCGTAAGGCCTTCATCTGATCGACGAAGTAGGCGACGGGAAGGCCGGCGAGTCGAGCGTTTTCGGGACGGCCGTTGCCGGTGGGCAGGTGGCAATAGCCGCAGGCGCGGACTTCTGGCAGACGGCCATGCGAGACGACCTGCGGCATGGGCGGATGGCCTTCAGGATGCCAGTCTGGGGCGGCAAAGAGGTTGCTGAGTTCTGGCCGTGTGAAG
>JBIPMY010000635.1:0-2807 GCA_044376335.1 Bryobacter sp.
CTCGAGTGGGAGGGTGAAGAAGAGGATCAGAAGAAGTGAGAGTTTAAGCGCGGATGCCAAGTTTCAATACCTTTCGGGCATAGGCGATGCTGCGTTCCATGTGTTCTTTTTGCTGGTAGTTGAGTGCGGCCTGGTATGGGGGTGGGGGCGTTTTTCCGGTGACGTCTTCCTGGACGACGGGCTTCTCGTAGGGGCGGCCTCGTTTGGCGATGGCGACGAAGCGGGCGAATTCCTGGGCTCGCGCTTTGGGGTACCAGCGGGCCCACCACTGATCGTCATAGACGGGGAGGATGGCTGGGGGGCGGCCGGTGATCGGCTTGATGAAGATGCGGACATCGGGGTTGAGGACCTGACGAGCTTTGGCGATGATTTGCTTAAAGTCTATGGTGCCTTCGCCCAAGGGGACCCACTGGACGGCGATGCCGCCTGGGTGTTCATAGACGACCGAGTCTCGGAGGTGGAAGGTGAGGGTGTAGGGGGCTAATGTTTCCAGTGTCAACAAGGGGTCTTCGAGGGTGAAGACGGGGTTGCCGGTGTCGAGGTAGGTGCCGACGAATTCTTTGCCGGCGGTTTCGATGATGATCTTGTGTTCCCAGGCCTGGAAGTCTTTGTGGACTTCGATGGCGAATTTGAGGCCAGCGTCCATGACTTCGGTGCGGAGGGTGCGGAGGACTTTGATGGCGAGTTCCATGTTGGCTTCGGCAGTCGCGAGAGGGAGCTCGTGACGGAAACCGGCGCAGACCGCGCGGACGATGGGGGAGCCGCAGGCTTTGGCGCGGGCGATGTTTTTGCGGACGGCGGCGAGGTTCGATTCCCACTGCTCAGGTGTTTTGGGCAGGAAGCCGGAGCCACCGGTTTGAAGATGAAGATCGAATTCTTTGGCCCATTGTTTGACCTCGACCCAGTGGGTGGGGTCTTGCGCGCGGGGGTCGAGAGAGTCCTGAAGGAAGAGGGCGTCGAGCTTCCAGGCAGCGGCTTGTTCGAAGTGCTGACGGTCTGTCATTTTGAGACCGCGCAGGCAGTAGGTGTTGTAGCCGATGCCGATTTTGTCGGGGAGGGCGGCGGCTAATGGGGCGGCGGCAAGAGACGAGAGAAATGTGCGGCGCTGCATGATCTTAGTTTGCCTCTTGTGCGAGCGGGCTGCGTGATTTTGAGTAGCCAAAGTAGATGGCGAGGCCGATGATCAGCCAGATGAAGAAGGTGAGCCAGGTCTGAAGCGGGAGGCCGAGCATCAGGATGAGGCAGAAGGCGATCGAGACGTAAGGCACGAAGGGAACGAAGGGGACGCGGAAGCCGCGCGGGCGCTCTGGCTGGCGTTTGCGGAGGATGATGACGCCGGCTGAGACGCTGGCAAAGGCGGCGAGGGTGCCGATGTTGGCGAGTTCGGCAAAGGTGGCGATATCCCAGAGGCCAGCAGGGATGCCGACTACGAAGCCGGCAACCCATGTGGAGATGTGAGGGGTGCGGTGTTTGGGGTGAACTCGCGAGAAGATTTCGGGCAGGAGTTTGTCGCGGGACATGGCAAACCAGATGCGGGCCTGGCCGTATTGGAAGACGAGGAGCGAGCTCCACATGCCGATGAGTGCGCCGACGCTGACAAAGATGCGCAGCTTGTTGTAGCCGATTTCTTTGAGGGCACGGGCGACTGGTTCGTCATTGTTGAGAGTGGTGTAGGAGACGATGCCGGTAAGAACTAACGAGACTGCGCCATAGAGGAGGGTGCAGACGCCGAGGGTGATCATGATGCCCCAGGGCAGATCGCGTTTGGGGTTCTTGCATTCTTCGGCTGCGGTAGAGACCGAATCGAAACCGATGTAGGCGAAGAAGACGATGGCTGCGCCGGAGATGACCCCGGACATACCGTTGGGAGTGAAGGGCGTCCAGTTGGCGGGGTTGATTGCAGAGGCGGCACCAAAGACAAAGGCGAGGATGGCGACAGTCTTGATGATGACCATGATGTTGGTGGCGCGGGCGGATTCCCTGACGCCCTTGATGAGGAGCCAGGTGAGGAGGATCATGATCAGCAGAGCTGGGATGTTGAAGTAATTGCCGGTGACGCCACCGCCTCTGAAAGCTGGGCCGGACCATTCGGGTGGAAGACGGTAGCCGAATAGGTTTTCGATGACGTCGTTGAAATAGCCGGAGAAGCCGACGGCGACGCTCATGTTGGAGACGGCGTATTCGAGAATGAGATCCCAGCCAAGGATCCAGGCGAAGATTTCGCCGAGGGTTGCGTAGGCGTAGGTGTAGGTGGAGCCGGCGATTGGGATCATCGAGCTTAGTTCGGCGTAGCAGAGGGCGGCGAAGCCACAGGCGAAGGCTACCAGGAGGAAAGAGAGGACAACACCGGGGCCGGCACCGGGACGGCCAATGGTGGAGATGGCGTCTGGGCCGAAACGGAGGAGATCGAGGACGGGGGCGTGGAGGACGCTGGGATACTGCATGGTTACGCCCGCAGCGGCAGTGCCGGTGAGGGTGAAGATACCAGAGCCGATGACGGCACCGATGCCCATGGCGACAAGACTCCAGAGGCCAAGGGTTCTGGTGAGTTTGGTGGCGGAGGATTCGCTTTCGCGGATCAGGACGTCAATCGCTTTGCAGCGAAGCAACTGGCTCATCGCTGTATTCTAAACTACGCGGTGGGGGGATGGGGTGAGAAAACGAGGAAAGGGCCAGTGGTGAGGAGGCACCGCTGGCCCGGTTTACGTCCGTGCAGGCTCGGAGGGGAGGCCCGCCGGGACGCACTGTTATTGAATCATAAAAAGGGGGTAATAGTACAGTCGTTTAAAGAGTACTATTCGTTTTCT
>JBIPMY010000636.1:0-2806 GCA_044376335.1 Bryobacter sp.
TTCCGCCAACTCCGGATGAGTGAGGCCTTCGAAGTAGGAAAGCTCCAAAACCCGCTTTTGTTCATCGGGCAGAGTTTCCAGTACCTGGCGCACCGAATGGATCGTTTCTGCATCCAGGCGGTGTTCTGTCAGCGACGCAAGTTCCACCTGAGTCTCTACATCAGGGTATACGTAGAAACTGGCCCTTCGGGATTCTTTTCGCTTATGATCTAGCGAAATATTTCTTGCGACAGTTAATAGCCAGGACAAAAGCTCGCCTTTTGAGGAGTCGAACTTCTCAGGATGATCCCAGAGTTTTTGAAATAGGTCCTGCAAAACCTCTTCGGCGGTGGGGCGATCCTGAAGAATTCGCAGAACCAGTGCGAAGATGCGAAGACGGTAGCGGCGGTAGAGAGCCATGAGCGCATCCCCATCGCGAGCGTGCACCCGCCGGAGCAGTTCGTCGTCGCTCAATACATTGAGGTCTTCACTCATTGGATACGAGATGCCGAAAACTCGCCGCTGGATCTATGATTTTTAATATCGAACCAGAAGCGGTAACGAAGAGACACGTCTCTCGGCTGCACCACAGGGGTTCCGTCAAAAGCACCCAGGAAGTTATGCCACCGCTATGCAGCTCGCTACCTGAAGGAGAGCGCGCCGTTGAGGAGCTATTCGTAGCCGGGGCTTGTGTCGGTGCCCAAGCGTTAGGTTGTGTTGGCCGTGATCTGACGGGAGCGTATGGGACGGCCGAGGGGGGGCGTAGCTGTCGGTGGCGGTGATGGTTCCGCCTTGGCTTGGACTCTTTCGGTTATCCCCAGAACTCCAATCATTTGTCACCCACGTCACTGGGCCAAAGTGTTCGCTAGATCGTCGGACCGTACCGTTGGGAATGGTTGCCCGAAGCCTAGGGGAAGAGCGGCGGCGGAATGCGGCGCCTGGAGGCCTGCTCGAAGGCGTAGCCGATTTCAAGGAGGCGGGGTTCGCTGCAGGCGAGGCCGGTGAAGCTGACTCCCATCGGAGCAGGCCTGGCTTCAAAGCCATTCGGATATGCAGGCGTACCAGCATTCGGGACAAAGCCAAAGGGCACAATCACCGTTGGGTATCCAGGCTTGGCCGCTATACCGGCACCGCTGGCACCCGGAAAGAGAATCGCATCCAGTTGATTGGCCTTCATCACAGCATCAATACCGTTCTTGCCGGCAAGTGCGAGGTCTTTGGCGCGGTCGAGTAGGTAGCGGGCACGATCGGCCTGCAGATCCATCTCATCGGAAATATCCAGTTGCGATTGCCCAAAGCGAATTGCTCCGGGGGTGATGTGATTGATGTTCCACTCCCGCAATTCCTTGAGAGTCTTTACTGGAGCGCCGTCACCGAGGGTAGAGAGAAAGGCATTGAAGTCACGCTTCATCCCGTATTTGAAAACAATGGAACAGCCAGCGTCTTTGCCTTTGACACTGTTGAGCCCCGAGCAGGTATTCCAGAGCAGGAGGTTGCTGGCTGGATCTTTCGCGATGACGCTGGGGATGTCAGCGGGGTCAACAATGACGGCCCCTTGCGCTTTGAGAATATCGATGGCTTCAGTCATGAGGCGGGCCTGTTCGGGGGGGAGGCCTTCACCACCGCGGCCTGCTCTGCCAGGGAGCGTTGATTTGTCGTAGTAAAAAGCGCGGGGGATGCCAATCCGAGCACCTTTGAGGCCGTTCTTGTTGAGGAATTTGGTGTAGTCACGACCAGGAGGCGGTTGACACGCTTTGGTTGCGGCGTCGTTGGCGTCAGGGGCGGGGCTCTCGAGTGCTCCCAGCAAAATAGCCGCATCGGTGACGGTGCGCGCCATCGGGCCTGCAGTGTCTTGATCGGCAGTGATGGGGATGACACCGTAACGGCTGATGCGGCCCACAGTCGGCTTTACTGCAGCGAGCATGTTCTGATTGGCCGGGCTCAGGATGGAGCCAGAGGTTTCTGTACCCACATTGGCAGCCCAAAAGCTCGCGGCTGTCCCTGCACCAGAACTCGACCCGCCAGTGGAAAGCACAGGGCGGCCATCACCCGGAACCTCGCGCGGGTCGCGCCTCGGGTCATAAGGATTGTAGGCAAAGCCTCGCACCGCATTGTAGTTGGCAGGCATCGGCATCGGGGCGCCGGCAACCCAGTTGGCGAGTTCAGAAAGGGTGGTCTTGGCGATGATGATCGCACCGGCCGCACGCAGGTTCTTGACGAGAGTAGCGTCGTAGGGAGGCTGGTAGTTTTCAAAGGCAAGTGCGCCACCAGTGGTGACGATGTCGTGGGTAAGGATGTTGTCTTTGAGGGCAATAGGGATGCCATGGAGCGGGCCTCGGGGCTTGCCCTGGGCGCGTTCGCGATCGCGCTCGTCGGCTTCGTCCAGCACATGCGGATTGACGGTGATTACCGCATGAAGCTTGTTTTCATAAAGAGCGATGCGAGCAAGATGTTGGGTCACCAGTTCGCGCGAAGTAGTGCGGCCCGAGTCGAGGGCTTCGCGCATCCCGGTGATGGTGGCTTCCACAACAGGGAAGGGGCGCTTGGGTTGAGCGAGCAACGTGGACGCGAGCATCAGGAACGAAATGAGAATGCGCATGAATTTGACTATTGGAGCACAGATGCGAGGGCGCTTGTGCTGAGTTTTGCTCGACATTTCCAGCTTCAGGCGGCTATGAACCCAAAACACTTGGATATACTAGTCGTTCTTAAATTTTGATCTAACGCCTTAGGGCCTTAAAGAAAGAACACCCGTTGAGGCTCAGCACCGCATTCGTATTGCCTCTCGCCTTTTATTTTTCCCAATTTGCCTACACTGCTCCAGCGC
>JBIPMY010000637.1:0-2805 GCA_044376335.1 Bryobacter sp.
GGCCGAGTTTCGAGTGCTCGAAGTGGACAGGGCGATCATCACTCGAGAATCGTCAACCGGAGAGGTGATACCTTCGAGAACTGCTTCGACGGGAGCTTCGCTGCCAAGGACATCGTTGAGGCGGCGTAGTTCCATAGCCTTGCCGGTGCGGATGAAGTTCCAAAACCAGTCGAAGGGTGTCTGCTTCTCATTTACGCGGGGGATCTCGCCGTCGAGTTGAACCGGAAGACGATTCACCCAACGGCTAAACAAGGGTTGATCCTGGCCGGAGCCGAGTACGAGAAGGTCTTTGCCCGTCATCTTTTCAACCTGTGAAGAGTCTGCGACGCTAATGCGGTAACCGGGCATTCCGGTTTGCGCGCCGAAGAAGGACATGATGTTGAGGTAGAGCCCGATCTGCTCTGGCGACATCGTTGGAGGAACAATTACGGCAGTGTCGCCGAGATCGGGCATGCGAGTGAAGGGGAAGCCTGCTTTGGCGAAAAGATCGAGGCGAGGTTGTTCGACGAAATGAGACACACCGCGAAGATCAATTTCTGAGTTTCGTTGAATCACCATCTCGGTACTACGTTCAGCACCTTCGGCACCCTGGTAATCCACCTCGAAGGCTAGTGTGTTTCTTGGATAAAGTTGGGCAACCGACATCTGGATTGTTTCTGAGAAGACGCCAGTGAGTTCAGAGGCTTGGAGTTTTCTTTCGGCAACCGGAGCGCCGTTGAGCTTGATACGGATTCGGGCCGTTGCCTCTTTGGGCAAGCCGTTGAACTTGAGGCCAAGGCGGAGTGGCACACTGACGCGGGAGCCGTAGTAAAGGTCGGGCGCGAGGCGGAAGTAAAGCCGAGTCGAGCCGTTGTTGTAGACGTGGAGTTGCTCTGAAGAAGAGAACTGGTGGAAGGCTGCCGCCCGGCCGGACTGCAGCCAGCGTGGGGCTTCATAAGGGTTGCGAGGCGCGAGTGAAACGTTTTCGAGGGGAACGGATTCTCCGCTCAGACCCTTGGACGATGCAAGCATGCGGGCGGCGGCCTGAAGGCGCTCGGGCGATTCGCCGTAAACGACGAGGAGCTTGCCGTAGGGATCATTCGGATTGTCGCGAATCGCTACGCCGGAACCGGAGAGGGATTGGAAGGTTCCGTCTTCGGTGGATCGATTGCCAGAGGCAACGAGCACCACGGCATGTCCTTGAGGTATGGCCCCGACGCTTACCGGGAAATCGGTGCCTCGAAAATCAGCGAGCGTGCCGAGCCAACTGGCGATGAGGCCGGCAGATTCGAGCACTTTCGATGAAGGACGTTCAAGGAAGACGAAGTTCAATCGAAGTGGCCTGTTGGAGGATGAGTCAAAGAGCGGCATGGGCAAGAGGCGAAGGTCATTGGCGAAGGGCAGAAGGCGGCCATCAATGCGTAGGCTGCTGGCGGGATCGATGCTAGTGCGGAGTTGTGCCTTTTGGGACGCCGAACAGGAATTGCAACGCCCTGAGAGAGTGAAGGTGAGCGTGTTCTCGCCCATCAACAATTCGGCCGGAAGGCTGATGATTGAAGTGGATAAGGCGTTGGTGTTGTTGCTGTCCGACTTGAGTGGCACTGAGGCAACGTCGCTGCCGTTCAGGCTGACGGCGATGTTGCCGTCTTCGAGGGTGAGTGAATGTGCCGGCTGGAAGCGGAGCGTGAGCGCCGCATCTGTTGCTACTTTGGTTACCGGGAGTGCGAACGAAATAGAGGCGACGCCATCGGTGCCTCGCAGGAGTAGCGGCTGTCGGATGCCGAAGAGCTTGAAATCCTGAACATCGCTGAAAGTGCTGGGCGCTTGTTCTCCCCTTGTGGCACCGGCAAAGACCAGCGACTTGGTCTTGGCTTCATAAGGAACCTGCGCCCGCATCTGCAGGGAAAACAACGCCAGGAGAGCGCCGAAAACGAGCAGGAGTGAGGCGGCAGAACGGCGGGGCTTCAGGCGACCGGCTCGCGGACCGGATGGGGGATCCTGAGCCCCAGGCGTGAAGCCGAAGATGGCTTGTGGAACGGCGAGGAAGCCGCGCAGGGCAACTCCCATGATTGTTGCGAAACTGCGGAAGGGACGGTCGATCTCGGCGTCACGCGAGTTGAGCCATGCGTCTCCACGAGAGTAAATCACCTGGGCGAGAAATTCTTCCTGTTCGAGCGAGAGGCGGCCGAAGGCCAGTCGGATGGACTTGCCTTCCACCTCGACAACTACCGCTGGCAGGGCGGTCTGATTGGCTTTCAGTTCCAAACCCACTTGAACCGTGTCGCCAGGCATGAGGTTCCAACCAGAGGGAGCCTCAATCTGGAGCCCCCCGGTAGAAAAGTCGATGCTGGAGGTGCGTGCTTTTCCGAGCTTTGCCTCTTCAAGGGCGACGGGAAGTTTTACCGGGATCCGCGACGAGCTGCGGAGCTGGCGTTTCTCGATGGTGACGGCGATCGCTGCACCAAGATTCACCAGATTGAGAGAGGCCCAGGCGATGTTGACGATGATCGTACCGGACTGGACATCCGGGTTGCCGAGTTGGCTGACGCCCATGGCGATGCCGGCCAGGTTTAAGAAGAGCAGCACGATGAAGGGCCGGGAGATGCGCCAGTCGAAGTAGCCGCGGTCCATCTGGGTGCTCTTGGAGGTTACGTTGAACTTACCCCACTTGGGGTTGATGAGAGCTGCCATGGTGGGGAAGAGGATGTAAGGCGCGAGCACTGTTTCGTAAACTTCATTCCAAAACGAATGACGGAACTTGCCCTGGATGCGAGAGTTGGTGAGCGTGGCGAAGACCAGGTGTGGCACGGCGTAAGCAAGAATCGT
>JBIPMY010000232.1:0-9590 GCA_044376335.1 Bryobacter sp.
TATTTTCAAAACATCGTCCCCTGCGGTCTTACCCTTCCGGTCACCTCCATGGCCGAACAGGGTGTGAACGCAGACCGGCAAGAGGTAATGCGCCTGGTTGCGCGGCACCTGGCGGAAATCTTCAACCACGAATTTACTAGTTCAATTGAACACTTACAGGAGACGCACCCATGACTGATGTCGTGATGCCCCAAATGGGCGAGTCCATTGTCGAAGGAACCCTTACGCGATGGCTCAAGAAGCCGGGCGAAAAGGTAGAGCGAGATGAACCGCTCTTCGAAATTTCGACCGACAAAGTAGACACCGAGATTCCTTCGCCCGTTGCGGGCACACTGGCCGAAGTGCTGGTTGCTGAAGGCTCAACCGTCGGGATCAATACCGTGGTTGCACGCATTGGAGAAGGTGGCGCTGCCGCTGCTCCTGCCCCGGCACCTGTCGCAGCACCGGCTCCTCCGCCGCCGCCTCCGGCTCCCGTTGCCGCTCCGGCACCTCCTCCTCCACCTCCGCCAGCTCCCGTAGCTGCCCCCGCGCCGCCTCCTCCCGCCCCTGCCGCAGAAGCTTCCAGCGTAGATGGCCCGCTCTCGCCGCTGGTTCGCAAGATGGCTCGCGAGTACAACATTGACCTTGCTATGGTGCCAGGCTCCGGTGCCGGTGGCCGCATCACCAAGCAGGACATCGAAGCTTACATCGAGTCCCAGGCGGCCAAGACTGTCGCAACCGTAGCACCAGTTGCTGCTCCAGTTGCCGCAGCACCTGCAACCGTCGCTCCGCCCGCACCTGCCACCCCGGCCAAGACCCGCGTCGAGCCGATGAGCATCATGCGCAAGAAGATTGCAGAGCACATGATCAAGTCGCAGAACACCTCTGCGCATGTCACGACCGTCCACAAGGTCGACATGACCAAGATCGCCAAGCTCCGCGCCAAGCACAAGGATGAATTCCAGGCCCGTTACGGCTTCGGTCTCACCTTCCTGCCCTTCATCGCTCGTGCTGCCTCTGAAGCCCTCCGCGCCTTCCCGCTTCTGAACTCTTCGATCGAAGGCGACAACATCATCTTCCACAACGAAGTGAACATGGGCATTGCTGTTGCTCTTGACGGTGGCCTCGGTCTGATCGTACCGGTGATCAAGCGCGCTGACGAGATGAACATCGTTGGCCTCCAGCGCTCGATTGTTGACCTCGCCAACCGCGCCCGCGGCAAGCAGTTGAAGCCTGACGATCTTGCTGGCGGCACTTTCGCCCTCACCAACTTCGGCAGCTTCGGCAGCGTCTTCGCAACGCCGATGATCAACCAGCCCAACGTTGCCATCCTCGGCATCGGCACTATCGAGAAGGTCCCGGTTGTGATCGATGACGCCATCGCCATCCGCAGCCAGGCCCACCTCGCCCTCTCCTTCGATCACCGCCTGATCGACGGCGCACTTGCTGACCAGTTCTGCCAGAAGATCAAGTCGATCCTCGAGAACTTCAGCGAACAAGTCCTCTAATTAACCCTCTTTACAAAATCCGGCATACTAGTTCATAATCTGAACTAGTATGCCGGAATCAAAAGACCTGTCCCCGCTCGCATTCCATCTCCTTCTTTCCCTCCTCCAGGGTGAACGTCACGGCTACGCCCTCAAGCGCGAAATCCTCGCCCGTACCCAAAACAAACTTAACCCCGGCCCAAGTCTTCTTTACGGCAACATCAACCGACTGCTTGAACAAGGGCTGATCGAAGAATCCGAAGAACGGCCAGATCCCCACCTCGACGACCAGCGCCGCCGCTACTACCGCATCACTCCAGACGGCATCGCCGCCGCCCAGGCCGAAGCCAAGCGTATGCAGGATCTCGTCAAGCTGGCAGGCGCCTATGTGGCTCTATAGTCAGCTCCTGCGCCTCTACCCAGCAGGCTTCCGCGCCGAATACGGCTCAGCGATGGAGCAGCAATTCCGTGATGAGTGGAGCACCCAACCACGCCTCCTCCTACTCCTGCAGGCCGTATACGAACTCCTCATCCTCTGGCCGCAACTCACCTGGGCTGAATTCACCCAGGACGCAAAATACTGCTGGCGCAGTTGGCGCAAACGCACCCTGGTCACCCTCCTCGCAGTCCTCTCACTTGGAATGGCAATAGGCGTCTCAACCGGCGTCTACAGCGTCATCGATTCCCTGCTCTACCGCAGCCTCCCCTTTCGAGAACCCGATCGGCTGGTACACTTCCGAAGCTATTTTGCCCCAGCCTTTGAAGGCCGCGCTTCTCTCCTCGCCTGGAAAGCCGACCACAACTTCCTGTCCGACGTCGCCGTCTTCAGCGCCACAGAGCTGAACCTCACTACCCAGTCGAGTTCCCTCCGCGTCAAGACAGTGGAAACCACGGCTAACTACTTCCAACTGCTCGGAACCCCTCTTCACATCGGAAGAGCTTTCCTTCCAGATGAAGACCTCAAGGGCAAAAACAGCGTAGCTGTCATCTCCCATGCCCTCTACCAGCAAGCCTTCGGAGGAGACGCCCGCGTGCTCGGCCAGAAGATCATCCTCAACCAGGAACCCTTCACCGTGGTCGGAATCGCTGCGCCCTCTTTCGATTATCCTGACAATGCTGCAATCTGGCTGCCTACCGCCTTCGATCAGGATCGGATCCAAAAATCTGGGGTGAATTCTACTTACACGATGGCCCGCCTCCAGGATGGGCTCAGTTTCGTTGCTGCAACTTCTGCCTTCGAGGCTATAGCATCACGCAAAAAGAACTATGGATTTCCAGCCGCGGGTGAAGCCTACAAGCCCAAGATGCTCTCCCTACGCGACGAGATCACAGTGGAGTATCGCGACGCCATCTGGATCCTCTTCGCCGGTGTTGCAGCAGTTCTCCTGATCGCCTGCGCTAACCTCTCTCATCTATTGCTGAGCCGCTTCGCCGAACGTGAATCGGAGTTCCGAATCCGCGCCTGGCTTGGTGCTGGCGCTAGTCGCATCCACCAGCAAATTCTCACCGAGTGTGTCCTCTTGTCTCTGGCCGCAGGCCTCATCGGCCTCGCCTTCGCCTGGCTCACCATCCAGATCGGAACTTACTACTATCCGCCCCAATTCGCTTTCCAGAGATACGAGATCCTCGAGGGCCGAGTGCTGCTCTTCACTTTTGTCACCTCGATGCTCTGTGGCCTCTGCTTCTCGCTCGCCCCGCTACTCCTTCGGCGAGAGGGCAGAAGCCGCTGGGCTCCCCGGTTGCGCTTATCTCTATTGGCCGTCCAGATTTGCCTCTCCGCCCTGCTAACACTCAACTCCCTCAGCCTCGGCCGCAGTCTGCTCGATCTCTATAAAGTAGATCTCGGGTACAAAACAGAAAAAGTCCACACCGCCACTATTTCCACTGCAGCAACTGCGCGAAGTACTTCCACCCAGCTTTACTCCGAACAAGCAATAGAAGCAATCAGACGCCTTCCAGGAGTCGAGGCCGTCGGTGCGATCGACTTCCTGCCCCTCTCCGCCAAAAGCTTTATGGCGGGCATCTACAACGTTCAGACCAAATCAGAACCAGAACTCGCCATCCACCTCTCGATCACTCCCGGCTTCCTCAACACCGTAGGTGCCCAGTTAGTGGCTGGCAGGGATTTCACCACCGCTGACAGGCTCAAAGCGAATGAGGTAGTCATCGTCAACGAAAGCTTCGCCCGCCTTGATGGAGGTATCGACACGATCCTCGGCCGCAAACTGAGGATGAGCAAAACCTTCGGGGATCAAGGCCCAGGCGCCACAGTCATCGGAGTAGTGAAAGACTTCCGCTTTGCTGGGCCCGCCGAAGGCACTAACGCCACTGTAATCCGGCCCTTTGCCCAGAAGCCCCAGAACTTCTTCACCCTCACCGTCCGCTCCAAACCCGGCAGTCCAGACCTCACCCATCTCATTCAGTCCACACTCAACACCCTTGACCCCAGGATCCCCGTCTACGACGTCCTCACCTTTACCGAACGTCTCAATCGAGCCCTCGCACGGCCGAACTTCTTCAGCCTCGTACTCTTCTTCTTTGGTGCCTTCTCGCTTTTGCTCACGCTCATCCACGGCTACAGCTTGTGCGCGCAGATGCTCGAACAGCGCCGGCGCGAAATGGGCATCCGCTCGGCCCTCGGCGCAACCCCGGCAGAACTCCGCTGGCTCATCCTGCGGCACTTGCTCCCCGCTGTCGTCACCGGGCTCGCCGCGGCATTTCTGCTCAGCACCTGGGCCTCCAGCTACCTCGTGGTTTTCGTCTCCAGCATCTCTACGCCGCCCACCGAGTGGCGAGCAAGCGTAGTCGCAGTTCTTGCAGCAACAGCAGCGGGCAGCATCTGGCTAAAGACCCGCAGCCTTCTCAAACTGTCTCCAGCCGAAACCCTGCGAGCCGACTAGGTAGTCAAGGCTTAACCGGAAGCCGCAAGCCGATGAGTTCATCACCCAGCGGGCCCGGAAAGAACCCGCCACCTCCCGCAGCCACTGCGATGTACTCATTGCCCTTGGCGTCCTTATAGGTCATCGGGGTCGCATAGACGCTCGCCTTGGTTTCCATCTGCCAAAGCAGTTCTCCGGTTTGAGAATGGAAGGCACGAAAGTGTTGGTCTGCTGTGCCGCCAATAAAGACAACACCACCAGGTAGCGCCAGTGCGCCGCCAAGCCCGTAAGCGCCCGTGTTGTTGATTCCCTTAGCCTTGGCCTGCGGAAGCTCACCCAGCGGAATGCGCCACCGGATCTCCCCCGTATTGGTGTCGATTGCGTTTAGCGTGTTCCAGGGCGGCAACGCACAAGGAACCAAATCGCTGGTGGCAAAGCGCGGATGTGTGCCGGGGCTCACCCGCTGCCAGCTTCCATTCTTTTCCACCATCTTGCCGATGATGCCGAGTTCGTTCGCATTCACAAAGAGGAGGTTGCGCCCCGCGTCGTGGCCAGCCCCAGACCAGGTACCGCCACCCAGCGTGCCGGGGAGCATGATCGTGTACTTGTCCTTGCCCCAGGGCGCGAAGATTCCGGAATTACCAGACTGCTCATAGAGCTTTCGGCACTCGCTCGCCCACTCGGGCGTCAGGTTATTGAGGTCGGCTTCGGTGAGGCTGATTCGAGAGAGAGGCCGGGGTTTCATCGGAAACGGCTGCGTCGGGTGGGTCTTCTCACCGGGCACTTCGCTACTCGGCACAGGCTTCTCTTCGGCCCCAAAGATGGGTTCGCCCGTAAGACGGTTGAGAAACCAGATGAAGCCCATCTTGGTGACCTGCGCCAGTGCGGGCGTCTTGCCAACGTTCAGCAAAACAGGCTTGGCCGGGAGATCGTAATCCCACAAATCATGGTGAACCAGCTGCCGGTGCCACTTCAGTTTTCCAGTGCGGCCGTAAAGAGCTAGCACTGAGTTGGCGTATAGATTGGCGCCGTGCCGGTCCCCTCCGTAGAAGTCATAACTGGCACTTCCCGTAGGACAATAAAGAGTAGCTTCCGCTTCGCTCGCCGCACATTGGCCCCAGACATTCACGCCAGTGCGATTGGTGCGAGAGCCAGGTGCCCAGGTATCCGCGCCAGCTTCGCCATCTCTCGGGATCGTATGAAATTCCCACGCAAGCTTGCCGTCAGATTGTCGCCAGGCACGGATCCGTGGCTCTGGGCCTTGCGCCGTTCCCTCAGGCACCTCGCCTCCCGTGATCACTAGATCGCCAAAGATCGTCGGCGGCATGTTCTGCGAAAGATGGCCAGGATGAAGCCCGGCGCGCAGATCTGTCTCCCAGAGCTTTTCTCCGTTGCGGGCCAACAGGGCGATCAGCTTGCCATCCGGGGTGCCAAAGAAGATCTTCCCTCTTGAATAAGCAGCGCCCCAACTGCGGCGCACCTCGCCATTGCGGGGTGTCTTCCAGAGCTCCTTGCCTGTGAAGGGATCGAGCGCGATCGCCGAGCCTTTCGGGGTAATCACAAACAGCTTGCCCTCAGCCAAAACGGGGGTTGCGTTAAAACTCAGCCGGTTGGCCGTCCGAACTTCCGGATTCTCGCCATGGTTATAACGCCAGGCGACTTCGAGCTTCTTTACGTTCTCTGGAGTGATCTGCTGCGCGAGCAGCGTGATCGCTAGCGCGGTGACAAAGTCGGCCATTCGGTTTGTATCCCTCTCGATCGAAGCCGCGTCTGAAACGCAGCTCTCATCTTCAGATCATTGCGAATTTTGCGTGGCGGTTCGCCTGTACGCAGGGCCTCGGCGGCTAGTGCGCCGGCGCTCTCCCCAATATTCCACTCCACCGGATGCAAGCGGTAACACCCGTTCGTGATGTGCGTCACGCCCAGATTCTTGCACCCGGCCAGCAGATTCTCCATGCGCTTGGGAATCAGAGCTCCCATCGGAATCTGAAACGGCTGCGAGCTCACATCGATATAGTTATCGCCACCACTTGAAGGATGCAAGTCAATCCGGTAGCTACCTATCCCAACGCTGTCGGCAAACTTCTCGGCACCCAAAGTTTCCCTGCCCTTGGTTGCCACCATCTGCTCAGTCACCGTGAACTCGGCCTGAATCCGGCGGCTCTCCCGAATATACGGGTACATCGCGAGGCCGTCTTCTGTCCCAGCCTGATCGTGGCGTAATCGCAACCCCGGCCAGCCGGCCTTGCCATCCGCCCTCGGCGCTTCTGTCTGCATCCAGTAGAGTAGCGAGAGACTCAACTGCTTCCCTCCCCTCAAATGCTTCGCCGCTTCGGCCTCGGTGCCGCCGTGCAGATTCCCCAGCCAGTAATCATTCTGCGGCCAGTTCACCAGGCTGATGTCGGCATCCTGCTGCCAGTTCACATAATTCTTGCGCCGGCGAATGCGTCGGTAGAGCCAGAGATTCAATGGCGCGTTTGCTTTCCCGGAATCTTCCCTGGGATCAAAATCAACAACCCGCTTCTCGAGCGTAATCGGATTGCTCATGTGCCAGGCCAGTAGCTTGCCGGGCCAGGCGGGCTTCATCGCTGGTACATAATCTCGCCAGAAGGCATAGTCTTCGGGCTTGGTAATCACATGATTCTCGCCATCCCGGTAATCCATGGCAAAGCAAACTGTGAAGGATTGGATATTGTCGGGCTGCGGCGCAGATGGCGCACTCGGTTCGCCCGTCTGCCCACGGCTCTCAGCTCCCGTTACAAATTCACACTTGGCCAGCGGCAGCAAATCCCCCTGCTCGGTTGCATCCACAAAGTAAGGGGCCGCAATGGTAATCCGGTGCTTGTTGAGCAAGTGCTCAACTGTCACAGCCAACACCTTGTCACCGCCCACAGACGCCGCAACCGGACGAAACTCGGTGAGTATCGTCAATTGCCCACTGGACAGATAAGGGGCCAATAAAGCATCGAGCACAGCCAGCGAGATCTTTGGCTCATGTGTGATGCCACTGACAGATCCGCCACCCGGATTAAAGGGCGTCTGTGTACGTGCCTCTTCGGTCAACGGATAGTGGCTTCGATAATGGCCTCGAACAGCTTCTCGATAGCCGCGATAAGCACGCGTCCCTCCAAACATATCCATCCAGGGATGCTCGTCTGGCGGGACTAGCTGAGAGGTCAACTGTCCTCCAATCCACCGGCACTCCTCGGTCATCACCACCCTGCGACCTTCACGCAAAGCCCCGAGTGCGGCCGCGCACCCGCCGGTGCTGCCACCAATGATTGCGACCTCTGTTTTGAGTTCTTTAGAACGAGAATTGGCGGCAACCGTGGTTGCCGCCAAGCCTGTCATCGTTGTCTGTAAAAAGCTTCTTCTGAGCATGGTCTGGATGCCTACCAGACCATCATGCCATTATGCACTCAGGCGAAGCAGGGAGCCAGCGATCTGCGCGAAGAGATTCGCCAAATCCGCCGGATTGGTTGTGTAGTACCACAGGCCTTCCTGCAAGGCAGAGTTGTACCGAGTGTTTGTCCCTTGTAGAGGGGCATTAGCGCCGTCGAAGATCGTAGGCTTAAACACCTGTACATTGGCAATAATCTGTAAGAATTCCCGATCTACATTGTCTTCGGTTCCAACCAGGTAAACGCAATCGAAACGAATGTTGTAATCTGTATCTGATTTTGTTCGAAGAGCAGCATCAACAGCACTATTCATTGCAGCCGCAGGATAAACATTCGGCAAATCCGGCCTAAGCTTATTGTTGTATGGGCCTGCAGTAAACCTGTTGGTCCCTAACCCGGACGTCATGTAGTCTGCCCACAAGCCGCCACGGCTCTTACAAAGATCCGTCGCGCCCATCGGAAGTGTTGTGCCTGAAGGTGCGCACCCCTGATTTACGTTATAGACCCAGTTCTCACGGAATCCCCAATTCGAGTTTCCCTTAGCGTCCAGATCAGGTATGTGAGCGATCGTAGAAGTGTTTGCAACTGTCCCATTGGACGACATCGTTGTAAACCCGCTAGGCACCGATCCTGCAGACTCTCCGTGGTATGCGGCATTCCAGAAATTTGCTTTTGCCCCAAACCGAGGGTGATAAGAAGGATTCGTAGCCTGAGTGATTCCTCCATACATTGTTGCCGGACTAGTTGTCAGCGAGGACACTGCCATGTCTCTGCACATGTATGTCGCACCTCGATCAGCAGTGGCAAGATTTGTGTTTGTGTTGGTGCAGTTGAAATAGTTCCTTGCCGGAACAGACGCATCTTGAATCCATTTCCTCATATACGGGCCTGCGGCTGACCCCAGATACCAACCAAACGAGTTTCTAATGTTTATGTTGGCTGTAGTGGTAGCTGTGCCAGAACCGCTAAGGGTTGTATATCTGGTGAACTGTGCCGCCGTTAGCGGCAAAAAGCGGGAGTCTCCATATCTGGGAGGTACGCCGTTATTGACATGGATTTGCTGAGCTGCCGTATAGGGACCATTCAACGTTGGTGTTGTATTTGGACTCGAATTGTAGGTGGTCGGACTAAAGGGGTCGTTGCTATCCCGATAGAATAACTGCTGATTTGCAACAGTATCCTCAGGTGGAATCACCAAAGTATTAGCACCTACCCCACCATACTGTCTTCCGATCCCCAATCTAGTATCGCGCTGAGTTCTTAAAGGAAAATCTCCTGTTACGACGTTCGGCATTCCATCAGTAAATAGAAGGATCTCATTCATCGCCAGCTTCAATCCCACATTGCGGATTGCTGCCCAAGCCATATTGATCGATGGAGCCGTATTGGTATATCCGCCACAAGATACATTTCTAAGCTGAGCGTTTAGTCCTGCGCTATCAGACCTTTTGTAGTCTCTGCTAGGAGCATAAATCGTTCTAGAATTCGTACTAAATGTCACGGCCCCAACATAATCGTATGAACTGAAGTAGTCGAGAAATTTAGAAGATGCATATACCATCGCATCGCAAGAGCTCGTTGAACTACTCACCACAGTTGGAATCACTCCGACAGCAGCTCGAGAGCCCATCGAACCCGAGACGTCAAGAATGAGCATCATTACGAGCGTTCGCCTTGTCGCAGTTCCTGTCGCTGAAATTCTCATGGCGTTCATGCTGAACATTTTCATAAAGTAGGTCGGTGCCGTTACCGTGCCCACCACATCCACCTGGAGAATGCCATTCGGATTGCCGTTTGAGGTAAGTAGTGTAAATGTGGGTGTCACAGTGGTCTGGCTTGGGTTG
>JBIPMY010000638.1:0-2789 GCA_044376335.1 Bryobacter sp.
GCCTGCTTTGTTTATCGACGGCAAGCTGGTGAAGAGCTGGACGGAAGAAGGGGAAGATCTGGAGGGCCGGATTTGCGAAGTTCGAACGCAGGTGAAGGCTGGGGAGCATCTGGTGTCGGCTTCGTATCTGAATCTTTATGAGGGACTGCCGCCGAAGTACGGCGGGCCGAAGCCATCGAATCCTCAGGATGTGCCTACGCTTTCGTCACCCAAGGGTGAATTGACTGCCAAGGATATCGAGCTGCTGCGCAAGTATGGCACCAAGTTGAAGACGGACCGTGCTGAGGTTCGCGTGGACAACCGTTATGAATCGATTGATGTGGGTGGGCCGTTTACGCAGACGATGGGGCCGAGCGTATTGAGTACGCAGCGGATCTTTGTTTGCGGCTTGCAGACGGATGCTTGTGCGGGAACGATCGTACGGAGCTTTGTTCGCCGAGCGTATCGACGCCCGGTGAGTGAAGCTGAGGTGGCTCCTTATCTGAAGCTTTACGGGCTGGCGCGGAAGTCTGGGGATAGCTTTAAGGAAGGTATTGCTACGGCTTTGCAGGGAGTGCTGGTGTCGCCGCATTTTCTGTTTCGCGTTGAGCAGGATCGGCCGGCGATTGCGGGTAAGAACTATGCACCCGTAAGTGATTATGAACTTGCTTCGCGGTTGAGTTACTTCTTGTGGAGCAGCATGCCGGATGAGGCGCTGTTGCGCCTGGCGGGGCAGAAGGCTTTGCGGCAGCCGCTGGTGCTGAAGGCGCAGGTGGCGCGCATGTTGCGCGATGAGAAGGCGCGGGCGCTGGTGGAGAACTTTGCCGGGCAGTGGTTGCAGTACAAAAACGTGGAAGTGATGAAGCCGGATGTGGAGAAGTTTCCTGACTTTGATGAGAGTCTGCGCTATTCGATGAAGCAGGAAACCACGCTGTTTCTGGAGAATCTGATCCGGCAGAATGGCAGTGTTCTGGATGTGCTGGATGCGAAGCACTCTTATTTGAACGAGCGGCTGGGAAGGTTCTATGGCGTGCCTGGTGTGGTGGGGCATGAGTTTCGCCGGGTGGATATGAGTGGCACCAAACGTGGTGGCGGGATTCTGGCTCAGGCTAGTGTGTTGACGACCTCGTCTTATTCGACGCGGACTTCGCCTGTGTTGCGTGGCAAGTGGATTCTTGAGAATTTGCTGCATGCGCCACCGCCGCCACCTCCTCCGGCTGTGCCTGGGCTGGATGAAGCCAAGGGTGACGGCAGTTTGAGTTTGCGGCAACAGATGGAAGAGCATCGCAAGAATCCGTCTTGTGCTGGTTGCCATGCGCGGATGGATCCGCTTGGGTTTGGGCTTGAGAACTTTGATGCGATCGGGAAATGGCGTGATGCTGATGGCAAGGTTGCGATTGATCCTACTGGAACACTGCCTGGGAATCGCAAGTTTGCCGGGCCGATCGAGCTGAAGGGATTGCTTGCGCTGGATAAGGATGCTTATGTAAAGGGCTTGACTGAGAAGTTGTTGACCTATGCTTTGGGTCGAGGACTTGAGCGGGCCGATAAGCCGGCAGTGAATGCCATTGCGGCCAAGGTGCCTGCGGGGCAGTATCGGTTTCTTGCGCTGATTGAAGAGATTGTGAAGAGCTTGCCGTTTCAGATGCGGCGGGCAGGAGATGCATCATGAATTTCGTAACTGGCAAAAGTGTTTCGCGACGGACGTTGTTGCGCGGGGCTGGTGTGGCTATTGGGTTGCCGTTTCTCGATGCGATGCAACCGGCGCTGGCGGCTCCTCGAACGACGAAGCAGGCGCGGCGGCTGGCTGTTGTTTATGTACCCAATGGCATGACGATGAAGGACTGGACTCCCAAGGGTGAGGGGCTTGAGTTCAACCGGATTTTGAAGCCGCTTGAGAAGTTTCGCGAAGACATTACGCTGGTGTCGGGGTTGTCGAACCTTGTGTCTGACAAGGCCAAGGGTGGCGCTCATGCAAAGGCTAGCGGGAGCTTTTTGTCGGGGGCGATTCCGAAGTATACGGCTGGTGCGGATGTTCATGCCGGGACAACCTTTGATCAGCTTGCGGCGCAGCAGTTTGTGGCCGAGACGCGGGTGGCTTCTTTGCAGCTGGGGTGTGAGGATTCGCGGATGATCGGCAATTGCGACACCGGTTCGAGTTGCGCTTATACGAATACTTTGTCGTGGAAGAACCCGGATACGCCGATGGCGGTGGAAGTGAATCCGCGGTCTGTGTTTGAGCGTTTGTTTGGAACTATGGACCCGAGTCTTGATGAGGCCACACGGGCTCGGCGCGCTCTTTATAAGAACAGCATTCTTGATTTGACTCGCGAGAGTACGCAGGCGATGGTGAAGAATCTGGGCTCGCTGGATAAGCGGAAACTGGATGAATACCTGAGCGCGATTCGAGAGGTTGAGACCGGGATTGCGAAGGCTGAGAAGGATCCGCAGTTTGCTACGGGTGAGAAGCCGGGCGGGATTCCGTTCTCTTATGCAGAGTATGTGAAGTTGATGTTTGATTTGCAGACGATTGCGTTTCAGGCTGATTTGACAAGGGTTTCGACGATGATGTTGGGGCGTGAGGGTAGTGTTAGGACTTATCCGGAGATTGGTGTGCCCGATCCGCATCATCCTTTGACGCACCATCGGGGGCACCCGGACTTTATCGAGAAGGTGGCCAAGATCAATTGCTTCCATGTGGAGCTGTTCAGTCATTTTGTGGCGAAGCTGAAGAGCACACAGGATGGGGATGGGAGTCTGCTCGATCACTCGCTGGTGCTTTATGGCGGGGCGTTGAGTGAGGGTAATGG
>JBIPMY010000639.1:0-2784 GCA_044376335.1 Bryobacter sp.
GGTCAAAAAGAGATTGATCTTCTCGAGGTGCGAGCGCCCGTGATGGCAAGAGATGCACTCGGTCTTGTAGCCAAGAAAAGTAGTTGTGATCTTGTCCGTGATATCGTCCCAGGAATCCTGCACCGGCCCATTCACATCCATCCAGCGGGCAAAAAACTGCGTCCCCGGCACTGTATCGACTTCCCCGGCAGCAGAAATCAACTCACGCGCAAACGCATCATAGGGCCGGTCACCGGCAATCGACTTCCGCAACCATTCATAAAAAGTATTCCGCCCCAGCGTCCCGATCGATTCATGGCTCCGCGTCACCCTGAACTTGTTCGCCCAAAAGGTAGTCAGTTGATCGGCATATGCCGGCGACGCCAGCAACTGATCAATCAGCTTCGTGCGCTTCTCAGGGTCAGCCGATTCAAGGAAAGCCTGAGCCGCTTCCGGCGTAGGAATCCGCCCGGTGACGTCGATATATACGCGCCGCAAGAACTCAACATCGTTCGACTTTGGCGCAGGAGCCACCTTATCGCCAGCCATCTTCGCAAACAGCCTCTGATCGATGAAGTTGGAATAATTCCCTTCAGACGCCTTGGCTCCAACAGAAGCCTTCCGCGCACGCGCACCATATTCCTGGAACGCCCGGTCCAACTCCAAAATATCGATCTGCTCGGTCCGCATCGCCGACGGATAACGTGGGCAACCCGGGTCTGCAGATTGAGCAGGCACTATTGCGAGCAAAGCAACCGCGAAAGCACGATACAATTTTCGGAACATATCAGATCTTAGAAGTCTATCCGATTCGGAAAGCAGACGGAATGGTACTGAAGGATTAAATTCTGCCAAGCCACACCCCGCTGAATCTCCCTATAGCTCGAACCTTCAACTTCGGTTACACTCGACTCAGATTCGAGCCTTCTTTGACCCCAAATAACAGGCTCACCCTCCAGCTATTCTCGATCCTCCTCGCTGGACTCAGCCTCGCCTCAGCCCAGCAAGTGGACTTCGTCTTCCCACCAGACTTAGCCCGGCAAGGGCTTCTGGTCTTCCCGATTGCATCAAACAAAGACACAGCTTTGTCCTATGAGTCCACCCAGTCTGAGCGTCTCGAAAGCTGCAAACAGATGCATCCCTACTTGATTGGGATCTTGAACCAGTCTGCATCCCATATCGATTCAGTTGTTGTAAGGATGACGATCTACAAGGGTTCGGAAATCACGCGAGTCGGCATCAACGAACTAATCTTCGGAAAAACAACCTCCAGCTTGCTGATCCTCGCACCTCGTTCCGAACTCTCTGTCTACTTGAACCCTGCGCCCATCCCCTCGCCGCGCACCTTCCGCGCGAGTATTTGCTCAGACACTGCTCGCTCCCTGCAATTCGTGGAAGGTTTGGAACGAATGGAAATTACACTCGACTCCATCACCTTTGCCGACAACACCCTAACCGGTGAAGACCGTTACGGAGTGCAACTCCGATCGGAAAAACGCCTGCAAGCACTCAAAGACATCGTGAACAGCCTTGCGGCTGCAACGACAACAGAACAGTTAACAGAATCCATGCAGTCCACAATCGCCTCGACATCAAAAGCTTTCGAAGCTTCCCCCCGCGAGCCGCAGGACTTCTACTCTCGTGAGACCCATCGATTCGCAAGAACCGTCTTAGCCCAACTAAAGCAAGGCAAGACAACGAGTGACATTCAAGCTGACTTTCAAGCTCACCTCACTGCTGCCAGCGTGAAAGAACCACTAAAAAAGCGAACGCTATAGCCACCTGCGAAACCCAAACAGACCCATACGACCCATATCGGTCAAATGGTAGTATGGGGCATGAAGACAACGGTTGAGATTGCGGATCCGCTTTTCGATCAAGCCAAGGCATTGGCTCTCAAGGAGGGCCTCAGTTTCCGTGTCCTGGTCGAAGAAGGATTACGAACGGTAATCGAGTCTCGAACTGGAACTCCATCAAAACCCTTCCGCCTTCGGGACGGGAGCTTCAAAGGTGGCAAAGGTCTGCAATCGGGAATCGAATGGACGCAACTGACTTCCTTGGCCTACGAGGATGAAGGCGGCCGGGGAAAGCGATGATTGCCGTCGACACCAACATCCTCGTTTACGCCCATCGTACGGATTCACCCCTCCATGAGACTGCCTCTGCGGCCATTCAAAGTCTGGCTGAGGGCCCTACACCCTGGGCGATTCCGTGGCCCTGCCTGCACGAGTTCTTGTCTGTTTCCACCAACCTGAAAATCTTCAAGCCGCCAACTCCACCAACTCAAGCCATCGAACAAGTCGAAATCTGGATGGAGTCTCCCACCTTGCGCCTACTGCATGAATCTCCAACCTACTGGCGAGAGCTCAAAGATAATTTCCTTCGCGGCAAACTCAGCGGAGCCCAAGTCCATGACGCACGCATCCATGCCATTTGTCGCGCCCACGCTGTAAAAGAACTCTGGTCTGCCGACCGCGACTTCTCCCGCCTCCGCGGCCTCCCCATCGTCAACCCTTGTCTCAAGTAGCCCGGAACCTGAAACTCCTCCTCCACACTGAAAGAAATCTGTAAAATCCTATCCAAAGGTGCCCACCTGCACTGCCTCTCAGACAGTTGATTTCGGTCTCCTCAAGCCGACCCGAATTAGGCTAAATCTTACCCTGCCCGTGCTACACTGTATATACAAATGGCGATTCACTTTGAGTGGGACGAAGCCAAAAATCGAACCAACATCGTGAAGCACGGAATCAGCTTTGAAACGGCGAAACTAGTTTTTGAGGACCCTCATGTGGTCTCGTTTCCTGA
>JBIPMY010000233.1:0-9546 GCA_044376335.1 Bryobacter sp.
TGATCCTGCAATTCGGCAGTTCGGGTCCAGGCTTTGCCGCGGTCCTCAGAACGAAAAACCCGGGTTAGCGCAGAGACGCTCTGCGTTGACCCGGGTCCGAAAAAGTCGTGTGTAGCGACATAAGCTCCATCGCGGCACCTCACAATCGAAGGCGACCCGATGTAGCGCCGGCTTGCTGCCCCTTCATGATCTACCACCACTCCCGGCGGCAAAACTCCGAGTAAGAGCAAGCCAGCGATTGAGATCATTGCAGTGTCGAGGCCCCCTGAATGCCCATTGAGTTGTCGGCTACATTCTTGTTGGTGTAGTTATCGAGGTTGATGACGTAGGTATCGGGAGAATCGAGCAGGATCGGGGAATGGGTTGCGCAGATGATGCGGAACTTCCTCTGGTCTGCCAGTTCGAGCAACATCTTCAGGATGCGGCGCTGGTTGCTGACCGAGAGCGCCATTTCAGGCTCGTCGAGAATCAGAACGGTACCTTCGGGCAGGCTGGGGAAGTTCTCGCGGAACATTGCCAGCATTACCTGACCGTGGCTGGCCATCTGCAGGAATTCGAGCATTTGCGGGTTGTCTTCGAAGAGCTCGAGCTGCATGCGTGGGTTGTGCTGCTCGGCATCAAAGAGGTAGGGCTTGCCAAGGGTGAGCTTGCCGGTATCGAGACGGTAGATGAAGCCATCTACCTGCTCGCCTTTCATGGCGTAGAAGATGGAGTGCAGCAAGGTGCTCTTGCCACTGCCATTTTCTCCGCTGAGCATGATCACCGGATGCGACAGGTCAATGATCATCGGCATGTGAAAGTTCAAATTCACAAAAACCGGGTGTGAAAGGATTTTTAGGAACATTGGGTCAGAAGTCACTGTTTTGTACTCTTTTCTACAGAGTACCGCTCATGCGGCACTTCGTCAGGCTCAAATCCCATGCGACGTACTTCTTCGATCGCAGCAAAATACTCTCCCAGATCTTCAGCGCCACTGAGGAGCCGCTGGGCCATCTTTAGACGCGAATCAGAATCCGGGTTCATGACCTTCGCCAGTCGAAGCCGGACGCTGCCTTCCACTTCGGTGACCAACAGCAAACAACCGTCTGTCATGCCGAGTTTTTTGCGCAGCTTCGCGGGAATCACAACGGTGCCCCGCTTGCCCATCTGAAGGAATTCTTCGCTCATAACATCAGAATATCTGAAATTCAGAGCTTTATAATGCTTGGACGAGGCCGATTCGCTCTAAAAGTGCGGTTTGGGTGGCATCCCGGCCCATGAAGTTGCGGAAAAGATCGCGTGGTTCTTCGCTATTGCCCTTGGCCAGGATCTTTTCGCGATATTCACGACCGACAGTTCCGTTGAGGACGCCCTCTTCTTTAAAGCGGGAGAAGGCATCGGCATCGAGAACTTCGGCCCATTTGTAGCTGTAGTAGCCGGCGGCATAGCCGACCGGGCCGGAAAAGAGGTGTGTGAAGCCGAGTATCATTCCGTACTTTTCTGGCAAGGTAATGGGGGTAAAGCGTTGCAGAACCGTGTTGGCGAGGGATACGAGATCCATTTCCGCATTGGGTACGAATTCGGTATGGAGCACGAGGTCGACGGTAGCAAAGCCGAGTTGCCGCATTTGGCCGGAGGCGGCGCGGTAGGTTCTGGCGCGCTTCATTTTCTGGAAGAGTTCTTCAGGGATGGGCTCGCCGGTCTGGTGGTGGCGGGCGAAGAAGTCGAGAGACTCGCGTTCCCAGCACCAGTTTTCCATGATCTGACTGGGCAATTCGACGAAGTCCCAGGGTACATTGGTGCCGCTTAGGCTACGGAGAGGGACCTCGCTGAGGCAGTGGTGCAGCAAGTGTCCGAATTCGTGGAAGATGGTTTCGACTTCGCGGTGTGTCAACAGGGCTGGCTGATCTGGCATGGGCGGCGTCATGTTGCCGCAAATTACTCCGAGGTGAGGGGCAAAACTTCCATCTGGCTGTGGGCCGCCGGTGCGGAGGGCTTCCATCCAGGCGCCACCGCGCTTGGATTCGCGGGGGAACCAGTCTGCGTAGAAGGCTCCGATCATGCGGCCGTCGGAGTAGATTTCGTTGTAGCGAACGCTGGGCTCGTAGACTTTGGCATCGGCGATGTGGCGGACTTCAATGCCAAAGAGCTTTTCGCAGAGTTCAAACATTCCGGCCACAACCCGGTCTACGGAGAAGTAGGGCCGCAAGGCCTCTTCATCAAAGTCATAGAGAGCCTGGCGCTGCTTTTCGGCGTAATAGCCGACATCCCAAGGCTCAAGCTTTTGGCCGCTGAAGGCTTCGAGTGCTTCATGCTCTTCAACAAAGCGGTCGCGGGTGGCTTTTTCGAGTTCGTAAACAAATTCGCGCGCGATGGCGCCTCGCTGGGCCATACGGTCTGCCAAAACGAAGTCAGCAAAGGTGAAGTAGCCGAGGAGGATGGCCTTTTCGCGACGGAGGGTGAGAACCTGCCGCATCAGATTTCGATTGTCGTAAGCGCCTTCGGTTGCGCGTTCGTTGTAGCCTTCCCAGAGTTTGCGTCGAATCTCGACGTCGTCGAGGTAAGTAAGTACGGGTACGAAACTGGGCGCTTGCAGGGTAAACCTGTAGCCCGCTTTACCCTTGGCCTCGGCACTGGCTTTGGCGGCGGCTTTGGCATTCTCCGGGAGGCCTGCCAAACGCGCTTCGTCTTCGACGATTAACTCAAAGGCATTGGTTGCATCCAACACATTCTGCGAGAATTTGGTGCACAAGCCCTGCAGCTCGACATCGATTTCGAGGAGGCGCGCTTTGAGGTCTGGATCGAGCTCCGCACCGTGGCGGCGGAAGGAGTCGAGTTGCTTGGTGAGGAAGCGTTTTTCGAGGCGATTCAGGCCTTGATCGCTGACACCTTGTAATGCCGTCCAGAGTTTGGCATTGAGGGGGATGGAGGAATAGAAGCCGCTGACTTCGGGGTCGATTGTTTGTACGGCTTCTCGTAGCTCGGGGGAATTGGAGACGCATTCCATGTGGCGGACGACGGCCATGGCGTTTTCCAGGTTTACGGTGGATTCGTCGAGGGCGGTGAGCGTGTTGGCGAAGGTACGTGTGCCCGCAAAGTCTTCAATTGCGGTAATGTTGGCCTTGGATTCGGCGATCAGTTCCCTGATGGCGGGAACGATGTGGGCCACTTCAATCTGGTCAAAGGGGATTTCAAAAGGAACTCGCAAGAGTGGGTTCATGATTGCTTCAACATCTCCTCAATTTTCTCGATGGCAATTTCGCAGGCTGCTTTGGGGGCGTCGTAATGAGTGACGATTCTGACGAGTGTAGGGCCAAAGGGGATCATCATGACACCGTGAGCGGCCATGCGGTCGCAGAATTGTGCGGCAGTCCAGGGGGTTCCTGCGACATCAAATATCAGGATATTCGTTACTACTTTGGCAGCATCAAGGGTGATGCCGGGCAGGGCGGAAATCCGTTTGGCGATCATTTGGGCGTTGGCGTGATCTTCGTGCAAGCGGGCTGGCATTTTTTCGAGGGCGATCAAGCCAGCGGCGGCGAGGATTCCAGCCTGTCTCATGCCGCCGCCGAGGCGTTTGCGGTAGAGCCGGCCTTTGTCGATGAGTGCCTGCGGCCCGACGAGCATGCTACCCACCGGGGCACCGAGGCCCTTGGAGAGGCAAAACATGACTGTATCTACCTTGGCGGTGATTTCTGCTACGCCACGGTTTGCGGCAGCGGCGGCGTTAAACAGCCGGGCGCCGTCCATATGTACTGGCAAACCCATGGAGTGTGCGCCGTCGCAGATTTCGTCGAGTTGGGATTGCGGGTAGACGGTTCCGCCGCCGACGTTGTGGGAATTTTCAACTTCGATGAGGCCAGTTGGGGCGGCGTGGGGGCCAAGCGGACGAATTTCTGCTTTTACGCGGGCCCAGTCGAGCAAGCCGTCCTGCGTCGGGATGGCTCGGGCGACGCAGCCGGCAAACCAGGCCATCATCGACAATTCGTAATTCAGGATGTGTCCGCGGGAATCGCAGATCACCTCCTGGCCGTGTTCGGTATGGATCTTGATGCCGATGGTGTTGCCCATGACGCCGGTGGGAACAAAAAGCCCGGCTTCTTTGCCCATGATCTCAGCCGCGCGCGCTTCGAGACGGTTGATTGTGGGGTCTTCGCGATAGACGTCGTCGCCTACCTCGGCCGCGGCCATTGCGGCCCGCATCTCTGCTGTTGGGCGGGTTACCGTGTCGCTGCGTAAGTCGATCATGTCAGCCATCGAATACCTCTAGTCCAGTCTTTCGAGATTCACGAGATCAGTCATGCCAAAATCATCTCCCGTGTAAACAAGTTTCAAGCCGCTCATCCGAGCAAAGGCGTAACTCATGCAATCCCCAAAATTGAGCCTCGCCGGGTGTCTACCTTTGCCGAAACGCAAGAATGCACCCAGCGCCATCTCTGAGTGTTCTCGTCTGAATTCCAACACTTCAGCTTGACAGTCTCTAATGAAGCCTTCAACTGCATGTCTACCCTCAACGCTACGAGAAGCCATCACCAGACCTGCCTCCAATAGTGTTGGTGCGCCAATCGCAACCAATTTTGTTTGCCCCAATAAACTCTTCAGACGCCTAGAACCGGGTTCATCCAACAAGGCACACAGAACGGCAGAGGAATCCAGAAGGATCATACACCGTCCGGACCGTAGCCGAGGATTTCTTCTTTTTCTTCTTTACTGATGGATTTGCCCCTCACGTTGGCGGGAAGGTACGGCCATACTTCCCTTTCCAAAAAACCGAATGCCTTTTCGCCACGGTCCATGTCGACAGCATGCAAACGCAAGCGCAGTTTTCGTTCTTCAAGAGCTTTTCGTATTGCTTCCGTTTTGGTCTCATGGGCCAATTCAGAAACCTCCTTAGCCAACCGCTCCACTTCCTGGTTCTTAATATTTAGGGCCATACACCATTTTTCTCGCTACTGGTGATATTACACCATCTGGAGATGGATTCGACTTAAAATATGGATACTGTCCAAATCCGTTGCTCTGATATTCAGACATTCAGAGATTCTTCCAGGAATTCTTGGAAAACTTCATTTGAAACCAACACTCCACGGGGTGTCAATCGAATTCGGTCTCCCTGACGCTCCAGCAAGCCATCGTCTACTAACCTCGAAATTTGCTCCGTAAATCGAGTTCCCGCTGGGACTCCTTCGCTGAGGCGAAGGCCCACCCAATACTTTTCGTTGTCGACATCTGCCAAGATGCGGCTTGGGGGCGGGGTGCCGAGGGCATATTCCTTTACCTCTTCGACATTTTGCCAGCGCCATTTACCGTCGAAGGAATGAGCGTCGGCACCGAAGCCGAGGTAGGGCTCGAGTTTCCAATACTTGAGATTGTGTAAGCTTTCGGCACCGGGTTGGGCAAAATTTGAAATTTCGTAGCGAGCAATGCCGGATTCGGCTAGACGCTCTACTGCTCGCTCGTAGAAATCTGCCTGCTGATCTTCACTTGGGATGTCCCTGGCACCGTAACGCTTGCCGTTGAGCAATACCTCGGCACCCAGACGGCTATCCTCGTCGACTTCGAGGATGTAGACGCTGACATGGGGGACTTCGAGTTTTAGAACGTGATCGAGACTTTCTTCCCAGCTTTCCCTGGTTTGTTCGGCGAGACCTGAGATGAGGTCCAGATTGATTGATTGGATTCCATGCTGACGCAGCAAGGCTACGTCGGAGGCGACTATCTCGGCTGTATGCTTGCGACCGCTGCGCCGGATTTCTCGCTCAACGAAGCTTTGCACTCCCAAACTGACCCGGTTGATGCCGAGCCTCCGCCAGGCTGCAACCCTTTCCGTCGTCAAAGAACCCGGGGCCGCCTCCATGGTTACTTCCCTCCAGGGTCTACCGGGAACCGCCCCCAACACTGCCTCAAGCTCCCCCAAATCCCATAAACTGGGCGTTCCGCCGCCTAAATACAATGTTTCTGGTGTAAACATCCACACAGTGCCACGAATTTCGTCGAGAAGGCGCTGCTGGTAGACAGGTTCTAGGGCTTTGGGGAATACTCCCGAGGCAAAATTGCAGTAGCTACACTTCTGCGCGCAAAAGGGGTAGGAGATGTAGACCCCGGCCATTAGAGCTCAACAGCTTCGCCTATACGCTGTTCGAGCAGGTCTGCCATCAGTTCCTTGAGGGTTTGGCCGGTTGTGGGAAGGACAAATGCACTACGGGCGTCTTCCCAATCGAGCTTGTAGCTTTTGACTCTGGCACTCACCCAAACCTGGTGCACGGGGGCATTCGGGCTTACGACGTACTTTTCTTTGGGCTCGTCGAATTCGACGGTGAGGGCACCTGCCTGGAAGTCCGGATCAAATTCAAACTCATCTGCCGCTTTGAGCAAAGATTTGTTCAGATCTGCCAGTGCCGCATCACAACGCAACGAAAACTCAGAATCGGTCATTAAAAAACCCCTGCTCGTAAGCTAACAAACTTTCCGTGTCTTTCGCTCCCCTCATTGCATCTGCTAAGGTACGTTTGTGTCCACTCGGACAGGTCTTTATGAGCGGCGTCTGTATACGACATTTCGAACTGCCAGGGTCATCGCGACTCTTCGTAGATTTTCTCTACGATTTCCCGCGCGTTGAGGCCTTCTTTTCGCACGACCCCTCGAACCCCGAATCGATCCGAAAGTCCATCGAAGAGATCGAATACCCTCCTGCCCGTCGCGCGGCAATCGTCGAAGCGCTGCAAGAGACCAACCCGAATCACCCGTCACTTGCCGTTTTGGCCCAGGAAAACACGGTTGCGATTCTTACGGGGCAGCAGGTTGGTTTGTACGGTGGACCTGTCTACACCCTTTACAAAGCGTTGAGTGCGATTCGTCTGGCACAGGAACTGACAGAGTCCGGGCAGCCTGCGGTGCCGATTTTCTGGCTGGCGACTGAAGACCACGATGTGGAAGAAATCCGTTCCGCTGCTTTCTGGGATGGAGACATCACTGCTGATGCCGCCTCAGATTCGCGTCCGGCTGGGCTGCACTTGCTTCAAGGGCTTCCCGAAATACTGCCTCTGACAGAAGAAATTTCGGCATTGGCCCAGCGGCACTATCAGAATGGAACCAGTTTTGGCGAGGCCTTTGTTGGGCTGTTGAAAGAGTTGCTGAGCCCACTCGGGTTGCTCTTTGCTGACCCGCTGGAGCCCAAACTTCGCGCGGTGGGTGGTGAGTTTCTTTCGAATGCCGCGATGCGCGCTCCAGAACTTGCTGACGCGCTACTTGAGAGGAACAAAGAGCTAGTTGCAGCGGGCTACAAGCCTCAGGTACATTTTGAGGCGAATGAGACTTCTTTGTTCTTTTTGCTTGAAGATGAACACCGGCAGCAACTGAAATTCAACGCAAAGACTTATGATGCCCACGCGATGGCAGCGCAAGGGCTGAAGCTTTCTCCGAATGCGCTGTTGCGCCCGGTTTGGCAGGATTGGCTCTTTCCGACGGCGGCCATTATTGGCGGGCCTGGCGAGCTGGCATATTTCGCGCAGTCTGAAGTGCTCTACAAGCTTTTACTGGGGAGAATGCCGCTGGCTCTGCCGCGGGCGTTTTTTACGATCGTGGATGCGAAGTCTGCGAAGACGATTGAGCGCTTCCGGGTGCGCTACGCCGATATGTTGCACGACGAAAGCCATGTCGCGCTTACTTTGGCTAAGCGGCTGGTGCCGCCGGACGTCACCGAAAGTCTGCAAACGGCTGAACGGTCGGTGAATTCTGCCATGTCGATGTTGGCGGCGAAGATGGAATCTTTCGACCCAACGATTGCCCGGGCGCTTGAGACATCGGAGAACAAGATCCGCTACCAGTTTGCCAAGAACCATTCGAAGGTGGTGATGGAAATGCTGCGCAAGAACGATCAGGCGCAGCGGCAGGCGGCGCATATCTCGCATCGATTGGCACCTCACGGGCATTTGCAGGAACGGCATTATTCGTTGCTTGCGATGCTTTCGGATTACGGCCTGGAATTCATCCCGACGATTCTTGAAAACATCCATTACGGCTGTCACGACCACCATGTGCTTCTGTTAGGCTAAAGGCCTAAACACCGTGGGACTCCGCAAAAACCTCCTCAAAGAAGCCCTGAAAAACGGGCACCCCCAATATGGCTGTGGCTTTGGCCAGCTACGTTCGCAAGAAGTTTTGAAGCTGCTGGCGGCGGCGGGCTTTCACTGGGCCTTTGTCGATTGTGAGCATGGCGGATTTGACCTTGAGACGGTGCAGGATCTTTGCCGTATCGCGCCTTATGTGAACTTCACGCCGTTGGTGCGTGTTGCGGACCTGCAGTATGCGCTGGTTGCGCGGGCATTGGACGTGGGGGCTCCCGGGGTGATCTTTCCCCGTGTGGAATCCCCTGAACTGCTGGCGCAGGCGATTTCGTGGACGAAGTTCCCGCCTGCCGGTGTGAGAGGCTACGGACTGACGCCGGTGAATTACGACTATGCGGCGGTAACGATTCCGCAGGCAATCGAGCACTACAACCAGGAAACGATGGTGGTGTTGCAGATCGAGACCGAGACGGCGCTGAACCGGGTGGACGAGTTGCTGGATGTGCCTGGGGTGGACGTGGTGATGATTGGCCCGGCAGACCTGAGTGTTTCGCTGGGTGTACCGGGTGAGTTTACGCACCCGAAGTTTGTGGCGGCTTACGAGAAGATCCGGGATGCTTGCCTCAAGCGGGGGATCGCGCCGGGTACGCATAACCGGTCTCTTGAGCTGATGCAGATGTGGAAAGAGAAGGGCTTTACGTTTTTGGGTTGTGGCAATGAGACGGCGATGCTGTTTGAGCGGGCGTCGGCGATTATCAAGGGAATCTCGGCTGCGCCGGGGCCGGTCTAAGCAAAAGCCAAAGATGCCCCCACCCGACATTTACTGCCTCAAGCCCGCAGCAGCCCAAGCCACTGGCTATGACACCAAACCTGGCCCGCGTAAAGAAGTGTGGCGCTTGCAGATTCCCTCTGGCTCGGTAAAGGCTATCGCCATTAGCGGTCTGGCCAAGGCGAGCAACGTGAAGCTTGAATCGAACGACCCCAAGATTGTCCTGAACGATAAGATCACGTGCCTGAAGCAGGGCAACCTGTGGGTGGCCTCGCTCCCAGCAAGCCAGGCTGGCTTTACCCTCATGACGATTGGCTATGACCTCCCGGGCAGCGCGCCAGTTGAGAAGAACCAGGGTCCGGTGATCCTGCAGGTGCAGGTTACCGAAGCGGTAAGCAGCCCGGCGATCTATGCTCTGCCCCCGGAAGGCCAGATCGACGAAACTGCTTGCTGGGCCGCCTGCTTCTCCTGTTTCACTAAGGTATTGCCCGGGGTAAGAACACAAACTCAAGTCGACATCATCGGCTCCTCCACGGGGATGACGGGCGAAGATGGCGGCATCACTAGCGACGGCTTTATGCTGACCCCCATCAACGGGGTAAATATGCGCCGTGTCAAGATCAATCCAGGCGAGCTGGAATCTTATCTCACCGCTGCAAACCTGCCGCTGATTATCGCTTTCCAACACCCGGATGGCTTCGGGCACGCCAACGTCCTTTACGGATACAACTC
>JBIPMY010000640.1:0-2773 GCA_044376335.1 Bryobacter sp.
AGTACCCAGTGCGCCATCAAGATCCTGGAAGCGGATACGGCCGCGCAAGATTCTCGGTGTGCCAGCCCCAGGGGCAGACACAACAAAGGGAAGTGGTGCCTTCGGAATTGGCTGATTGACGATACCAAGTCCAGTCTCGAAGAGCTGATCTTTTGCAGCTTCAGCCTTACCTTCAAAAAAGCGGGACTGATCGCGATGAAGCGTGCTGTTTTGCAGGGAAGCCAGGTCGATGTAGAAGAGACTCAGCGTCAACATGCTATGCCAACGCGAAAGAGCTTCTGTAACAACCACCTTGTCGAGGCTTTGTCGAGCTGCGTTTTCGCTCAAGCCACTATGGCGAAGCAAGAAGCTCGTGACCTGCGTTTCAATTTCGTTTTGTGCGAGGCGGGATTTTGCCTCGATAGATGTGGATTCCTGCTCGGAGAGGATGGACAATTTTGAGTCGTAAGCCATCCATTCCGCCAAACAGCTAATGGGTTGGTCTTTGAGTAGCGCCATGATCTTTTGCTCTGTTTCGTGGATTGAAAATTGAAAAGGGTCAGTGCCCGTGAAGAGCACCGACCCTTTCGCTTTGTTAGTTCAGACTGACTAGCTGCGAACCTGAACAGCGTGGTTGTTACGCAGAACGCCAGCACCGTAAAGGATGTCGACAGTAAACTGCTGAGACAGCGTATCGGGCTGGTAGCTCATCACTACACGAACGCCGAAGTTGCCGAGTTCAGCATATTCAGCGATAGCACCGGTGCCCGGGAGGGGCTGCGGCAGGCGACGGACAGCCAGGCCGAGAGCATTCTTGGCAAAGGCCAGGTTGTAGGTCGTAAGCGGAGTTCCAGTCTTGCGAACAAACTGCGAACGGAAGACATAGAAATCCTTCAAGCGACCGATGTTGCCATCGATCAGAGCCTTCAGACCAGCTTCACCTGCTTTGGAGTATTCGCTGAAGCGAGGATTCTGGCGAAGAGCCGAATAACCTGCTGCGTCCACAACCAGGTACTTCTGCATACTGGCAGGCACCTTGGCGTTGAAGAGAGCGGTTTCAGCATCATCGACGATCTGCTCTGTCAGCGGGGTAGCAGCAGCACCCAGAGCTGTATTGGAGGTGAACGAAGTTGCCAATCCAAGCAAGTCGGTTTCGACCTTTTCGGCAAGAGCAACAATCGCCGGTTCCATGTAAAGCTTGAGGAGATCCGGGACGGCCACGATTTTGGTGACATCGGGAATCTGGAAGGTAGCTTCAGCATGAGTGTTCAGCACAATCTGTGCATTGCCGAGGTTGGGGTTCTGGGTGATTACCGAACCGCCGTCAGCGATGTTGTTTGCGGTGAGCGAGGGAGGAACGGGTACGTTCACGGTGTCGCCAGCCTTTGCCAGAGTCGGCTCAAAATCGCGATTGACAAGATTGCCCATCACGAGGTTGCCCATCAGGGCAGGCAGCGCGTCGGCTGCGACAAGTTTCACAATCGCGTTAGCGAGATTAGCAGAAGTAATAGAAGGCATGTTTATTCCTTTTTGAGTTTTGTTAATCGACCATCAGGCCAGCTACGCGCGCAATTTCTTTGCGCACTCGGGCCAAATCTTCTTTGCTCATTCCGGGCCTGATCGAATCAAGATCAATGCCTGGTGAGCTTTGGGTACCGCGGCCGCCCGAAGACGTCCCACTGCCACCCAAATTTCGTGCCGGGAGAAGTTCGGGGTTTTCGTCCACGAACTTGCGTAAGAATTCCTGCACTGACACATTTCCGTCGGTGCCACGACCGTGCAGGGATCCATCGTTATCCCGATGAATGTCGTCTTTTACCGCCCTGAAGGCGAGGTCTAACTTGGCTACACCCAAGCGTTGCAATTCACTGCGAATCAAGGATTCGCGTTCCATGGATTCCGCTTTTGCCTTGGTGCGACGGTTCTCATCGACCAATTCATTCAGGCGTTTCTCCATGGATTCGCGCTTGCGGCGTTCTTCCTCGAGCTCAGCCTTGTAGGCCGGTTCCGTTCGTTTCGTCTGAACGTTGTGATATTCCTCAAACACCTCATGAACCAGTTTTTTCAGGTCCCCAGTGGTATTTTGCGATTCTGATTCTGGATTCGAATTCATTTCGCATCTCCTTTGTCGATCTGTTCTTCGATCTCGGCGGCAATGCTCTCTTTGGTGGTTTCATTGATATCCGCAAGAAACTTGAAAGCCAGCTTTTTGAAAGCCTGCTTGCGGAAAGTCTTTGAGTCGATGCCAAGATTCAGGAGCTTCTGCGCCTCATCGAGTTCCTCATTGAATTCCCCGACCTCGAATTCATCTAGGCCCGAAACGGAAATTCGGAGGTCATCTTTGCGGACACGAATGAGTGTCTGCAAAAGTCGCTTCAGGGTGTCCTTGACGGTGTCACCGTAAGCCCGGAGCACTTCCTGAGTAATTTGGTAATCCGCACGCTTGCTGTTTCCACTCACCTGAGCAGAACCGGAGAGCCAACTTCTCGATTGCCCCATGAGATAGCAAGTACGGTAAATTTCTTCCTGCAGGCGAGCCAGGTTTTCCATGGCAATGCGGTAGACATTGCCTTCGGGCTCGGTCCAGCCAAATTTGTCTTCGGGGTCGAGATGGATATAGTAAGACTCCCCAAGAATGGCTGACCAATCCTTCTTGCTGTAAACCACTGGAGTGGCATAGAGCGCCATGCCGAGCGACCAGGACAAGGAATTGGACTTGTTGTAATGCTCTAGCTGAAGATGAGCGGCTTTGTTCATCAGCCACAGGCCATCACTGAGGGCAATTTCAAACACC